>CAZLFF010000019.1:0-43915 GCA_964558755.1 uncultured Pirellulaceae bacterium
GGAACTGCGGATTCTACACCGCTGCAAGCGAAACTTGCCCGATAACGCAGGTTTGAACGCCTTCAACCGCGAAAAGCGGCTAATGTCTACTCGACACGCAACGATGAAGGTTACGTGATTTTTTTCTGCGGATTTGCGAAGCTGTAAGATGGACAACCAACTGACGTGGCTTTGGCGTGAGCAAAAGCGAACAATCTGCGGCTCGACAAAACGTCTAAACTGACTTTCCGAGAGTCAAACGCGTTTGGTGCATTCTGGCTCAGCAAGGATTGATCCGATTTTCCACGACGCACTCGTTTTGGAAACGCGCGTTACCTGGGACGCATCACGCGGAGCGGTGATGGGTACCGATCGTACTCATCACATTCCATGTGATGCCGCCGAGGCAAAACGGCACGCAATACTCACCGGCGACTTGAGGGGAGAATACTCAAGCAGGCTGCCTTCATCTGCCGACCGCCGGTTTAGTGGCCAGGCACTTTGCATCCGCTTCATCACGCGGAGCGGTGGATGGGTACTTTATCGATCACACGGAGCAGCGGTCGCCTCTAGGCGTCTTCTTTGGCTACCCATGGGTTCTCCCACGGCGTGCACTGGTCCAAATACTCACGGTACACTGGGAACTCATTCGATCGCTCCTCGAGCCACGCCGTTGCTTCGGCGATTAGCTCTGTCTCTTGCTCGAGCGAAATCTCTCCGGTGAGGATCTTAGTTCGCAGCAACACAAAATATGTATCCAGCACGTCGCAGCGACAATAATCGTTGATCCGTTGCAGCTGGCCTTCGTTGTACAGATCCTGAACCATGTGACCCGCGATGCCCATTTTCCCGGGCTTGCCGACCAAGTTCGCCGCAAGGTTCAAACCGCCGTTGAAACGACTCGCGCTGAAATTCGTCATCACCTCCTGCAAATCCAAGTGCGAAGATTGGTTATAGCGATTGCGACGCTGCTCATAAGTGCGAGCTTTCAAGTTAAACCAATCTGGAATGCCGATTCCAAAGCGATACGCCGACAGTTCCATCAGCGGGATATCAAAAGTGCGGCCGTTAAAGCTAACGAGCGTTGGCATTTGGTAGGCCTTCCACCCCTCCCAGAAATGTTTGGTGATCACGTGCGGGCGGTACTCGGGCTCGTCCAACGTGACGATGTCGACGATGCGAAAGTCGATCGTTAGCTTGATGATCGCGATGCTGATCGGCACATGGTACGTGTACGGGATGAACTCGCTGCCCGTTTGCTCCAATCGTTCAGCCGCGTACACCTCGATCGCCTTGGCCGCGTCGTAAGATTCAGATGGGTAGCGGACTTTAGAAATCAGATCGCCATCGGCCACGCTCTCGACGTCGAACACCAGATAGCTAACGGCTGGTTTTGTCATAGAATATCGATCTTTCAGACGATGGCTTGGCTCGTTCGCTCAATCTATCGCATCCCGTTCAACATTACCAGCGAATAAGGTTCCAGTGGTACAGGGTTCAGGATAGATGCCTGCCTTGGCTTAATGCCGCACTGCTTTCCTAGACCCTGAAACCTACACCCTCTGAACCCTTCCTTATGAATCAAAACCGTCTCCTCGAACGCTTCCTTCAATATGTCCAAGTTGACACAACGGCCGTCGAAGAAGCAGGCTGTTACCCAAGCAGTGCTGGCCAGTTAGAGCTGGGCAAACTGCTGGTGCAGCAACTGAACGACATGGGCGCCGCGAACGTGCAAGTGAACTCGCACGGCATCGTGATGGCGACGGTTCCCGGCAACGTATCGACCGCTCCCGTCGTCGCGTTTAACGCTCATTTGGATACGTCCCCGGAAACCACCGGCAAAAATGTTCGACCGCAAGTGATTGCCGACTTTGATGGGGAAGACATCACGCTGTCGGGCAATCCTTCCAAGGTCATCACCGCCGCAACCTGTGCAGAGTTGCCGCTGGCCAAAGGCAAAACGATCATCACCACCGACGGCACGACATTGCTGGGTGGCGACGACAAAGCGGGTGTGGCGATCATGATGGAGTTAGCGAATCACTTGCTGGAGCATCCTGAAATCCCACACGGTGACGTGCGGCTGCTGTTCACTTGCGACGAAGAAATCGGTCACGGCGTCGACCATGTTGATTTGGAAGCAGTCAACGCATCGGTTTGCTACACCTTCGACGGGGGAGGGCAGGACATGATCGATCAAGAAACGTTTTCGGCCGACATGGCTTTGATCACTGTCAAAGGCGTGAACATTCACCCGTCCATCGGCAAGGACCGAATGGTCAACGCGATCCGAGTCGCCAGTGATTTCATCGCAGCGCTGCCGGCAGACATCTCGCCTGAACGAACGGATGGGCGCGAGGGCTTCATGCATCCGTACGTGATGGACGGCGGTGTGGCGGAATCGACAATCAAGATTCTTCTGCGCTCTTTCGATACCGCGACACTGGCCGCCTACGCGGATTCGCTGAAAAAGCTGGCTCACCAGATCGCGGGCGATCACTCGGGCAGCAAGATCGACGTGCAGATCATTAAGCAGTATCGCAACATGGCCGAAGGCTTAGCCAACGAACCTCGCGCGATCGCTTTGGCGGTTGCGGCCCATGAGGCACTGGGACGCACACCGCAGTTGACGATTATTCGCGGTGGCACCGATGGTTCACAACTAACTGAAAAAGGGTTGCCCACGCCTAACCTTTCGTCCGGGCAACACAACATTCATAGTCCACTCGAGTGGGCATGCCTCGACGAAATGGTTGCGGCCTGCGAGGTCGGAGTGCAGTTAGTTCAAGAATGGGCGAAGGAATCGACCGCGTGAATGTTTGACCCTTGCCACGAAACAATTACCTTGTGTGGTACGCTCGACGCAACTGTCTTTGGTTCGTTCCCCAGACATCCCCACGATGTTTCTCATACGGAGAATCCAATGACGTGGCAAATTTTTCGGCAAGCATGCTTGCTCGTCGCGGGACTGATCACCGCGACCTTCGTTTCCCCAGTCACCGCGCAAGAGAAACTGGCCGTGCCGCCCAAGGCACGGCAGAAAGAGGTCAAGCAACAGCTTCGATCCGAAAAGAAGATTCCTAAACGTGATGGTTCAAACGATCAAAACGTACTGAACGCATTCGCCTTGATCGACTTGGCCGCGACCGAAGCCGACCCTGACATTCGGTACGTTCTGCTAACCGAAGCCATTTCATTGTCGGACACTGCGAACGCGTGGAGCCTTTCTCGTCATATTGGCGACAAACTGCGGACCGACTTCCAAGTTTCAGACAAACAGTATTGCGATTGGTACAGCAACGCGATCCGCCGCACGAAGAAGCTAACCCAACTCTCAGAACTCGTTCACTTGTTCGCCAACGACGTGCTGTCCAGCCAACAGCTGAGCGCGCCTGACGAATGGAAAAAGATCCATCGCCAGTTAAAAAGATTGCTCGACCGCTGCAATTCGCCAACAACCGTGCTCTCGTGTGGCCCTCGGTTGTCAGAATGCAAAGCGCGGATCGAATTGTTCGCCGAAACGGCGCCGGAAACTGACGCCTTTAAAAAGGTGCTGATCGAGAAAGACGTCGCAGCGGGTCTCGCGGAACTATCCGAGGCTGTGACGTCGCCCGTTGTCAAACAGGCGAAGGCGTTTGCTCAGAACGTCGATGACGTTAATGCTCTGATGGAACTGCTGACCGCACTGATGCAGCAACCAAACACGAATGCCCATCAAGTCGCCGACGCCATTTTTCAGACTCGGGTTGAGAAACTATCCAACGAGCAAATCGTAGCCGCGCAACGCGTTTGCTTTCCTCGCGACGAACGTCTGACGCCAGACCTATCGTTGCCGTATTTTGGACCGGGTGCCGACGGGCGGCTGATTCCGACATCGAAACCCAAGAACAGCCAGATCGATTTTATTGCGCAGGATAACGCTTGGGTTCTAAAAGGCAGCTACAATCTGAAGTACCCAGAGGTCCCGATGGTGAGTTTCATCCACGAGATCGATTTCTCCGCACAAAATGTGGACAAGATGTTCCACTTCGTTTACGGTCGCCACAGCGCGTTGCGGTTGTACTTTTCGCACAAGGATGACACGACCTTTTTGTTCAACCATCGCAATGCACTTGGCAGTCGCAGCTGGGGAAAGGTTCGCAAAACGCCATATAAGATCAATCATCGAGTTCGGCTGACCAACTACGGCGTGTGCGGCAGTCAGTACTCCGTTGAGCGAGGCAGTGGCAGCGGCAAGCGTCTTTACAATCGATACAAGGGAGCGTCGTGGCTGCGGCATCGAATCTTTGCTTCGGCAGGTTCAGACCTGACAGTGTATCAATCAACGATTAGACCGTGGCTGACCGGTGATCGCGAGATGTTCGTGCGAGCCGGCGGTAGTGAAGATGAACTGAAGCATTTGGACGAGCCCAAAATCTCTTTCGACCCCGCGTGGCTGCGGGAGCGTGTTGCTGCAGCAGCCAAACACGACTCCGATATCCGCGAAGGAAACGTGTTCTCCAACGCCTTGGGACTGGCGATGCAACCGATCTCGGCGGGTTCGTTCGAGCGAGGAAAAACGCGGGTTGAATTATCCAATCCTTTTTGGGTCTCGCAATGCGAGATCACTCAAGCCCAATACGAGCGCGTCTTAAAGCAAAACCCAAGCAGCATCCAAGGCTCACCACACTTTCCGGTCGATAATGTTTCCTATCGAGACGCGATGCGGTTCTGCCAGCGCCTGAACGAAATCGAGAAGAACGAACGCCGAGTCCCCGACGGCTATCAGTACCGCTTGCTGACCGAAAACGAGTGGGAGTATGTCGCGCGGGCCGGCAAAACGGAGGGCTTCTCGGTCCCAGTCACAGACTTCTGGCATTCGGGAACATCGGCCAATCGTTTTCATGTCGCCGGCTCGAGCAAACCGAATCCGTGGGGCGTCTTTGACATGCACGGCAACCTCGAAGAGCTGACGTTGGACGAGTACTCGAAGCAGGGAAAACCTGCGCCGCTAGAAACCGATCCGGTACGCGTCCCCAAAAGCGAAAGCGATTTCGTAGTGGTGGTTCGCGGTGGCAGTTGGTCCACCACCGAATCCCGGTCCTATCCCTCGTTCCGAAACGAACGCAGTGACGCCGCCTGCCCCTACCGAGGCTTCCGCGTGGCATTGGCGCCAATCGTGAAATAGCACTTGGCGTCCAGCTGCGGCTCTACCTAGCATCTACTCTAAAGTCCGTTCTAATGAGCTAACCCTTCGGGCGTTTGTCGCGGCAGCTTTTCGACGACCAAGAAAACTTTATTCTGGCCCGCCTTGATCTCGCAAATTAGGTCCGACGTCCGATAGTCAAAGTACCGTCGGTCGATCAGTGAACCGTGATCGTGCTTGATCTTGGACTCTGATTTGGCCAACAAGTAGCTGCCGACCTGTTGCATGATCACAATTTGGTGATGGCCCACCACCGCACCGTCGCCGTCTTCAAACGTGGAAACTGTGAATGTACCGTCGCGATTGATTTTGCCCCGAGCGTTGATCTTGTGGTCAGGCGAATAGAACTCAATGTCACCAAACTTTGGCTTTGTGCCGTCTGAGAACTCAACGGTCCCCGCAACCTCGTACGTCGGCAGGTTGCTATCGCACCCAGCCAGCGATAGGAAACAACCAACCACAGCCAACAACAACCCGGCTCTTATCTTTTCGACGATTCGAACCATCAAAATTGCTGCCCATCGGCACGGTGGCACAGCTTGCCGAGCGTCACGGTATCGATATTCGCGTCGACCGCGTGGGTGCTTCCATCCGCGTAGACAAAGTTGCACGTTTGACCGTGCCAGCTTCCAAACCCGAGCACGCCCGATGGCGATTCCTTCGTGGGGCCCAAAATTGGAACGCCCGGACCACCAACGCGAGCGAACGCGGCCAAATCTTGGCCATTGAAGATCGGGCCATTGAACGGAATCTTGTTGATATTGTCAGGCGTCACATGCAGTTCACCCGCGAGCACGGTGTTGCTCGTTCCATCTTCGATCCCAGCGTGCGTGATCCGATCGACCCAATCCAGCTGCGGTGATTCATTGCCTGCCGTTGACCTCGCGATCGCTTGCGAGGAAATAATCACGCCCGTCCCGTTGCCACCGTAGTAGTAATCGGCTGGTGCTCCTACTGCCCCGGGGGAAAGGTCACCGTGATTGCCAGCGTAGTCTCCGGTAGCGCCGCCAACGACTTTGATCTCTAAAATGCCGCCGCAACCGCATGGGAACAAAACCTCAATCTCCTCAACCTTGGTCGGCACACTGGCCTGATCGAACGACCGACGCGACGGACAAAAATAAAGCTCGAGCGATTGAGATACAGTTTCGGGATCATGGGAACCGTACGCCAGCGACAGATCCCATTCTTGATAGAACGTTTGCTGCTCGAGAAACGGCAAAATCCGAACCAACCAAGAAGGCTGGTCCTCGCCCAAATGGTAAGGAGCCACCGCATCGGCTTTCGGAAACAAACGAGCGGGCGGAAATGCTTCGTGGGCAGCTTCGAAGGAAAGCGTTGCTAAGCCGATCTGTCGCAGCTTGTTCGAGCAACTCACGCGTCGAGCCGCTTCGCGGACTTGTTGTGCCGCAGGCAGGAAAAGACCGACCAAGATGCCGATGATGGCGATCACGACGAGCAACTCGACGAGCGTAAATCCACGACGTTTCATGATGTGAGTCAAAGAGCAATGAGTCTGAACTGGGAACGGAAATTGCGAGTTAACACCGTTCCGCCCTTGGTCTTAGCATACTCCACATGCGGAAGTTGGAGGTATAGAAGTTATCGCCCGGCCCCGCATCGGCCCGCCATCCGGGACTTGACGCCCCCAAACGGCTTGAAAAGGGATCCCGTGTGAAACTTTACCACCTTTGTCGCCTGTTTCGGTGGTGCCTACGGGACTCGTTTTGCTAAAAAACCCGGTTTTTCCCGCCGATCTTCTCGATAGTGCCAAAACGCTGGCACCCACCACGACGCTCGATCAGGGAAGATTTGCACCGTGCTACGCCGCCAGATTACGCTCTCCACACTGTTGTCGACACTTGCTCTGCTGCTGTTCACGCAAACCGCGAACGCACAGCAGACGGTGCAGAAATCAAAGCCACCCGTCATTCAAGCCAAAGCCCGGCTCCGCTCAATCGATCGTGCCCCGGCGGACCTGAGCGATCTGCAATCGCGACCGAACGACTTGGTTCACCCGAGTGCGACGCGCGACCTTGGTTCTTATCCGAACGTCGGCGTCCACACCCAAAACATGGTGGCCACGGTCGATCCACAAGCCACTGACGCGGCCTTAGACGCGTTTCGCGGCGGAGGCAACGCAATCGATGCCGCCATCGCGGCCTGCCTGACCCTCGGTGTGGTTGACGGGTACAACAGTGGCATTGGCGGCGGCTGCTTTATCCTGATTCGCACGGCCGATGGAAAATTTCATGCGATCGACGGACGAGAAACCGCGCCGGCTGCGGCTCATCGAAATTTCTATCGTGACCAAGAAAAACAATCCGGTAAAGTGAACTCAGAAGCATCACGGCTCGGCCCCAAAGCCGTTGCGGTCCCCGGCGCGTTATTGGCGTTCGAAGAAGCGGTCGATCGCTTTGGAAAGCTATCGCTCTCTGATCTACTCCTTCCGGCAGCCGACATTGCAGAGGAAGGTTTCGCCGTCAGCGACGTGTACTTTCGCCGTCAGACCAAAGTTCTGGATGAGCTTCGCCAGTATCCGGAATCAGCCCGAGTCCTATTGACCGCCGATGGTCAGCCGTTGCCGCCCGGCCACATTCTGAAACAGCCCGACTTGGCGGAAACGTATCGCTGCATTGCGGACTGCGGTACCGAATGGTTTTACGAGGGGGACTTCGCTGAATCGGTCAGCGACTGGATGGCCGACAACGGTGGACAGTTGACGCGAGCGGACTTCGCCAACTACCGCACCGTCACGCGTCAGCCACTTCGTAGCACCTACCGGGGCCACGAGGTCGTCGGGTTTCCACTCCCGAGCTCCGGCGGTCTGCATGTGGCTCAGATTTTGAACATGTTGGAATCGTTTCCACTGGGCAAGATCCACCGCCAGGACCCCAACCAGGCAACTCATGTCGTCGCTGAAGCGATGAAATTGGCCTTTGCCGACCGAGCCTACTGGCCGGGCGATCCGGCGTTCGCGAACGTGCCCCGCAGTTTGATCTCACGCGAGTACGCGGCAATGCAAACGCAGAAGATTGACTGCGACGGCTGCACTGAAGTCGCGTCTCACGGCCAACCGCCAAACCCCGACGATGTCTTCGTCGATCGGCACACGACTCATATCTCAACGGCCGATGCGGCGGGCAACTGGGTCGCAATTACCTCGACCATCAACACAACCTTCGGCAGCAAAGTCATCGTGCCGGGGACAGGGGTGATCTTGAACAACGAAATGGACGATTTCTCGATCGCCCCGGGCGTACCGAACCACTTTGGCCTAGTCGGCAACGAAAATAACGGCGTGGAGGCGGGAAAACGGCCACTGTCTAGCATGAGCCCCACCATCGTGTTGCGAGACGGGCAGCCCGTGCTAACCGTCGGCGCCGCGGGCGGACCCAAGATCATCACCCA
The DNA here is from genome assembly GCA_964558755.1 of uncultured Pirellulaceae bacterium. Lineage (GTDB taxonomy): Bacteria > Planctomycetota > Planctomycetia > Pirellulales > Pirellulaceae > Mariniblastus. The sequence goes on from CAZLFF010000019.1 coordinate 8,576, forward strand.
GGTGCTCTGGGCACTGGTAAATACGATTGACTTCGGCATGACACCTGGCGAGATCATGGCTCAGCCTCGAATCCACCATCAGTGGTCGCCCGATTACCTGCGAGTCGAAGAAACGTTGCCGACGGCAACACGAAATCGTTTGGCCAGCTACGGGCACAAACTATTTATTGCGGGCTCGCACGAGGTCGGAGTTTGTCAGATGATCACCCGCGATCCAATCACGGGCGTATTCACCGGCGCTCACGACGCGCGGGTACCCGGCAAAGCCGCGGGGACGAATCGTTAGGTTGCTGTTCAAGCGGATCTCAAGATTCAAGCACCTGCCAGTGTTCGACGCGAGCGACCCTCGGCACCAAAACGGTTAAGCACCTATTAAGCACCAAAGCGCTTTTTGATCTCTTCTTTGACTGCTTCGACGGTCGCCGGCAAGGTCGTCGCGGGGTTCGCCATCTCGCTGTTGATGCCGGGCAGTTTCGAATCGTGGTAGCCGACTTTGAAATCGGTGAACTTCAAACCGTGAGCCGTGCTAACGACCACGGTTTTGTCCGAACTCTTAATCTTGCCTTGCTTGACCAACTTTTTCAGCACCGCAAGCGCCACGCCGGTGTGTGGGCAAGTGAACATACCGGTCAGGTCGGCTTGGGCCGAGGCCTCGGCCAGTTCCTGCTCGGACGCTTGCTCGACCAAACCATTCGAATCCTTCACCGCAGCAACCGCTTTGGCGTAGCTAACCGGATCACCGATGCGAATCGCGTTGGCCAACGTATCCTGAGCCGTCACGGAAACCTTTTCGGCAAATTGATCTTGGAAGGAGCGATAGAACGGGTTGGCCGTTTCCGCTTGCGCGGCCACCAAGCGAGGCATCCGATCAACGACGCCCAAGTCCATCATCAACTGGAACCCTTTGTGCAGGGCGCTGATGTTTCCAAGGTTACCGACCGGAATAATAATCCAATCAGGAACCTCCCAGTCGAACTGGCGGCAAATTTCCATGCCAACCGTTTTCTGGCCCTCGATACGCAGGCTGTTCATGCTGTTGGCCAAGTAGATCGACTGGTCGGCCGTGACCTCTTGGACGATCTTCATGCAGCCATCAAAGTCCGTATCCAACGCCAGCACATGAGCACCGTTGGCGACGGGTTGAATCAACTGAGCCGTACTGACCTTGCCCGCGGGCAAAAAGATAATCGCCGGGATACCCGCGTACGCCGCGTACGCCGCAAGTGCCGCACTCGTATCGCCCGTGCTTGCACACGCAACGGCTTTGACCGGGCTGTTGTCGGCCATCATTTGTTTGACGACGCTAACGAGCACCGTCATGCCGAGATCTTTAAAACTGCCCGTGTGACTATTGCCGCAGAGCTTGATCCACAGGTCGGGCACACCCAGTTGCTTGCCTAGGCGATCGGCCCAGAACAGGTTCGTGTTTCCCTCGCACATGCTGACAACGTTCTCGTCGCGCAAACTGGGCACGACCCACTCTTTCATCGACCACACGCCACTGCCGTACGGCCATGCCGTGGTGCTGGCTCGGGAGTCGAACAGCTGTTTCCACTGGTATGGGTTGCGTGACTCTAGCGGCTGACGCGGATGATAAACCTCCAGCAGCCCGTCGCATTTCGGGCAGCGGTAGATCACGTCGTAGATCGAGTAGGCGTCTTCGCAGCAGCCATTGAAGCAGCGGAAATGGACGTCTTGCTGTTCCGTTGATGGAGCGGTGGGTGACAGTTGCGTCGACATGAGCGTTGTAGGTTGGTAATAAGACCACGGATTAAAAAACGCGAGGCCCTATAATACTCGCCCCCCCGCAAACCCAGCAAACGCAATTCCGGGCTTTGCGAGGAAAACCGATGGAATTGACCCACGAACCGATCCAACCACGGCGACCGGCGGGCCAATCTCGAACACTCACCGCGTCCGCGGCCTGACCCCTGAACAATCCCTCCATGTCCGACGACCTTGAAATCACCGCTTGGCACGAGGCCGGGCATGCCATGATGGCGGTGCTATTGGGCGGGCGTATCGAGCGAGTCACGCTGGAACCTCCCTTCGACGACGGGCCGCGGCGATATGGCGACACGATCACTGTTTGGTCGGGCAAGACGCGGTCCGAGCTGGCGTTGGCCGAGATTCAAGTTAGCCTCGCCGGCCCGATCGCAGAAATGCTCTACACGGGCGATCGGGTCTCCATCCAAGCCGAACCCGAATGGGCGGCCGATTGGCAACGAGCCACCGCCAGCGTCAAAATGGTCCGCAACTCTCCGGCCGCGGCCGAAACGTTAATTCGCCAAACCGTCACCGCGATCTTTCAGTTGTTCGAAAACACGAACCACTGGGCGGCCATCAGCGCGATCGCCGACGACCTGCTGGCCTTTGAAACGCTCGAGCATGAACAGGTGGCCGAAACCGTCGCTTTCTGGCAGCGCCGGTAAAATGAACAACGAAACCCGCTGACGCTGTGAGCCGAAAAGGCCGTCAGAAAAGGCCATCAAAAACGACCGAGGCACGAAGTTCACTCAGAACGCCTCCGCTCTATTTCGTGACGTTTGTTACTTTCGTGGTTCAAAACCCAACAAAGCAAACCGGCCAAACCACTGACCGGCATTGCTACAATCCTCCCATGAGATTCTCGGCTCCAAAACTAATCGACTGCACGGCGGCCGGGAAACAGGCCACGCGTCCGACTGAGCTGTTCGTCGTCGAGGGCGATTCGGCGGCCAGCACCGTCAATCGCGTACGCGATGCTTCATTTCAGGCGATCCTTCCCATGCAGGGCAAGCCGATGAACGCCATGAAGGCCAGCACGAATGAGCTAAAACGAAACGTGCAATTCGCAGCACTCTTTCAAGCGTTGGGGTTCGATCTTTCTGACCGCGATCAAGAGGCAGACATTCGCTACGAAAATATTGTGCTCCTGTTTGACCCCGACGCCGATGGCATTCACGCGCGAACCCTGATGCTGCTGTTCTTTTACCGGCACATGCGCTGGTGGCTGGACGCCGGACGCATCTTCGACGCCCACGCGCCGCAATGGGAAATTCGATCCGCCGATCTGAAAGAACCGGTCTACGCCGCGATGCCCGATCAACTGGAACGAATCAAGCAACACCTGCGCGACCAACGCATCGCTGACTTGAAAACCCGCCGCTTTCGCGGGCTGGGAAGTATCGACGGCTCAATTCTTAAAACGCGGTGCGTCGATCCAAGTACCCGGGCCCTAACCAAACTAACGGCGGCTCACGCGGAAGCGGCCGTCCAACTGATGCAAGACTTTGGCTCCTAAATCATCCACCAACGAGCACCCAATCACTCGATTTGCTCTCGCCAGACGCAGAACTCGGGACGATAATCGGCTCACCCATTGTTCCGCATTCCCTCTCCGCATTCCGCATTAGAAAAATGGCCCGAGTCGTCCTAGCCATGTCGGGCGGCGTTGATTCCAGCGTCGCCGCTCACCTGCTCCAAGAGCAGGGCCACGAAGTCATCGGCGTCTTCATGCGCCATGGCGAAAAAGCCGTGGCCGCCTGCGCGATCGATGGCCAAGCCGAATCGTCGCCTCTGCTGCCGGTCCTGAACAACCGCGCCGACCACAAACAGGGATGTTGCAGCGCTTCGGATGCTGAGGACGGGCGGCGAGTTGCCGAGAAGCTCGGCATCCCATTTTACGCGTTGAATCTCGAAGAAGAATTCCGCGGCATCATCGATTACTTTGTCGAAGAGTACACCGTGGGTCGCACGCCCAACCCGTGCGTGATGTGCAATAACAAAATCAAGTTCGGCAAGCTATTCGATTACGCCGATAGCGTCGGAGCCGAATTTCTGGCGACCGGCCATTACGCTCAACTGATTCGTGACGGCGATGCGAACTCGCACGAGCGACCGCGTTTGATTCGTGGCATCGACGCTGGCAAGGATCAGTCTTACGTGCTCTTTGGGGTCAAACCAAAGTACCTTGATCGAATGCTGCTGCCGGTGGGGCAATACGACAAACCCTTCATTCGAAAGATCGCCGGTGAGCTTGGCCTGAATGTGGCCGAAAAAAAGGACAGTCAAGAAATTTGTTTTGTGACTTCCGGCAAACACGACGAATTCGTTCGGCAACGTCGTGGAGACTCAATCAACGCCGACGGCGGGGTGACAGCGGGTAACATTGTGACCACCGCAGGTGAAGTCGTTGGTCAGCACCCGGGCATCGAGGGCTACACCATCGGTCAACGTCGCGGCCTGGGCGTTGCGATGGGCCAGCCGTACTTTGTGACGCGGATCAATCGCGAAACGAACGAGGTCACCATCGGACCGATCGAAGATTTAGGGCGCCAAACGTTTTCGGCCAGTAAAACAAACTGGCTAGTCGAACCAAACAGTGATCGCTTCCGTTGTGAGGCCCAAATTCGCTACAACGGATCGGCCTATCCCGCGACCGCAACGGTGCTTCCAGAAAACAAACTGGACATCCAATTCGACGCACCCCAAAACGGGGTCGCGCCCGGCCAAGCGGTCGTTTGCTACGACGGTGATCAAGTGCTCGGCGGCGGCTGGATCGACTAGAGGGCCTCTCAAGATCGCAACCCGACGCGTCATAGGATTTTGCATGAATCGGCTCAAGTGTATGCCGAGCGTATCCCAACCCGATACGTAAGTGAGGGACCGATCCCTCGCTGACGCAACGGGTTATGGTCACGCGTGCAAAATCCTAGTCAGCGAGGAATGAACTGCGGAGAAAGTCGATCCCTCGCTCACGCGCCGGTTTAAGAAAGGTCGTTTTGAGACACCCTTCAGCTACCCGCCCGTCTTGAATCACGTTACGATGTTAAATGACGGAAGTTCCAAGACCAACTGCGGAGTCCACCGTGAGCGCCAAACCTATCCTGAACGTCACTGATTTTTCATCCGCGCTGATTGCCCAAGCGGAAGCAGCCGGCAACGGCTTTGAGCTGACCGAGTTGTTGAACTACGGACTGCCTCTGTTGTTAGGGATCGGCTTCATGATCGCCGCCGCGATCGTGATGGCGTTCATTAAGTACGGCAAACTATGGGTCCAAGCGTTCATGTCCGGCGCCAACGTGAGCATGCTCAGCCTGATTGGGATGGAATTTCGAAAGGTCCGACCAACCGTCATCGTGACCGCAAAGATCATGGCCAAGCAAGCGGGCTTGGACACCTCGCGCCGCACCGGAATTTCTACCGAGCTTCTCGAGGCCCACTATTTGGCTGGCGGTGATGTGATGCGAGTCATCAACGCGATCATCGCGGCGCAACGAGCCAACATCGATCTCGACTTCGACCGCGCTGCGGCGATTGACCTTGCCGGTCGCGACGTGATGGACGCCGTGAAGACAAGCGTTTATCCAAAAGTGATCGACTGCCCCGACCCACAACGCAGCGGCAAGAATTTTCTCTCGGCGATGTCCAAAGATGGCGTCGAGCTGAAAATTCGCGCTCGCGTGACCGTACGGACGAACCTAGAACAGTTGATTGGCGGCGCGACCGAGGAAACGATCATTGCCCGCGTCGGCGAGAGCATTATTTCCTCCATCGGCTCAGCCGAAAAACATCAAGACGTTTTGGAGAACCCGCACTTGATCTCGCGAGCCGTTCTTGAACGTGGTCTCGACGCTCACACCGCGTTTGAAATTGTCTCGATTGACATCGCCGACATCGACGTGGGTGAGAACATTGGTGCTCGATTGCAAGCCGATCAAGCCGAAGCCGACACCCGCGTCGCCCAAGCCGCCGCTTCCAAACGCCGCGCTGATGCCGTCGCGACCGAGCAGGAAATGAAGGCTGACGTGGCCAAACAAAAAGCCAACCTCGTGCTGGCCGAGGCCGATGTCCCTCACGCCATGGCCGAAGCCTTTCGCGCGGGCAACATGCACGGCTCAGCGAAGTGATTATGCCGGCTGGAAGGTGTTGAATCTTTTGTTTCCGCGCCGCCCGAGCAGTAAAGAGCTTGATTTTCTGACGCGATGTCAGAAAATCAAGGTATGGAAACGCCCGCTTTACCCCTGAGTGCCAAAAAACGGGAGATCATTGCTCGCGAGCAAAAGATCCTCAACGTCGCGCGGCCGATGCTGGTCCGCGGTGGCTATGCCGCGTTAAGCATGGAGCGGATTGCGGAGGGCGTCGAGTACTCGCGCGGCACGATCTACAACCATTTTTCCTGCAAGGAAGAGATCGTCGTTGCGCTGGCGGCCCAAAACGCTGCCGACCGCGTGACCTTGTTCCGTATGGCGGCCGAGTTCCCGGGTGACTCGCGGTCACGGATGCTGGCGGTGTGCTATGCCCACGAGAGATTCGCCGCGGACTATCCGGACAATTTTCTCTTTGAGCAAATCTTTACGCTCGATTCAGTCCGGGAAAAAACGTCTCCCGAGCGGCAACAGCTGATTTACGATTGCGAGCGGGAATGTATGAGCATCGTCGCGGGCGTGGTTCGTGACGCGGTCGCCAGCGGAGATTTAGTTTTGGGTCCTAACGCAACCGCCGAGCGGCTCGTGTTTGGGCTTTGGTCGTTGACCTCCGGCGCGTACTCGATCGCGTTCACGTCAAAAGCCCTACCGCAAATGGGCATCGAAGACCCATTCTTAATCACTCGCGATCACATCAACGCGCTTTTGGACGGCTACCAGTGGCAGCCGCTGTCGCTCAAGCAGCCGACTAAATCCGTGATGACGCAAATCCACACCGAGCTAAAAAAATTGCTCGCCACGAAATCCGTGACGCACGGCTAACGCAGACAACGAAAAACATGACAACACGTCAACAATTATGCCGCCCACCTGTGCGTTCCGTCGCCACGTTAGCCGCATTTCTGCTCGCACTGATCGCCGGCTGTGCGGCCTCTGATGATTCCGGTGACGAACAGAGCGAGCTTCCCCCGCCTCTACCGGTGAACACGTACTCGATTTCTTATCAACGCGGTGTCAAACAAACCCGCTCGTATACCGGCACCATCCGGGCACGTCAAAGCAGTGATCTAGCTTTCGAGGTCCCCGGCACGATCGTGAACGTGTTCGTCAGCGAAGGCGACGCCGTCACCGCCGGTCAAGAATTGGCTCAACTGGACACGCGAACCCTCATCGCCAAACAGGCGGCTCTGTCCGCCCAGATCGACGGCGCAACGGCAGTGCTGGGCGAACTAAAAGCCGGCCCCCGACAGGAACGGATACGCTCGGCCAAACAACAGGTCAACGCGCGTCAGTCCGATTATCAACTGGCCAAGCTAAGTCTTGAACGACGGGAACGCTTACACAAGGCTGACGCGATTTCGAACGAGGAACTAGACCGGGCCAAGTTCGGTCTCGAGGCGGCCGAAGCGAACCTGCTGAACGCTCGTGAGCAGTTGAACGAACTCAAGACGGGCACGCGAAAAGAAAAATTAGAAGCTCAAGCGTCGATCGTCCGGCAGTTGAAATCATCCTTAAAAGAAGAGGACGTGGCGATCGAAAAGAGCACCTTGTTGGCTCCTTTTGCGGGCACGGTTTCTAGGCGATACCTCGACAACGGAAGCATCGCGGCGGCGTCCGCGCCGGTTGTGCGTTTGATCGAAAGCCAGTCACTAGAAGCAATCGTCGGGCTGCCGGCTGACGTAGCGAACACTTTGAAGCTAGATGAGCAAGTTACCTTGTGCGTCGGCGAGCGTGAGATTGTGGCGACCGTTAGGTCACGTGTCCAAGAGATTGACCCAGTGACGCGAACGTTAAACGTTTTGTTAGACGTCGACGATGAGGACATCGAGCGGGTGGTTCCCGGCGAGCTGTGCGAGTGGAAGATCGCCAAATTGGTTGATCGATCCGGGTTTTGGTTGCCCGCATCCGCTTTAACTCGAGGCATTCGCGGGCTGTGGTCGGTGATGGTAATCGTTCCCAACCAGAACGGTCACTCGATCGCCGAGAAGCGCGACGTTGAGATCGTGCTGACCGAATCCGACCGCGTCTTAGCACGCGGCACGCTGGTGGACGGCGACCAAATCGTCGTCGACGGGCTCCACCGTCTAGCCGAAGGTCAACGCGTGCTGCTGCCAAACATCCACGCCGCCTCGGCAAAAAGATAGCGCACACCGAACACTCCGCTAACCACCGCGTTAATGTCCAACTTCTTCTTCCGCAACCCGCGCCTAACGCTTCTTACGATCTGCTTACTGATCGTCAGCGGGCTATCGTCGTGGCATCTGCTGCCCCGCATGGAAGACCCGTTGCTGGTACCGCGAGGCGCGTTCATCCACACGATCTATCCCGGGGCCAATCCGTCGCGCGTCGAATCGCTGGTGTCAGAGAAGATCGAGGAGGCCCTCGAGGAGATTGAGGAAATTAAAGAGGTCCGTTCTTCCTCGCGCGAGGGGATTTCGTCCATCGCGGTCGAGCTACGGGACGACGTGCAGCAAGCTCGCCCAGTTTGGTCGCGGATTCGCGATCGGCTGGACGACATCGAACCGCAACTGCCCGCCGGTGCGTTCAAGCCAGATTTTGATGAAATGGAATTTCGCGCTTTCGCGCTGCTTGTCGCACTGAAGTGGGAACAGAGTTCGCCCGTCAATTACGTCGTGCTCAACCGTTGGTCCCTAGAACTAAAAGACGCGTTACAGGCGATCGGCGGCACGATGAAAGCGGAAACGCGCGGGGCGCCGTCGGAGGAGATCTCCGTGCAGCTGGACCCCAACCAACTAGCTGCCCTTGGTTTAACCGCCGCTGATGTCTCGGCTGCAATTGCACGGAGTGACGCCAAAGTTTCAGCCGGGCAAATCCGGGGCGATGAAGAAGAACTGCTGCTAGGCATTTCGGGCGAGCTATCTTCGCTACAACAGATTGAACAAGTCTCGATTCAGCATGACACGGGCGAAGGAGTTACCCGAGTCGGTGACATTGCGACAATTGAGCGAACCGCAGTAGACCCTCCGGACAGCATTGCCGTGATTGATGGCAAACGAGCCGTTGTCGTCGGGGCCTACGTACGAGGCAACGCGAGAATTGATCTGTGGTCGGCGGAGGCCAATCGTGTACTGGATGATTTTCAAACGCAACTGCCACGTGGCATCGTGATGGATCGCATTTTTGATCAGAACGACTACGTACAAGTCCGACTGACAACGCTGATCGGAAACCTGCTAATCGGAGCGACCGCGGTGTTCGGGGTGATTTTCGTCCTGATGGGCTGGCGGAGCGCGATCGCCGTTTCGTTGGCGCTGCCACTGGCGACGATGATGGTCCTGACTGGAATGCGGGTCATGGAAATCCCCGTCCACCAGATGTCGGTCACCGGTTTGATCATCGCACTTGGCCTGCTGATCGACAATGCGATCGTGATCGTTGACGAGACCTCCAAATCAATGCGTGAGGGATTGAACCCAGGCGAAGCGGTTTCCAAAAGCGTTCGATTGCTATTTTTTCCGCTGCTCGGTTCGACCCTCACCACCGCGTTTACCTTCGCACCGATCGCCCTGATGCCCGGCCCAGCCGGTGAGTTCGTGGGCGCGATTGCGATCAATGTGATTCTGGCGATCTTCAGCTCGCTATTCCTGTCGATGACGATCATCCCAGCAATCGCGGCGACACTGGCACCCGCCCAAACTTCAGATCGCGGCAAGCCAACTTCGAATCGCTGGTACCGCAACGGAATCTCAAGCGACTGGCTCAATGATCGTTACAACGAATTGTTAGACTTTATTTATGCGTGGCCGATCACCGGAATCCTAATCGGTGTCATCTTCCCAATCGCTGGTTTCATCGCGGCGACTCAATTGAGCGAACAGTTTTTTCCGCCTTCGGATCGCGATCAAATTCACATCGAAGTCGAGCTTTCCCCACAGAGCTCGATCGCCGCCACGCTAGACACGACGGCGCGGATGCGAGAACTTTTGCTGGCCGATCCGAACGTGCTGCACGTCGATTGGTTCATTGGTGAGAGTGCTCCTGCGTTTTACTACAACCTGATTCCGCGTCGGGCTAACGTTTCGCAGTACGCCCAAGCCTACGTGAAGCTTAACACGATCGACGATCAAGACACGATCATCCATCGCTTGCAGGCGAAGCTCGACAATCAGTTTTCGCACGCTCGCGCGTTGGTGCGGCAGCTGGAGCAGGGGCCGCCGTTTGACGCGCCGGTTGAGGTGCGATTGTTCGGCCCCGATTTGACTCGGCTGCAACAACTGGGACAACAGTTGCGGCGCATCCTCGTCAACACGCCCGGCGTCGTTCACACTCGGTGTGAATTAGATGAAGTGCTGCCGCGTGTGCGGCTAAAAGTGAACGAAGTGGCTGCTCGGGTGGCCGGCCTGAGCCTGACCGAGGTAGCAAGCCAAGTCAACGCACTGACCGAAGGAGCGATTGGCGGCAGTGTCGTCGAAGGAACCGAAGAGCTACCCGTGCGAGTGCGCGTGGCCAACCGAGACCGCCAGAGCTTGGCGACCTTGGCATCACTGGAGATCCTGAATCGCAATGCAGGGACCGGCGGTCGCGCGGCAGGCGAAGCGTTTCGCGGGATTCCCGTTTCCGCACTGGCAGAGTTCGATCTCGAACCCGAATTCGGCGCGATTACTCATCTGGCATCACTGCGGATGAATGAGATTCAGGTCTACATCCCAGCGGGTGTTCTGCCGTCGACGGTTCTGAACGCGTTTCAAGATCGCTTGGCCGCCGCCGACTTCGAACTGCCGTCCGGATACGCGTTGACTTATGGTGGCGAGTCCGCCAAACGTGACGAAGCGGTGGGGAACTTGATCGCGAGCACCGGGGTGCTGTTGGTGTTGATGATCGCGACCTTGGTAATGTCTTTCCGTAGCTTCCGTGTCGCGGCGATCGTGGGGTTCGTCGGCATGTTGTCAGCAGGACTGGGCATGGGTTCGCTGTGGGTGTTTGGTTACCCGTTTGGCTTCACGGCGATTATCGGAACCATGGGTTTGCTGGGCGTCGCGATCAATGACACGATTGTGGTGCTGGCGGCGATCCTCAACGATCCCGGTGCTCGGTCGGGAGATCGTCTGGCGATGAGAAACGTAGTCAACCATTCGACACGGCACATTATTTCGACTTCGTTGACCACCATCGCTGGCTTCACGCCGTTGATCCTAGCCGGCGGCGGATTCTGGCCACCCACCGCCGTCGCAATCGCAGGCGGTGTCGGCGGCGCGACCTTGTTGGCATTGATTCTCGCACCGTCGGCGTACTTGCTACTGATGTGCCGACAGTGCCCTGAACCGCCGACCAACCGCTTGGTAGCTCAGTCGGCGCAGTGAGCTTCTGCGCCGCGCTGCGATTGACAATTCCAGCAGATCGCGAAATTGGGCTCATTGGTTTCGCGGCATTGAGCACATGACCATGTTTGGCCCGGATGAATCTTTGATTCACGCAAGTCTTCCAGCAGCCTGACAATCAACTCGCGGGCCGCAGCGACCTGACTGGCGTTCACCCAGATTCTTGGTGCAATCGAGACGGCCGGTAAATCTCCGACGGCATTTTGCAAATGATCGCCGACGACGCGGGCCTCGACGCCCGCGTTGACCAGCTCGCCGTGAATCAACCAAGCCTCCTGTGCGTCGGCGGCCGAGTAAATTTCTACCACTTGTTCTTCCACCATCGCTCGTCCTTTCCAAGGATTTTCGCATCGCAATGCTCGCTAGCAAGCGTTGCCAGCTTCATTCGCCTATCGGCGTCACTTGCTCAATTCTAACATCCCAGCGTCCGCGCGGTGCAACTTCTGCGCGGGGGCGAAAGATATTAGTCACCAAATACGCGGTCGCAATTGCTTACGGGATATTCACGATGGCCAGACACTCCGAACGAGACGAACACCCTTTCGAAGACGGGCGAGGCTACGGCGGCAATCGAAGAAGACGAAAATGGCCCTGGGTACTGCTGGCTCTGCTGGCCGTCGGTTTGTTTTTGTTGCCCAACCTGATCGCAATGACGGGGCTGAAACAACGAGCAATCGATTTCGCATTGGCTGACTTCAATGGCCGCTGCACGGTCGATTCGGCGACGCTGGGCTGGCTGCAACCGATCGAGCTAACGAATGTTCAAGCCGTCGGCTCGCAAGGCCAACCGTTGCTGCGCGTCGAGCGAATCAAAACGTCCGGCAATCTGATTAGCTTCCTGACCTCTAGCGATTACGGGCAAGTCGATATTGAAAGGCCGGCTGTTTGGCTGCATCTTCGCGAGGGCGGCAGCAATCTAGAGGACGCTTGCGCTGCCTGGCTATCAGAGAACCAAGCTAACGAACCAGATGCGGCGACCAACATGGAAGTAACGCTTCCGAAAATGCAGCTGAACGTGATCGATGGTGTTGTTGCGATGACGGTCGAGGGCAACCAACACACGTGGCAATTAGAAAACTTGAATGTCCATGCAAACACCACCGACCAAACTGCGGCGGCGGTTGCGAACCTGGCCGCTCAAGTGACTCAACATCTACCGGCGGCCGACAATGGCAGAACACTTCAAGGCCAAGGCAGCCTGAACGTCGCCGTGCAGGTCGATCCCGGCAGTCGGCAGCTAACCAGCAACGCAGTCAACGCAATCATCGATTCGAATTCGGTGCCTCTATCGGTTCTTGGTCCCGCGCTAACACGGGTTGTCGGCACAACGACAACAGACGGCGTCCTGTCAGCTGACCTGCAAGCAACCTACAACTCGGCGGCTCAAGAAGTGCAGCTGTTCGTGAAAAGTGCGGAAGCACAAAACGCGATGATCTACTCGCCCCAAATGCTGGGCAGCGACCGAGTGCAAATCGCCAGCTTGCAATCGACCGGGAACTTAGCGTTGGGGCCAACCCGAGTCCACGCGGACCAGTTCCAGATTGCCAGCGATTTCGCAAACGCATCGGTCAACGGAACGCTTGACATCGATCAACTGAGTCAGCTGGCGACTTCATCGTCGATGACCGACGGCGGTTTGTTAAACACGCCATTTCAAATGAACGGTCAATTGGATTTGGCGGGTCTTGCTGCGGTGATGCCGGCAACCCTACAGCTGAACGAAGGTTTGAAAATTCAATCGGGAGTCGTGAACTTTCAAGCGGGCAGCCGGATCCAAAACGACCAGCGCCGCTTGATCGTCAACTTGGACACGGCAAACTTGGTGGCCGTCGATCAGGGGAAACCGATCGTTTGGCAGAAGCCATTGCGTCTGGTTGGCTCGATTCGCGAGAGCGGGCAGACGCTGGTGCTGGAGGAGCTAAGGTGCGAGTCCGACTTCCTCACAATCGCGGGCAACGCGACGGCCGAAGCGGGCTCATTTGTCGCCAAAGGTGACCTCGATCGAATGGTCGAACGAGTCGGTCAGTTCGTCGACCTGAGCGACATGCAGCTCTCGGGCGAGATTGATGGCAAGCTCGCATGGCAAACGGCGGCTCACGAGAACGCAGCCACCGCCAGCGTTCAGAATCGGCCCATTCAATTGGTGGGCGAGTTTCAAGTTGACCACCCCGCCTTTCAAATGCCGGGTCTTCAACGTTGGAGCCGACCGAACCTAACCGCTCGTGTTTCGGCTGCCGGACAATCGACCATCGACCAACGCATGCAAGTCGACCAAGCCGGATTGCAGATTGACATCGGCACCGAGCAGGCGATTTTCACGTTGGCTCAGCCAATCGCCGACGCGTACGTCAACAATCGCTGGCAAGTAAACAGCCAACTCTCTGGCGCCGTCGCAGGCTGGCTGGCTCATGTGCAGAACTTCGCCGACCTTGGCGACATCCGAGCGAACGGGCAACTGCAAGCCCAAGCGATGACGGTCATCGACGCGAACGCAATCGAAGTGCTAGACGCAAAGTACGACGTTCAGCAGCTTCAGTTTGACGGCTACGGAGTCACCGTCCGCGAGGAACAAACATCGGGAACCGGCAGTGCGCGCTACGATTTTCAAACCGGTCAGTTGATCTTGGCCGATCAAATGCTTTCGAGCAATTCGGTGTCACTGGGTGGTCAGCGAATCGTGATCGAAACCGCCGACGTCATGCAGATCAATGGCGACGTGGCTTTTCGAGTCGACGTGAACAAAGTGGCCGATTGGCTGGCTCTTTCGCCGACCGACGACAGCGTGTTCTGGTTCGGCAACGGAGAAGGAACCGTTCAATTCCAATCGGACTCGCAGGGGATTAGCGCACGGGTGCAAACGAGCGTTCAAGACATGGTCGCGGCAACCCGTCAGCCAACCGAGGCTAGGCTCGGCTCGCCCGAAACAGCTTCACCCATGCGCACCGTTTCGAGCGCGGCGGCTTGGTCGCCTTTGTGGCGTGAGGCAAAGGTCAACGTGTCGGGCGACGTGACGATGTCGAACGATTTTAACGCGATCAGATTTCAAAACACGTCCATCGAGTCCGCCGCCCTAAACGTTCAAGCCAGCGGTCAGATCACGGACCTCGCCAATTCGATGGTGACCGACATCAACGGCCAATGGACACCCGACTGGGAAAAACTAAACGCTTTGCTAGCCGCGTACTCGGGTGATCTGGTCCAGATCGCGGGGCAGGGCAGTCACCCTATTTCGTTTCGCGGGCCACTGTTTGCCGCGCCGCAACTGGGACGACCAACCGCGCTGGTGTCATCGCTTCTGCAAGCGAGCAGCCGCTTTGACTGGCAGCAAGCTGCCGTGGCAGGTATGCCGATCGACGCTGGGAGCATGCAACTGAGCGTTGACCAGGGTATTGCGACGGTGAACACGAGTGACATTCGACTGGGCGGTGGAGTGGTTCGCTTGCAGCCACAGGTTGACCTGCGTTCCGAGGAACCCGTGCTGTATCTGCCGCAAGGAAAACTGATCGACAACGTCGCTTTAACACCCGCGATCGCGCGGCAGTGGTTGAAGCTGGTGGCTCCGTTGGCCGCCGACGCGACCAGCGCCGAAGGTCAATTCACGTTGGCGGTCGAGGGAGCCAAGGTGCCGCTCTATGATCTCATGAAAGCCAACGCACAGGGAACGCTGACGTTGTCCAACGTCGTCATTGGTGCCGGACCTACCGCGCAGCAACTGATTGCAACGGCCAAGCAGCTACGTGGTTTGCTCGACCCTCAAGCGACCTCGGATCGCGACCTGAACACGTGGTTGCGGGTTGAAGAGCAAGCGGTGCCGGTGTCAGTGCAAGACGGTCGCGTTTTTCACGATGGAATGAGAATCAGTCACAAAGACATCGTCGTACGAACTCGCGGCAGCGTCGGACTGGACCAAAGCTTGGACTTGGTCGCCGAGATTCCAATCGCCGACGACTGGATCGAAGGCAAGAAACACTTTGCCTCGCTGAGGGGCCAGACTATCTCGATCCCGGTCAGGGGCACGGCGTCTCGCCCGCAAGTCGACACCCGAGCCATGCAACAGGTTTCGGCTCAGTTGGTTCGCCAAGCGGCGGGCGGAGCCATCAACGATGCGTTTCAAGAAAAGGTCGCCCCGAAGTTAAACGAGTATCAGCAGCAATTGACTGGCAAAGTCAACGAGAAGGTTGGCGAACTGCAAAACAAGCTGCAGGATAAACTTCAGAAACAAGCGGGTGAGTTGTTTAAGCAACAGGCCAAAGAACAGGCGAAGGGTGAGCTGCTAAAAGGGCTAGGCAACCTTTTCGGCAAGTAGTCGTGACCGAAACCCGATCAATCCGACGGCGAAGAAATGAAAAACACGCGGCACGTCACTTTGCTCTGCACGAGCTTGCCTTGGTGAATCCTGTGCCGCTGCGGTTTGAAAACGAGCGACCGTTCGCTCGTCACTTCTGAGCGTCTTCCTCGGGCGGGTCGACTCGGCGGCCAATGATGCAGACTGAAGCCTCTTCGACGTAGGGAGCCAAGCTCCAGCGAGACCATTGGTAGGTTCCGTCTTGGCACAGCAGGCGAACGGTAACCTGTTGTTGCTTTTTGGTTTTGTTCGCTTTGGACAGTGCGCGAGCGGCGCGGACCTGGTCTTCGGGGTGGATCATTTCGTAGTGCGTCCGCCCGGTAATTTCTTTGGGGTTCCAGCCGAAGTTGACTTCCCACGCCGAATTCAGATTCTGCAAACCACGTCGAAAATCAACGATGCCCATCGCGTCGAATGCCATTTCGAAAAAACGCTGGAACTGACGGTCCGCCTTGCGCCGATCGGCACGACCGGCGATCCAACCTTGGACTTGATCAATCAGTTCCTCCGCGGTTTGAAAACGCTGGTCACGGTCTTTCCGCAATCCCTTGACACACAACCGCTCAAGCCACGCCGGGCAATCGGGCACACGCTCACGGGCCGGCAAAGGGACATCATTGATGACTTGCTGGATCACCGTATCTACATCAGGCTGATCAAACGGCGGCCCCCCGGTAATGATCTCATACAGCATACCGCTGAGCATATAAGTGTCGGTGCGGTAGTCGATTTCGCCGATTGCTCCGGTCGCTTGCTCGGGCGACATGAACGCTGGCGTGCCAAGGCTCTGGCCTTCAATCGTCGTGCGGATCGATCCTAACTGAACAGGAGCTTGCCCGTCAGAGTCCGGAGGATGCGGAAGCGCCAGCGTCGGTTCGTCGCCGTCGTAACTCTTAGCGAGCCCCCAATCGATCAATGTGATTTCCCCAAAACGACCCACCATCACGTTGTCGCTTTTTATATCGCGATGCAGCACTCCCTGCGAATGCGCGTAGGCGATCGTATTGCCGACGCTGATGAAAACGTTCAACAGACCAATGAGTCCCGCGAAGGTTTCCGTGCCCGCCTTTCGCTGTTCATGGTACTGCTCAATCAGCTCCGTCAGTGTTTTTCCATCAACTAAGCTCATCACGTAGTACGCTTCGCCCGGTTGATCGCAGTAGTCAATCACGTAAACCGTGCCTGGGTGGGAAAGCCGGGCAGTCAGCAACACCTCGCGGCGAAAACGGGCCAAGTGCTTGGGCGAGTACGATTTTTCGCTACGAAGTTCCTTAATCGCAACCTGTCGCTGGACGAGCGTATCAAATGCCTGCCAAATCATTCCCATCCCGCCCTGACCGATGACTTTCTGCTTCCGATACCGTCGCCGTCGAGCCGATTCGGCCGCATAGGCAGCAGGGCTCTGTCGTCCGGCGATCAATCGTTGGCCATCATCGGATCCGTGCATGGTCTCGTTGGCCGAACGAATCTCCAAAAGAGTACGAATATGTTGCTCGAAGCTCTTCGACGGGGAAGGCAGCTTGTCCATCCGCATCGCACAGGACTCGCAGTCAATCAAATGCTGTTCGATTGCCAGCGTATTAGAATCGGTAACCTCGGACGCAACATAGTCTTGCAGCTGCTGATCGGTAAGGTGCCCTGAAGCAGAGGCTGGCGTGTCACAAGAAGAAGGTTCAGCAGTCAAGCAATTCTCCACACGCAGCACGCGGGTTTGAACAGTCAGTGGTAGGGTTTGTCAACGTGCACGAAATAGACGCGAGCACGATATAGGCTAGTAAACGTTTAATAGAACTTCGCACGTTCGGTCGCAGATCCGCACACGGTTGACAGTGCGAACCGCTGGCGGTGACCTAAGGGTAATCCAACATGCCACGACCAAGTTCGCGAAGCGACCGTAGCACGCGGTGCTGAGCAACTCGAACGGCTCCGATGGACATACCAAAATCGGCTGCTACATCTTTAGGCACATGTTCTAACAAAACAATGCGCCGGAACACTTGCAGACTCTGGAAACCGAAACGGCCTTCTAGCTTGCCCAACAGGTGTTCGACCAAACAGGCGTCGTGCTGACGTTCGAATTCGATCGACAAACGGGCCTGCGGATCGGCCAGCTGGTCCGCAATATCAGAAATTTGCGTCGACGGCTGGGTGCCCGCATGTTTCCTTCCCCGCTCCCACAACCGTCGCATTCGATTGACCGTAATTTGCCGCAGCCAAGCACGGAATGCACCCACGCGTCCGTTGTGATCAAAATTTTTGATCTCGCGGCACACAGTCGTCATCACATCTTGCCGCAGATCTTCGACGTCTTCCTGGCGAATTCCCTGCCCGCGAAGCCAGCCCTCGATGATTTCACCGTACAACTGTGAGAACTCCACCCACGCGTCGTCCGCTGCGGAATCCCGAAGCTGCGCAAGCAAACTGGTTCTGGTTGAATTTCTCATGATCTCGCCCGACGCCCATTATTGTGCATTTTTCCACAGTTTCAATGAGAACACCGAGCTATCGTTCGGTTAACCGTACCGACTCCCTTCGGTTACCCTTTTATGTTCGATAAACGAAATTATTGCCGTAATGATTTGGTCAATTTGAAGGCTCTACTACTGCCAACGGCAGTTAAACCTTTTGATTCTGCCTGATGAATTAGCCGTCGTTGCGACCTGAACACCCGTCAAATGGCCTCGCTTCTGCCACCTCCAATTCCTTACTTTTCACCAGCCATTTTGTCTTTTCAGGAATTTCCCATGACTACGAGCACCCCAGACCAAGTCGACATCAGCGTTATCAGCTATGACTCTGCCGCAGCCGAACGAGTAAAAGCCGTCATCCAGACACTTGGTTTCCGAGCCAGTGAATTTGCGAATACCGCCGAGTTTCTACAGGCACGCAATCTGATCGCACCGTCGTGCGTTGTAGTGTGTGCGGGCGATCAAACGGATGCGGCTCTCGAGCTTCAAAGCCAATTCGCGAAGCAGAAAGGCGGCTGCCCGTCGGTCGTTGTCGTCTCTGAAATCGAAGTCCGCCGAGCCGTCAAGCTAATGGAACTGGGCGCGATGACCGTCCTGACCAATGGGTTCGATCAAGCCGAACTGGCGGACTATCTGGCTTCGGCCGCCGAGATCGACCAAGAGCGTCGTGCGATCCGACAGCGAGTTAAAGAATTGGAGACCTGCCGCGAGTCGTTGTCTGATCGACAATTGAAAATCCTGAACATGGTGGAGCAAGGACACAGCAACCGGCAAATCGCAAATTGGTTTGACCTTTCGCAGCGGACAATCGAACTGGAACGTGCTCGGTTAATGAGTGCTTTTCAGTCTGCCTCGGTAGCACAACTGGTCTCGAAGTGGACTGAATTGCGGGTGCTTTCAAAGTCTTGGCACAGCACAGACAATACTCATTCGAGCCAACAGGATCAGGTGCTCGACGCGTAATCCAACACGCTTGATCGGTGCAATGCGGTAGGCGAAGGACTCGGTCCTGCCGCGGCGATTTTCATCGCACGTTGTTTGGGATTGAGTTTGTGCCTAAGCGGAGGGTCGTTGATGACCTCTAGCCGCAGCGACGACATGGTCCTCCGCCAACTCCCACCGGCGTAAACCTTGGCAGACGACTTGCAGATAGTTGTTGGCGGGCTCGATGAATCCCGACAATCGCTCGACACAAACGCGATACGTAATCGCTGCGACTTGGCTACCATCGGCCAGTGCCACCGTTGTCGCGACACGCTCGTACCAGTTGGGGGCTCCCTCTTTTTTATCCAACAACGCCCACCCGCGTGGACCGGCAACATGAAACAAGACGCCCGGCACCTCTTCGCCTAGGCTACTGTGGATATCCAGCACGCCACCCTTGCGAGCATTGGAGTACAAACTGAAACGGACAGCGTGATTCGGCAGCCTAGCCGTCTGCCAAAAGCTAAGAATTCCGCCTTTGTCATTCCGCTCGCGACACCATCGGTCAAGATCCCGCAGGTTCAGGTTCGAGCCGTACGCAAAATAGGGTAAACTGAAATCGAAAGGTTGGTCGCTCATGGGCCAGCCAGCGGGCAAGGGTAAAACGAGAATGTCGAAACCGTGAAGCTGCACTTCTTGGGCACCACAGGCTACCATCCCAACAACCAGCGCCAAACGGCCTGTTTTATGTTGCCAGAAATCGGCGTCTTGTTTGATGCCGGGACAGGGATCTTCCGGGCGCGGGATCTAATCGAGACGCCGACACTGGACATTTTCCTTTCACACGTTCACCTCGACCATTGCATTGGTCTATCGTTCTTGTTCGATGTGTTGCACGACAAAACGATGCAGCGTGTGACCGTCCATGCGGAGGATCGCAAGTGCCAAGCGATCGAAACGCACCTGTTCGCCAAAGACTTGTTCCCCGTGCGGCCGGATTTTGAACTCAAACCAATTAACGCCGGTGGCTCGGTTGAGCTATCCGACGGGTCACGGCTGACGGCGTTCTCGTTGAAGCACCCGGGGGGAAGTTTGGGCTTTCGGGTTGACTGGCCCGATCGCAGCATGGCGTACGTGACCGACACGACCGCTGACGCAAACGCCGACTACGTAAAACACATTCACGGTGTCCAAACGCTCATTCACGAATGCTACTTTCCCGACGGGCACGAGGACTTGGCAGCCCGAACTGGCCATAGCTGCTTAACGCCCGTCGCCAAGGTCGCAGCCGCAGCCGAGGTGAAACGATTGCACCTAGTACACGTCAACCCACTGGACGAAAGCGAGTTGCCGTTCGACTTGGACAGCGTTCGTTCGATTTACGACCGCGCGGAAATTCCTCGAGACGGCGACACGACCGAGGTTTGAATCGAAGCTCTGCTTCGCCGTCGTCAGCGTTTGAGTCAAATCTGCGATCCGCAAATCTACTTCTTTGAGGCGGACTCTAAATCCGAACCACGCTGGGTACCGTTTCCGTTTGTCGATGCACCCGGAGCGATCGTTTTGGCAGTTCGTGGTAGCTTCGGTTGGTAGCCACCATAGGTGCTACCGTAACTACCGTAGCCGCCTCCATAACCTCCGCCGTAGCCGCCGTAACCCGCGTCTTTTCGGGTCAAAGCATTGACCACAACGCCATCGATCTTTTGCCCCACCAATGCCAAAGCTTCAACCGCCTGCTGAGCCTTCACTTGCACGCCTTTGCGAAGTCGAATCGGCATAAATACCAAATCGACGTAGTTGGCGATAATCGCTGGATCAGTGACCGGCAGCACTGGTGGTGTATCAACGATCACGAAGTCGTACATTTCTCGCATCCGATCGAGAGTGTCTGCAAAATCGGTTGTAGTTAGAATCTCGGCCGGGTTCGCAGTTGCAGGACCACTAACGAGCAAGTCCAGATTGCTGATGCCAGTCGACTGCACGGCGTCCTGAAGGCTCGCCTCACCCGCCATCACGCTACTCAGTCCAACTTCGTTGGAGACGTTGAAACGCACGTGCTGCGTTTGACGCCGAAGATCGCAATCTACCAGCAAAACTTTCTTGCCAGCCTGAGCGATAACCACTGCCAAGTTCGCAGCAACGGTTGATTTCCCGTCCCCCGGAGAGGGGCTCGTGATCTGAATCAGCTGTACATTCTTTTCACGACGTGCCCGAAAAAAGACACTAGTGCGTAGCGCTTTGTAAGATTCGGTGGGTTGCGTGTGAGGGCGATGCAGCGTCACCAGGTCGGCCGCCAGATCTTTGTAGTCACCACTGACAACACGACGATTGTTGAATTCCGGAATTTGCGCGACGACTTCGACGCCCAGCTGACGAGTAATATCATCGCTGCCGTGGAAGGTTTTCTCGGCCATCTCTTTCATCGCCCCGAAAACAAACCCGAGTAGCGATCCCAAAATCAAACCGCCCGCCAAGCTGATTGGCAGGCTAGGAGCAATCTGCTCCGCGACAGAAGCAGGGTCGATCACTCGCACATCCTGCCAGTCGAACTCGCTGAGCACACCGTACTCCTGCACGCGGTCCTGCATCTCGAAATTGTTACTTGTCATCAATTCACGCTCGGACAGCAGCATCGATAGTCGCTCACAGTCCTTGGTGATTTCCAGTGATTTAACTTTCGATTCGCGGATCGCGTCGGCCAGCTGTTTTTCGTGGGAGGCAAAAAAGCCAATCCGATTGTCGATGTGGTTCATTACCACTGAATAAAAATCATCGCCATCCGCCGCCTCTGAACTGCTACGCAGGGCTGACAGCAATTGCTCTTTTCGCATACTGTCGACCATCGCAATCTGCTTTCGCAAGTTACGAAGCTCCGGGTGTTCGCTGCCGAACTCGCCCATCATTTCTTGTTCACGAACCTTCAGGTCCAAAAACGTTTGATGAGTCGTGGTGTAGCCGCCGAGCTGACCCTCGTTCATGTCTTGAATGGTGTCGATCACCAGATCCTCGATGCTGCCACCGTTCCGCTGGGTCTCGATCAAGTTCGCTCGCAACGCAACGTAACGCAAACGCTCACTGGCGTTTTCATCCAACTCTTCTTGCAGCTTCGAAGCTTGGCCTTCGTGCTGGTTGTAGACTTTTCCTTCGACAACTTGAATAAACGGCTTTTGCATCAGCGCGTCGATTTCAGTCATTAGAGAAGAGAAGCGATTCTTTCGTTCTTCTTCGAGCTTGCTCATGGTGCTAACCATATTCGAGCCCGTGTCGCTGGATCCCTGTTTGATGAACTTATCAAAGGAGTTCAACACGTTGGTCAGAATCACCTGACAGTCTTCCTCGACGCCACTTTGGAATCGCAGCCGCATCACACCCGACAGTGATTTGGTGTCCGACGGGGTCGCGATCAAGTTCTCGCGAAGATACAGCAGCATGTCATCTGCTTCTTGCAGCGATCGCATGTTGTCCACATCGCAGGCGTCCAGCGCGTCGGCCAGCACCGCGCGGCTACTAATAATTTCTAGGTATTTTTCGACCGACGTGTCCTGGGCCGATTCGCCATCGACCGACATCGTCGGCGCGCGGCGATCGTCAATGTAAACCTTGGCCCATGACTCGAACGTCTTGGGGGCCTTGAAGTAGTACAGCATTGCCAGGGCGACACTAACAATCACGAAGAACAAAATCGTTCCCCATTTCCGGCGCAGGATCCCGAATGGATCCAGTTGGTACATGTCAGTCGCGGCGTTGGAAGTGGACATAGGAATATCGCTAGAATTGCTAATCATCGGGTTCGCTCGGTTATCTGCCATGGGACAACCCAAGTCCGCAGAAGTAATCTATTTCACACAATTAATATAAACGCTCGTCCGCCTTCACGGATTTGTTATTTCAGCTTTTAGTACGATTGCCGCCCCAAATTCCTCAGCTGATCCGACCTCAACCGTTTCAACCGTCGCATCAGGCTCTGGCAGGCAACGTGATGGTTGCCGTGATACAGCTCACACCGCTTCAATTCTCCGTAGGCCTGATCTAGTTGATCGGCTTCGATCAAGGCTCGGGCGTAGTTTACTCGCCAGTCAGCACGATGTTTGTCCAAATCCAACGCCTGGGCATAGTGGGCAATGGCCAAAGGATAGTTCTCGCTGTAGCGCTCCATTTCGCCCTTGAGGTAGTGAAGTTCGGCTTCTGGCAGATCGTGCTGGTCCAATTTCATTTTGCTGTCGTTGAGAATCAGCTTACGGGCCAATAGCTCCTCCGGTTGGCGGAAGAACTTCCGCACTACGCGGAGACGAAAGTGGGGTTCTGACGGCAACACTTTTTCCAAAAGGTCACGGATTGGGAGATCGCGTTTGGCCAGTTCAACAATCTCCGTTTCGAATTCACGAGTCTGCTCAAGACACTTTCGCCATAAATCACAGGCACCTTCGAGGTCGTTTGACTGAACGCGCAGAATACCCGCGATGAATAAGACCTCGGGGTTCTGAGCGCTGATGTCGATCGCATCACGGATGTAGGTTGCCTCTTGGACATCATCCTCCATCAGCAAGCTAAGCTGGGCCCGCGCCATGGGGATGAACCAGAAGCGATCAGAATTTTCGTTGGCAATCTTCAGATGGTCCCAAGCTGGTGTCAAATGTTGCTCGACCAGCGGCTCGGATTTTAGCTCATTCAAGTACGTTCCAGCGGGTACTGATTCGGTGCCCGGAGCATTGGCGGCCATGCGAGCCAAACGGTGCAGGGTGACTAAGGTCGATTGCGGCCACGCGGCCGCGAAGGTCAACGACGAAACCGATGACTCGACCGATTCGTCTGCGGCCAACTCGCTGGACACTTCGCCAACAGGCTCGTCAGACGAGCCCGAGGCCTCGGAATCGGAGGCAAGCGGAACGTCCACCATTTGGTCGGTCGCTTTGACTCGATACTGAAGAACATGATTGAGCGCCAACTGGTAGTGGGCTTCGGCATCGTCTGGTCTGAGTTTGACTGCGTACTCGGCCAACGCCTGATAGTCGGGCAACAGAAACCGATCACGCGAAGGGTCAAATCGTTCGTAAAAACGGCGGCACGACTGTCGAGCATCAACGGCACTGTATTCGTACGCGGACCACGCGGCTAAGCCAGCGAGCACGAGCAAGATCAAACGCGTCGCCGCGACACGCAAGCTGACACCAGGCGGCTTGGCTTGCCCGACGTGACTGGCTGACCACGACCAATTCAGCTGACCATAAATGGCACCCATCATCGCGGCCATCAGGACAAGGTTGGCGGGCATGTACCAGCCAAAGTCAAACAACGAGGCCATCAACTGCCCGATCAAACAGATCAAACCCGCAAGACCAACCGCTCGACTGGTTGAGTCTGGCTTCGCTAACAAACGGAAACAGCCGTAAACGGATAATGCCGCCGCTGCCAACAAGAGCCCCAACCCGAGCCATCCCATTTCGACAAAGGCCTCTAGGTACTGGTTCTCTGCATGCAAGAACCAACGCTTGAACGGCTCGATCTGAAACGGCAGATAAGCAACACGATAGGTGCCTAGGCCAGCGCCAAAGGGTAGGTTCTCTTGAGCGCACTCCCACGCGATCTTCCAATGAGCGATTCGATTGGGACTGGTTTCTTTAGCGTTGGCCAGCGTGGAGAGGCTTTTCGCAACCGCCTGATCTTGCTGCAACCAAAACAGCGTCGCGACTCCAACGACAAGTGTGACTGCCGTCATCACCAGCACGCCCCACGTGCGGCGGAACAGCAACATCCACCCGATCAAAGCCGAAGCAACCAGCGAGACTGCCGCGCCCCGACTTAATGAGGCAAAAATCCCGACGGCAATCGTCACCAGCGCGGCCAAAATGTATAGCTGCTGAGACTCCAAACGAGCAAACCGAATACCGATCGCACGGATGACACGAACCAGCAATGACTGCTTCTTGGTGCTTTGATTGGAAGGCAGCTGATGCGAGTAGCGAAAGACCTCTCGCGCTAAAAAGAAGTTTGCCGCCGCAAAGCTCATCAGCAAATAGCCTGCCGCGTTGTTGCCGTTAACGTACGGTCCAAACGGTTGGCCAACTTGGTTGAGTTCAAAATACCAATAAAGACGGTCTGAGTCGGAAATCAATTGAGCCAGCCCAACGAACGTAATCAGCACTCCGTTGAGTGCAACGAAACCGAAGAACCAAGCGATCAGATTCTGGTTCCGTAACACGTGGTTGGCGATCGCAAACACAGCAACGCCTAGCACCAGTTCGCCAAGGGCCGCCCGAGTGGCCGCCGGGTACTGGGTGATCGGCTGGCCACCGACGAGGGGGAACAATTGCAGCAATCCGTACGCGATCCCCACAAGCAAAAGCAGCTTGATGGCCAGTTCCTTCTTGGTCGGCGTGCCAATCCCGGCCATTGAGGCAAGGCAAATTAGCAAACACGGCACCGACAACGCTAAGCTCAGCGTACGCACGATGGGAAGGTGTCCACCAAAAAACCATGGCAGCACCAAAACGCTTGCAAACAAAATAGTTGCCGGCAAATACTCGCTTTTGCTTTGTTTACTGCTCATGAGATTGAAGACGGTTGCGGACAGAAGCGAGGAGGAGGTCGATCTCGCGGAAGCAGATCGAGCGGGAACCAAAACGAGGAAGGTTCAGATTCCATGGAAATCGGTCGGCAAACCCTCGCAATGCGGAATCGCCGCATCTTAACCCAGCCAAACCCGATACAGGCATGACGATCGGTCGATTGAGGGTCATTTACTCCACACCAACACAAAAAACCCCTACAACACGCAAACTTCGCAAACCGCCACCAACCGGGTAAGCGGATCAGACAGGAAGGACGACCACCCAGCCTCCCCTTAAAAGGCCTTAAAGGGAAAAAAGTTTCCATAAAACAGTTTGACCCGGTTCTAGCGGCCACAGCTAGTAAATCAGAAAAACTACTGAATGAATGTCTTCCCCACCGATTAACCGTTAACTATAACTTATATTCTGCCTAAACGGTCGGTGTCAGCCTGAGCCTCAGGCGAATCACCTCCACCCAAATTAAGTAAGTTCAACAACTCTCCGACCCCACTCGGATCCCCCCTACTCGAGACTGCATCCCTGTTCAGGAAGCCTGTAATGAAAATCACATTGAAAAGTTTGTTCACGATGGGCTGTGTAGCCTGTCTTTCGTTTTGCGCATCGGTCCAAGCGGAAGACGCGACTGAGAACGCCCAAGCTGAAGCAATCAAAGTTGCTGCCGCCGATGGCGAGATCCAAGGTCAAGTGTTCACCATGCTTGAGGACGTCAAGACGCCTCTGCTTGGTAACGTTTCGTTGAAGGACAGCGAAGGTAACACGATTTCGACACTCACGACTGACGTAACGGGTAAGTTCTCGTTCAAAGACGTCGAGCCAGGTCGCTACCAAGCGATCGCTGTTTCTGGCGATTACATCGGCGACACAGAAATCGAAGTCGGCGATGGCTCTGAAGAAGTCGAAGGTGTCTACACTTCGATTCCACTAGCAGTCGCTCAGCCAACCGCGAGCGCAATCGTCAGCTCATACGGTGCAATGCCTGCTGCTCAGTTTTCATCGGCTCCAATTAGCTACGCTTCGGCCGGCGGTTGCAGCACTTGCAGCAGCAGCTGCGGTGGTGGCTGTGGCGGCGGTGCTGTCGGCGGTTGCGGCGGCGGATGTGGTGGTGGATTCGGCGGCGGCCTTCTGGGCGGTGGTGGAAACTTCCGCCGACTCGCTCTTCTGGGGACAGCCGTTGCGATTCCTGTCGCACTCAGTGGTGGCAACGATGACGATGCCTCCCCTGCGGAAATGAACGGCCCTGCCGTACTTGCCGCACCAGAGAACTAATAAGCCTCGCTGTACCAAGTCATGAGAACGGCGCTCGGTATCGGGCGCCGTTTTTTTGCGTCCCGTCAGTTGAAACTTCTCTACCAACGGGATGTTTCAGGTGCCACCCATATTTGTGTCCACTTTGGGCACTGCAATTTACGTTTTTAAATCAACGACTGGAAAACCTGCCAACCAAAAAACCTTCCCTCCTCTCCCTCCTTCCCCAACACGAGATTACAGGCGTGCCCTTTAGGGATGTGTCTGTATTCCAAGCTTGAAAGCATCAAGACATGTCCGCCCCCATTGCCGAACCCATCAGCGACGTCCGTTTGGATTCACCAGAATTATTGCTTGGCCAAGTCGCCCCGCCGTGGCAAAATGCAGCGACGATCGAAAAGCAAGTTCGTCGCGTCAGCCGTCGTCGTCTGTTCACGTTCAACACCCTTGGCTGGTCGGTAACTGACGCGGTGATTGCCGTGTTGGCAATCGGATTTGGATTCCTGGCGAGTCCCGTCGCCTCTGGAGCTGCGACTTCTGAAACAGCGGTCAAGCTCATCCCCTGTGCGTTGACCTTTGCGATGCTTCTAGTTCCGACCGCGCATGTGGCGGGCTTGCATGACCCGCGACGTCGCAGCGGGTATACTGATCTGATCGTACGCTGTCTGCTGGTCACGATCGTCGCGATCTCTGCACTGTCGCTGGGCTGGATCCTGCTCTCGTTCCTACGGATCGGCCGCTATGTATTGGTACTGTCCAGCGTCATGGCGATCGTTGCAATGGTAGCAACTCGCGTTCTTTCGTGGCGGTGGAGCACTAAGTTTCAGCCGAAGATTTGCTTCGTCGGCACTGACAGTTTTGTTGACCATGTTCAATCGTTGGTCACGAAAGAATCCCTGCCGATGGATGTGACGCGCCGTCCTCGTTCAGTTGCAGGACTGGGGCAATGGGCAGTAACGAATGACGTTGACGAGGTGGTCTACGACGACGTCAAGCCCGCCGATGCGGCTGGGTTGCTCGGTTGCTTGGACGCTGGCGTGAGAGTTTCCTCCTATTGTGACTTTGTCGAACATCGGTACCAGCGAATCCCTGTCAACAGCATCGACACGGACTGGCTGTTCTCGGCTCGTTTGGATTTGGCTCACCCGTACTACCAAGGCGTGAAGCGCGCGATCGACTCCTCCGTCGCGTTAGTTGGACTACTGGTTTCGACCCCTCTAATCATCATTGCTGCAATTGCGATTCGGCTGGAAAGCCCCGGCTCGGTGTTTTACTCGCAGGTTCGCACGGGGCGTTTCAATCGTCCGTTTAGGATTTGGAAACTTCGGACGATGTGCCAAAACTCAGAGGTCAACGGTGCCCAATGGGCAGCCAAAAATGATTCTCGGATTACGGCCGTTGGAAAGATCCTGCGTAAGACGCGGTTGGATGAACTGCCTCAGTTCTGGAATGTACTGCGAGGTGAAATGTCGCTGATCGGGCCTCGCCCCGAGCGTCCCGAGTTCGTCAAAACGCTGGCCGAGGAAATCCCGTTCTTCATGCAGCGGCACCTCGTCAAGCCAGGCCTGACCGGCTGGGCACAAATCAACTACCCCTACGGTGCCAGCACCGAGGATGCGTACAACAAGCTGACGTACGATCTGTATTACATCAAAAACGCATCCCTTGCGTTGGATCTGCAGATCTTCTTGCGTACGATTGGCACGGTTATGAAGGGTTCCCGGTAACCCGCGTAGAAATAGCAACGTTCTTCGGCGCTTTGTTATTGCTTAGGGCTAAGGTTGTTGGTTTGATAAATGCCAGATGCATCGCGTCCAGTCGATGCATTGACCGCAACATCAAGCTGAAACGAATCGTTCGCCCGGCTTTGATTTCGTGACGCTTGTTCGGACTAACACCGCGTCCGTTTTGCAACGCCCCAGATGCACAGTCAGATGCGATTCGTGCTGCCTCGGAGGAAAACATGTCTGCCAACGTTATCACCGCAGGCCCAAGCTTCATCAATGTCGGCCCCGGTCGCTGTGCAAGTTCATGGATGCTTGAAGCACTCGAATCGCACCCAGACATTTCGATGGCTCGAATCAAAGAGACCGAGTACTTCAATACGAACTTTGATCGTGGCGACGCGTGGTACGAGAGCCTGTTCCCCAACGAGCGTACCGCAGCGGTTGGTGAAATTTCCAACTGCTACTATTTCGAACCAACTGCGGCGGCTCGGATTCACGCGTACGACCCTCAATTGAAGATCATCTTCAACGTTCGCGATCCGTTCACGTTACTGAACTCGTACCACGGATTCGGCGTGCGGCGCGGACTGGAGCTAACCGACGTCGCGGTCGACCTGGACACACCGGTCGGCCGAGTCATGGGCAGTGGTTATGACCATCGGCAGAAAAAGAGGACTTTGAACAAAGGCGATGACGTTTCGCTGCTCGAGTCTGTCTTGCTTGCCCAACACTTTCAACGGTTTATCGACCTATTCCCGCCCGAGCAAATACACGTTTTCGTGTTTGAGCGTCTGAAGACCGATGGCGACGCAGCGCTCAAAGAGATGTATGAATTTTTGGGCGTGGATGCCGCTCACGTTCCTCCTGTCGCCAGCGAAGTGGTCAACGAAGCCATCACACCCAAATCCAAACAAGTCGCCCGGGCAGCCGCCAGTTTTGCTTTCTTCCTCCGCCAGATCGGCGCGTATGGATTGCTGGACAACCTGAAGAAATCACGCTTGGTTAAGCGCATGTTTTACCGGGCCAATGCGGCGTCGGGCGACAAGAAAGTCAACTTGCGTGAAACGCTCGACACGGCGACCTGCGATCGGCTGCGACAGGACATGCGCCGAATGATCGAACTGCATCCGCCGTTGGCAAAATACTGGCAACCGCTGATCGAACTGCCCTGCGGAGTTCGATAATATGGTGGAAGAAGAGAAGGGGCAAACCACCGGCCAGCGACCACGCGAGGCCGGGAAGTTCCTGCGTTTCTCGCTGATCTATGGCTTAGGTGATCTGCTGGCCAAGGGAGCTCGGATCGTTCTGATTCCGTTCTACCTGAGCGTTATGACGCAAGCCGAGGTCGGTGAACTTTACGTTCTGCAGGCCATCATCTTCGCGACGTGGACGCTGCTTGGATTCGGACTCGCGTTCAGCGTCCAGAAGTACTACCACGAATACACGCAGCGGGGATCCGACCAAGGCGACGCGATGGTCAGCTCGATTTGGCTCGCGCGAATGATCGCCGGGCTGCCGTTCTATGGGCTGCTGATGTTGGCCGCCTATTACTTTCACCATCACTCCGGGAACTCAATCGCGCTCGATCTTCTGTATTTGGCAGTGACAGCTGGCTTCTTAAAAGGCGGCATCAACATTGTCGAGTTCTGGTTGAACATCCGTGAGGAACCCGTCAAGTATCGCGCGTTCACGTTCTCGCAGTTCCTGCTGACGACGCTGCTGATTATTTACTTGGTGGTTTTCCAAAAGCTGGGCGTGAAGGGCGCGATCTTGGGCGAGCTGATTAGCTATTCGATTTTTGTGCTGATCTCCGCGTTCATGCTCTTCCGCCGAGCGATGCCGAATTTGCGACAGGTCAACTGGAGGCAAGCGTTTGGCTACTGCTTGCCGGTTTTGCCGCACGCGTTTTTCATGTGGGGACTAACCGGGATCGACCGATTGCTGCTCAACGGATCGGTCGATCGTGCTCAGATCGGTGTGTACTCGATCGGTTTTCTGCTGGGTTCGTTTTTGTCCATCGTGGTGCGTTCCATGCGGGCGGCTTGGCTACCCGCGTACTTCAAAAACGCGAATGACCCAGACAGCCAGCAGCAGTTCGGCAAGATCGCATCGATCTATTTGTTCTTGACCTTCCTAACGGCCTTGGGCGGGATGTGTTTCGCGGCTGAGGTCGTTTGGCTGTTCAGCCTGACATCGGCTGCCTCGTATTCTGAATCGGCTAAAATCATGCAGCTGGTGCTGTTCGGGTTCGTCAACATGGCTTTGTTCATCGCGCTGAACCAGCCCTTGCTGTTCGAGCGTCGGACAGGGCTGCTGTCGATGATTTCGGGGTTTGGCCTTGCGATCAACATCTGCTTGAATCTGCTGCTCATTCCGCAACTGGGGATTTGGGGGGCTGCGATTGCCAACGTGTCGGCCTACCTCGCGATGACCGCCGTGACTTTTGCCGCAACCAACCGAATCTACAAAATCGAGTGGGAATCTGGGCCCCTTTTACTGACGATCTGCCTATTCGTTGTATTTGGCGCCGTGGCTTGCCAGTTTCCGGCGGAGGTGAATATGCGGCTTATACCGCTTAAGCTCGTGCTCCTAGTCGCATTTCCGCTCTTGACGCTGTTCCGATTTCGCTCGTCCAAACAGGCCCTAATTACAATTGAATCTCGTTTCGCGTGGACTCAATTCAAGCCAAGAACATTCCCACGATCGGCGTGACAGGCCCCATTCGACCACAGTTCGAGGTCGCTGGGAGTCGATCAAAGTTGATCGGGCGACTCCGTTCGCTAATGTTCCCTAAGTTTGGCTTCCCTCGAGCCTCACCCTTCCCAGCCCTGCTGCCACCACTTCCTCGAAATGACTGACTCTCCGTCCAACGCAACTCCGTGGCCCATCACGCTGCTCAAGTGTGTGGTCGCGCTGACCAGCGTCGGTTGCCTGCTGCTTTCCTTCGTCGTTGCGCAGAACGAGCGAGAGTTTTTGACTGCGTTGCTGGGTGTCGTCTGCTTGCTCGTGTTGTCCTATCCGCTCTTCACCAACCCCAAGATTGGTGTTTTTGAGCCGATCACTTTTATGGTGTTGTTGGCAATCATCGGGATCCCAATCAAGCTCGTTTACGTAATGTGGATTCGAAAGTCGGACCCTTTCGTGGCTGAATTCGTCCTGTTGCAGCAAGATCCAGATATGTTCTTGCGTGGCACGACGATTATGGCGATTGGGTTCGTGATTTTTGTTGCTGGGTACTTGCTGAAATTCCCAACGCCACCGATCTCAGGAATTTTCCTGCCGAGAGTCACGGAGTGGAATGGCAAACGCTTGCAAATCGCTTTACTAGTTTTTGCCTCAATCTCGTTTATCTGCTTCCTCGGATTCATCGCCAGCGCGGGCGTCAGCTTTAGCAGCTTTACCTCGATGTCACAGAAACGGTTTCTAGACTTTCGAGCCCATGGCGGCGAGCGGATGCACTCTAGCCTCTACCTGTTTTGCCGAGGCGCCGCGTTTTCCAAATTCGTCGTTTATTTCTGCTTCATTTGGTTAGTCCACAACAAGAAGCCAATCTTCTCTGGCATTGGACTGGTGCTGGGTCTCGCGATTGTGCAAACGATTCTGCTGGCGGTGGTTCTCAATAGCCGCGCGGGTGTCGCATTGTTGCTACTGGACTGCACGATCATTTCGTACTTCCTGCTGCGTAAGATTGACGCTCGCCTCGTCGCAGTTTGTTTCGGGATCGCAACCATGTTGATGATCCCGATGCTGGCTGCGCGCGTTAAAAGCGTCGGCAAAGATGAAACTGGCGTCCAAAAAATCGTTCAGAAAACGATTTGCGGTCGGAACATGCTGGACGTCGCCAAGTTCTGTCACGTCTCCAATGGCGTGCCCAAGAAAATGGAGTATCGCAACGGCGAGATGCTTTACGCTTGGCTGGCGGCACCGATTCCGTTTTCCTATTGGCCTGACAAACCCAAATGGGCTAACCAAGGACTGACTCTAAATCAGAAAATTTTCGATTACCGAGGAAGTGTTTCAGGCTGCCCGCCGGGCTTGATGGGCGAGCTGTATTGGAATTTTGGCCTGACGGGAACTCTGTTCGGCTTATTCTTCGCTGGGCTCGTTTATCGCCAAATTTACGCTTCGTTTTACCCGCACCGATTCAACCCAACGTCCATTTTAATTTACACCATGATCTTCTCACGCTTCTTTTTATTCTCGATCGCAAACGATCTGGGGACGGGAATTGTGAAAGCCGGTTTGGATCTCGTTCCCGTTTACGCAACGCTGCTGTTTATCGGCATGGTTTGCAAGGAGGACGTTCCTGTAATTGCTCAAGCTAAAACCGCGATTCCGGCCAGAAGAAGCCCGCAACTGGAGACCGCCCAATGATCACTCAACCAGACGCCACCGCCAACCGTGCTGCTCAGATTCAACAGCATGCTGATTTACTTGACGCTCGGGCGAAGCACGACGCCTTAACATTTGACCAACTGCAGTCGGAATACAATTTTCGCAACATCTCAGACCGGCGACGAGTTTTTTCTAAACAGATCGTCGACGACCTCAAGTCGAGGTCGAATCCTGTCGCGCTGGATATTGGCTGTGGCTGCGGCATGGCTCGCGATAACTCTTGGCAATGGGCCATTCGACCACATGTTGATCAATACTGGGGGCTGGAGCCTGATCCTAACGTCAAACCGGCTGCTGGCTTGTTCGACCAAACTCAAAACGCGTTGATGGAAACCGCGAAACTCCCCGACAACTCCGTCGACGTTGCCTACAGCTGGATGGTAATGGAGCACGTCGAAAACCCGGTCGCGTTCTGCCAACATCTGCATCGCATTCTCAAACCGGGCGGCACCTATTACTTCGCAACACCCAACATCAATCATTACTTCACAATTTTCGCACGAGTCATGAACGCGGTACGGATTGATGAGTGGGTACTATCGATGATCCATAAGCAGGAAAAGCTGGACGAGTATCACTACCCAGTTCAATACAAGTTCAACAGCGAATCAGCTGTAACCAATGCGGCCAAGAGCGCTGGTTTCGAGCGAGCCGACTTTGCGTATATCGAAGTGCAGGGCCCGATCAAGTACTTCCCTGGGCCGACAAAACTACTGTTCCACACGCTAGCCTGGAAACGAACTGTTTTGCGAAACCCGAAACTGTTGTTGACCATGTTCGGCCGGCTGACCAAACCAACGGACTAATCCGCACAACTAGCCCCCGTTGATCCAAGATTTTCGCCTGCAGTACGGCGAAGCGAATTTACCTCAATTAAACTAGATGGCTCACAACGTTGGATGTGTGGCTTGCGTTTCAAAGAAACCCCGATCCAGACCTACTGAAATCATGTTTGCTGGAAAAACACTACTGATCACCGGAGGGACCGGCTCGTTCGGAAACGCCGTGCTGAAACGGTTTCTCGACACCGACATCGGCGAGATCCGCATCTTTAGCCGCGACGAGAAGAAACAAGACGACATGCGAATTCGCCTGGCGAATCCGAAAGTCAAGTTTTACATCGGTGACATTCGCGACTATGAGAGCATTCGATCAGCCATGACAGGGACCGATTTCGTATTCCAAGCGGCCGCTCTTAAACAGGTTCCATCCTGTGAGTTCTATCCTTTCGAGGCCGTCAAAACGAACGTGATTGGTGTCGAGAACGTTTGCAATGCGGCCTTGGCGTGCGGTGTCTCGCGACTAATCGCGCTTAGCACCGACAAAGCGGTTTACCCAATCAACGCGATGGGAATCAGCAAAGCGATGATGGAAAAAGTCGTCGTCGCGAAGGCTCGCCATACCGGTGCCGATAACACACGCTTTTGCTGCACTCGCTACGGCAATGTCATGGCGTCGCGCGGATCGGTCATCCCGCTGTTCATCAATCAGATCAAGCAAGGTCAGCCACTGACGATCACTGATCCGAACATGACTCGATTCTTGATGTCGCTCGAGGACTCCGTCGATCTGGTGCTTTACGCATTCAATCACGGCCAGCAGGGCGACACGTTTGTGCAAAAGGCTCCGGCGAGCACCATCGGCGATCTCGCCTTGGCCATCAAAGAACTGTTCGCGGTTGACAATGAAATCAAGATCATTGGAACTCGCCACGGCGAAAAGCTCTACGAAGCGTTACTAACCCGCGAAGAGATGGCTCAATCAGAGGACATGGGCGGGTACTACCGTATCCCCGCCGACAATCGAGACCTGAATTACAACAAGTACTTCGTCGAAGGCGAAGTGCGTCCCCCAGAAGCCATCGACTACAACTCACACAACACCACGCGGCTGACGGTCGAGGGCGTCAAGGAAAAACTGCTGCAGCTCGACTACGTCCAACAAGAGTTAGCGGCCTGGAAAGACAGCCGCGACCGAAATCCACAATCCGGAGCCCACGCATGAGCAAGATCCTTGTACTAGGTGCCTCAGGGCTGATCGGCCACAAACTGTTTCAGCAACTGGGTCAACGTTTTGAAGATGTTCACGCGATCCTTCATCGCGATCGCAGCCTATTTTCAGAATGCGGTCTGTTTGCGGGCGACAATGTCACCGACAACGTGGACGTCAGCGATTTTGAATCGGTCGTCCAGCACTTGGGCGACATTAACCCAGACGTGGTCTTGAACTGTGTTGGCATCACCAAGCGCCGACCCGAGGTCAATGACTCTCTGTATGCGATCGAAGTGAACTCGATGTTCCCCCACCGCTTGGCCAAGTGGGCGGGCGAACACCGCAAACGTGTGATTCACTTCAGCACCGACTGCGTGTTTGACGGCTCCATCGGCGATTACACCGAAGACAGCCCGACCACCGGGCC
>CAZLFF010000020.1:0-3120 GCA_964558755.1 uncultured Pirellulaceae bacterium
CACTTCGCTAGCGTCGATCACCATCCGTCGGTGGTCTTCCGTTTCAACAAGCAACTGTTCGGCCAAAATTTGTTGATTCAGAACCTTCATCGTCCCGTTTCTCGTTACGACTCGAGCGCCAACTTTGGGCAGTGTGCGTTGGAGATCAACGTACTGGTCGTACTCGTATCGCAAGCAACATTTTAGCCGGCCGCAGCGACCGGAAATCTTCGTCGGGTCGAGTGTTGCCTTTTGCAGCTTGGCCATCTTCATCGAAACCGGCGGCATGGCACTCAAATGAGTGTTGCAGCAAACGGGTTTCCCGCAATCGCCATAGTCGGCCAGCAGTTTCGCTTCGTCTCGGACGCCAATCTGTCGCATTTCGATTCGCGTTTTGAATTCCGCAGCCAGCAAGCGAACCAGCTCGCGAAAATCAACGCGTTCTTCGGCGATGTAATAAGCGATCAATCGTTCGCCGCCAAATAACTGTTCGACCTCGATCAGTTTCATCTCCAGCCCCAAGGCCTGGATGTGGCGTTCGCAGACGTCCAGTTTCTTCTGCCGCGCTCCGTCGATATCGTTAACGCCTGCCGCATCTTCATCGGAAACTTGGCGGATGATCGAACCAACGGCGGGCTTGTCCAAATGAGACAGCGCGTCGTCGCTGGCTTCGCAAAGCACCTGACCGATCTCTAGCCCACGATCCGAGCGAACGATCACCTCGTCCGAACGTCGAAACGAAGCATCCGTGCGCGCGGTCATCACGCCGAGCGTTCGCATGGTTCCGTATCGGACGATGTACTTGGGCACAGTGGCTTTCGAGGAATTAGGCTTAGGTTAGTTAGAGCTAAGCCGGAGTTCTGATCTATTGGGCAGCGACTAGGGCGGAAGCAAAATCCCATCGCCGCGAGAATCTTAATCGGGTAGCCACAGCTTGGACGGCTCTTTCGCGGCAGCCGCTGGCTCCGCCGCCGCAGCCATTTCTGGCGCGGGTGAACCGGGCGCGGCGAACAGTTGCTGTTCGTCCAGCAAGCCGAACCGGTGCAGCGTCTGAGCCAACTCGGCCTCGACGTCTGGCTCTTGGAGGTGTTTCGAGCGAATCGTTTGTAGCATCGCGGGCAATTTCTCGGTCATGCCACGTTGGAGTCGCATTTCGAACTCGTAGACCAAGTAAATCCCGATCGGCTTGCCCTCAGCCTGAGCCGCGTCCTTGGCCTTGGTGAGAAATTCAAACGCCGTGTCATCGTCCTGGGTCACCTGGGCCTTCATCGAGTACAACAGCTCGCGCGGCATCAGTTCGTTGTTGTCCCGCCGCAGCATCTCGTCCACCGTTGGCTCGATGGTGGGAGCGTTGCCAAGGGTGATGGACATCTGGTGGACCATCATCAGTTGCTCGTCCGTCAAAGTTGCCAAATCGATGCGTTGCTGGCAAAACGGTGACAACGTTTCAACGCCTTCGACCGTCGAGGCATCGATCTTGGCGGGCATCTCGACGCCCAGTTCTTTCAAACACGATTGCAGCGATGCCGGCCCTCCGGGAATGGATTGAAAACCCTGTTCCAGCTGAGCGAGCAAGCTGTGCACCTTGATTTGCAGGCTTTCGTCGCTCGCGCAATCACGAACCGTGCGCCCGCCTAGGCAGCGGAACGGCAGTTGGCACCAATTGTCGAACATCGTCGGCACGTGCTTTTGAACCAACGCGTCATAGTCCGCTCGCGTCGCGCCACGCGGCAAATGCCAATCGACGCGTAGGGCACGATCTAGGTCACTGCGGGTTCCGACGGTCGCGCGATTCGTTTCCTTGGGCGAGCAATCGCCAAACGTTTGCTGGACCAGATCGAGAGTGGTCGACAGGACTTCGTCGTCTGCCGTGATCAGTTCCAGCCTCGCCGCGCGATCGGTTTGTTTGCCAAAGAGGCTGATTTCACCAATCGGATTCGAGACATTATCGATCGTCAGATCTGCGAGGTCGGCGACCATCGGCCGGTCAAGCACAGAAAAGATGTGCTTGGGCGCGGGGCCTTCACCGAAGGGGTCGGCTTCGACGGGTGGTTGAGCAAGGAAGCGGTCCGAGCTGGTGGCCGCTTCGCTGGCCGCGGAGGCGTCGTCGATCTCGAACGTGATTCGAAGTAAGTCGACGCCGGGAACTTGTGGCTCTGGGTCGAGGGCTTGAGCAAGCGATTCGGCTTCGATTTTTTGCCAATGCGATAACTCATCCAGCTCAGAAACACGCCGGAACTGATTCGGTAAATCGTCACGCCGGCCCAGGTAGGCGGACACGATTGCGATGCCTTCGACGACCATCGGTTGATTCGGAAAAGCCTCGTCGATCTTGCGCAGGAATTTGAGTGCCTTGCGAAATTGCCCTCGATCGAGAGCCCGATGAACGTTGATGTACTTTTTGTGCCACTCGGTTTCCTCGGCCGGCGGTTGGGCCAGCACAAAATCCCGCTTCATTAGAATGGAGAGGCTCGGATGGCGGAATGTGTTCAGCAGCGTCATCCCAAGGTCACGGTCTTCGCCGCCCTTCAGGTTCGACGCGAACTGCAAATGGGCTCGACCCGCGATCAAGTCACCATCGTTCAGCAAGCCAACGCCGACGGCTCGAAACGCGTTCGCCAGCGAGATCGGTAGCTCATTGCCCGGGATGGCGTCCATCGTGTCCTGCAACGCTTCGACGGCCGCCAGCAAATTCCCGTCCGCCAATTCGATCAACGCTTGGTGCTGCATTCCCGTAATGTGGTTCGGGTGATGCTGGAGCAACAGCGAGTTGCTCTGTTTGGCTTTCTCGATCTCACCATGGGCGATCAAAATGTGCGTCTGAATGGTCAGCAAGCATTCTCGCGGACCGGCTTTCTTGATCGCGCGATCGAGATGCTCTAGCGCGGCGATCGACTGCCCGGCTTGTTCTTTCGACAGCACGGTATTCAAGTCGCTGACCAGATCTTTTCCGCAGCAGAACTTGATTTTTTTGCCCGACTGGCAGGGGCACTGCTGATAACTATCGATTTCCATATACTTTTACCGACGGACGCGGTTGGTGGTCAGGTAGGCGCGGCCGACAACGGTCACAACGCAGACTCTAGAATTTACGCCAATTATCGTGCAGGTGACACCCCTGCCGACGTTCAGCGACTCGAT
>CAZLFF010000020.1:3130-7829 GCA_964558755.1 uncultured Pirellulaceae bacterium
CCCGCGGCCCCCCGCCTCCACCCACATCAAAAAACACGACTCGAAACGCGATCACGATTCGCCCCAATCAGCCGCAACCTCGCCTCCAACGAAGTGGGAATTTGAACACTTGGCGAATGTCGGCCTGACGCTGTCGCTGACCGCCCAGCACATGCCTGACGCGATCGCCGTGGCCGCGCCGCGAGCTGGCCAGCCGAAGAAGTGCCGACCGGGCCGGCCGTTGGAGTATGACCGAATCACGTTTGATCAGCTGGACGCGGCCAGCAACCGAATCGCGGTGGGTATCCAAGAAATGGGCATCGCCCCCGGCACTCGATTGGCGCTGATGGTGCCGCCGGGGATCGAGTTCGTGAAAATGGTTTTCGGTCTGTTCAAAGCAGGTGTGACGGTGATTCTGATCGACCCGGGGATGGGCAGGAAGAACATGATCGGGTGCCTGGCCGAGGCCCAACCAGCGGGCATGGTCGGTATCCCGAAAGCCCACTTAGCGCGGTGGTTGTTTCGCAAGCGGTTTCCAGAATGTAAATCGAATGTTGTGCTTGGACGCTGGCCCGGTTGCGTGCCGGGCGGTCGTTTTGAGAGCCTCGACGCGAGCCGGTTTGCCCCCAAGCCAGACGCGTCGCAGGAAGATCCAGCGGCGATCATTTTCACCACCGGCAGTACCGGCCCGCCCAAAGGCGTTTTGTACCGGCATCGGAACTTCATCCAACAAGCCACCCAAATTCGAGATTACTTCGACCTTAGGCCGGGCAGCGTGGACGTTTCTGGATTTCCCTTATTTGCTTTGTTTAATACAGCGATGGGAACCACGACAGTGTTCCCGCAGATGGACGCGACGCGGCCGGCTGATGTTTACCCGCCGAATGTTATCGATGCCGTGAACCAATTCGGGGCCGACCAATCGTTTGGCTCGCCGGCACTGTGGAACACCGTTTCGACATGGTGTGTGGAAAACAATGTGCAGATCCCGGGGCTGCGGCGTATTTTGTCTGCCGGTGCTCCGGTGCCGCCTGACGTTCTGCAGCGTGTGTGTGGAATTATTGCCGCCGACGGTGACGCGTTCACGCCTTACGGTGCGACCGAAGCACTGCCTGTGGCGTGCAATAGCGCGACGGTAGTTCTCAATGAGACCGCGGCCAAAACGCAAGCGGGGCATGGCACCTGCGTGGGGCAGAAGTTCCAGCGAATCGATTGGCAGGTGATCGAGATTTCCGACCAGCCACTGACGGATGTCTCGCAGACCAAGCCGGTTGCCGCCGGGCAGATTGGCGAACTGATGGTTCGCGGCCCCGCGGTGACCGATCAATACGTGACTCGCGTCGCCGCCAACGCGGACCATAAAGTCCACGATGGTGACACATTTTGGCACCGCATGGGTGATGTGGGTTACTTGGACGATCAGAATCGATTTTGGTTCTGCGGTCGCAAGAACCATCGTGTTCTAACGCAGGCTGGGACTTTGTATACGATTTGTTGCGAGGGAATCATTAACTCCCATCCGCATGTTTATCGTAGTGCGCTAGTTGGAGTGAATAAAAAACCTGACGGCACACGAACGCCGGTGGTAGTGATCGAGCCGCACGCAGGGCATTGGCCGGAGAGTGAGGGTCAACGTCAGCAGTTTTTGAACGAGTTGCAAGAGTTGGCCCGCGGGAATTGGGTTACGGAAACGATCGAAACTTTCTTGTTCCGCAAAGCGTTGCCGGTCGACATTCGTCACAACTCCAAGATCTTTCGCGAGCAATTGGGCCCGTGGGCTGAGCAGCAACTGTGAGTCAGTGGCTCGGTTGGTCACTTGCCCGCTTCGCCTGTGTCGAGGATCGCCATGAAGGCTTTTTGTGGAATGTCGACGTTGCCGACCGATTTCATTCGCTTCTTGCCCGCCTTTTGCTTTTGTAGCAGCTTGCGTTTGCGGCTGATGTCGCCGCCGTAACACTTGGCCGTCACATTTTTTCGCTGTGCTCGGACAGTTTCACGAGCGATCACGCGGCTGCCGATGGCCGCTTGAACTGCGACCTCGAACATGTGCTGGTTAATCTCGTCTTTCAATTTCTTTACCACCGCACGGCCCCGACGGTCGGCGTCACCGCGGTGGCAGATCACGCTTAGTGCATCAACGCGATTGCCGTTGACCAAAATATCCAGCCGCACCAAGTCAGCCGGGAAGTAACCCAGCACGTCGTAATCCATCGTCCCGTAGCCACGCGTCGCGCTTTTGAGACGATCGTGCATGTCGTAGATCACCTCCGCCAGCGGAAGATCGTACGTCAACATGACTCGGGTGGCCGACAAGTATTCGGTGTTCTGTTGGATTCCGCGACGCTCTTGGCACAGTTTAATTACCGCGCCGACGTATTCCTCTGGCTGGATCAAATTCACGCGTACAATCGGTTGGCGGAACTCGTCGATCTCGCCGGAATCCGGTACCTCTTGCGGGCGATGGATTTCTAATTTTTCCCCACGCTTGGTCAGAACTTCGTAAGTCACGTTCGGCGCGGTTTGGACGAGGTCGACGTCCGACTCTTGCTCCAACCGCTGCTGGACGACCTCCATGTGCAACATTCCCAAAAAGCCGCAGCGGAATCCAAAGCCGAGGGCGTCGCTGGATTCAGGTTCGAATTCGAAGCTCGGGTCGTTGATCGCCAGCTTGCCCAGTGCATCCCGCAGCTCGCTAAAATCTTGGCCATCGGAGGGATACAAACCGCAGTAGACCATTCGTTTGGGTTCGTGATAGCCGGGCAGTGGTTGTTCGGCGGGACGCGAGACGGTCGTGATCGTGTCGCCGCAGTTGACTTGGTCGAGCGACTTAATGTTGCATACGAGGTAA
Source organism: uncultured Pirellulaceae bacterium (assembly GCA_964558755.1). Taxonomy (GTDB): domain Bacteria; phylum Planctomycetota; class Planctomycetia; order Pirellulales; family Pirellulaceae; genus Mariniblastus. Next base: position 5,958 of record CAZLFF010000020.1, read on the forward strand.
CCGACTTGGCCAGGATACAGCTTGTCGCAGGGCGTTTGCTTTGGGCAAAACTGTCCCAGTTCCACGACCTCGTGCGTTGTTCCCGACCGCATGAACTGGACTTTGTCGCCCTTGCGAACGGTCCCTTCCATGATTCGAACGTAGGTAATCGCGCCGCGGAATTCGTCGTAATGAGAATCAAACACCATCGCTTGCAAGGGTGCGTTGTCGTCACCGATCGGGGGTTTGATTTTCTCGATGATCGCGTCGAGCAATTCATCGATGTTAATGCCGGACTTGGCACTCACTCGAACGCAATCGACCGCATCGACACCCAGCGTTTGCTCCATTTCCCGCGCGACTTCGTCGGCTCGCTGGTATTGCAAGTCGATCTTGTTGATGACCGGAATGATATCCAAATCGTGTTCGATTGCGGCGTAACCGGTCGCCACGGTTTGTGCCTCGACGCCCTGAAACGCATCGGCCAATAGTAATGCGCCTTCGCAACACATGAGCGAACGAGAAACCTCGTACTGGAAATCAACGTGGCCGGGCGTGTCGATCAAGTTTAGCTCGTACATCTGCCCGTTGTGCTTGACGGGCATTGCGACGGCCCGAGCCTTAATCGTGATGCCGCGTTGCCGCTCGAGTTCCATGTCGTCGAGGACTTGGTCCTGCATCTCACGCTTGGTGATCGCACCGGTGTGCTCGAGCAATCGATCGGCCAAGGTGCTCTTGCCGTGGTCGATGTGAGCGATGATGCAGAAGTTGCGGATGTTCTTGGCAGGGATGCGAGGCATTTAGGAGGTTGAAGGGTTCAGGGTTCAGTTGGTGCGAGTGTTCTTATGATTTTGTTGCTTTGCGCGCTAAACCGGCGGCGCCGATGAAGCCGGCGTTGCCGCCCAGTTGCGCGAAATCGACGATTAGGTGTTTCGCGACATCTGGGAAGACAGCCTTGCGAGTCTCCATGACCGCGCGTTCAAGGAAACGACGTCCGATCGGTGATTCCGCGCCGCCAAAATTCATCGCGCCGCCCAAGACGAACGCGGCGGGGTTAATGACGTAAGCCAATAGCGCGATTCCACGCGCCAGGTACTCGGCTGTTTCGTCGACGATACGTAGTGCGAGTTCATCGTTTTCGTCGGCGGCCTTGGAAACCATCAGCGCGGACAGCGGCGAGGTTTCGCTGACCATTTCCATTAGCTTGCTGTTCGGATAGTCGGGCAGCAAGTCGACAGTGCGAGCGGCGACCGCTGTCGCGCTGGCGTAGGCTTCTAGGTGGCCGGTGTTGCCGCAGTTGCAGAGGCGGGCCTGCGGGCTGGTGTCGATCACCATGTGCCCGACCTCGGCCCCAAAGCTTTGGGAACCATCAATGGACATGCCGTTGTAGATGATACCGCCACCGACACCCGTTCCCAGCGTCAGCAGGATCATGCTTTCATACTCTCGACCGCCGCCCACCCAATATTCGCCGTACGACGCCGCTCCAGCATCGTTGGCGTAGGTAACCGGTTTCCCGGTCGCAGCGGATAACTGGTCGCGGACGGGAACGTTTCGCCAACTGGGCATGTTGACGGGTGTGGTTAGCACGCCCCGTTTTACGTCCAGAGGTCCGGGCGTTCCAAGCCCAACGGCCGCAACGTCATCGCGCGAAAAGCCGCTCGGTTCCAGCAGCTGATCCATCAAGTCGGCTGCTTTGTTGAGTGCGCCGGTCGGGTCGCTGGGGGTTGGGTACTTGGAGTGCCCCACGATCTTTCCCTGATCGTCCACCACGCCGACTTTGATGTTGGTGCCGCCGACATCGACGCCGGCATAAAGTGGTAACTGAAAGTCCGTTTGCAGGAACGCGGGCTGAGAGTCAGACATGTTTCTTAATTGGGTGGAAGCAAGTTG
>CAZLFF010000020.1:7839-31051 GCA_964558755.1 uncultured Pirellulaceae bacterium
CAATCGACCAAGGAGAATCTGCCGGCATTGTATGCCGACGCGTCGCGGTGGCTCTAGGGCAGCTTGAATTACGCAGAGATGGCTGAGGACAAAAAAAGGCAGGCTTCCGATCGGAGGCCTGCCTTGTTGAATTCATATTGTTCACCGCAGCGTTAGCGACGCCACTCGACACCGAAGGTGAAGCCAGCTGCGACGTAGTCGTCGTTGAAAATTCCCGGGGAACCAATTCCGGTGACTTCAGAGATTCCTTCGACGCCTGGTTTGTCACTAAACGCAGTTCGGAGTTCTTCGATCACAGCGGGATTGGTGAGGATCGAGTTAGGGTTCAATGGAGCCGGAAGCGTATTTACCCGCGCGATTCCTTCCCAAATGTATAGCAATTGCGTTCCTGCGCGGACTGTTAGATCGCGAGTGACGTTGTATGAGATTCCAAACTCTAGATCGAAGCTCGGAAGGAAGTTGTTGTCTTCGAAATACTGCTCATCAATCCGGTTCTGTTCAACCTCGCCGAACAAGATGTTGCTACTGGTGTAACGCTGTTGGTTGTAGCTGGCCGCAAGGGAGCCGTCTGTTGAGTAGAGGAACCTACCGCGACGCTTGTTGTAGCGACCACCGAATTGAAGGCCGATCGCGTTGTTTGACGATGTTTGCCGGAATCGGTGCCCTACTTTGTCGGAGGTGCCATCTTGCTGCGTGTCATCATTTACGAATCGGTATCCCCGGTCTTCCAGTGAGCGATCATTGACGTTGGTGAATCTTCCTCCGATGTACGGCTCCATGTAGCCACCGCCACTAAGTTCTTGACGGAACGACCGGTTGAGCTCGCCGATGTTGAAAGTGTTGGAGTAAGTAGCAGGCCCCCCAAACGGTTCGAGAAACGTATTCCCCGGCAAACCCACAGTCAAAATGGTGCTACCGAAAGCTGAAAGCTGGCCTGCAGTTAGAGGCATACCGGTGAGATCAAAGCCTCGAAATAGCAAGTTCTCATCATGCGCTCCTTGAGCACGGTAGACGCCGGCGCTTGTTTGAAAGGATGCATTCCAGCCGGCGTCTTCTTCAGTGACCCAACCAAACTGGTACCGTTCACCCCAGTTCCAGTTCCCGCCGATTGGAACGTCGGCACGGGTTGTGTCGTGAACACGAGATCGTGGCACGTGGGTAAACGTTTTGTCAAACGTGAAGAAGAAGCCGCAGTTTGGTTCTAGCTCTTTATCATTGGTGAATTCAAACGGCGCGAACATCTGCGCGTCGTAGTTGAAGACGCCCGGCGTGACCATTGGACCGGTGGAATCCGGTCGCTCGATCGGACGGTGCTCGAAAGCCGCGGACGGCGTGTAGGTCGATTGAGCATCGGTCGTTCCGCCGAAGGCCATCGACGCGAGGAGCGAGCCAACCAGTAGTGTCTTTTTCAAAGCCATCGCTTTTCATCCTGCCAGAGTGCAGCTTTCGTCCCCACGGAAAATCCGCGGGCATTTCATCCACTGGTTCTATCGGGAGGAAGTTTGTGCGGGTTGAGAAAGAAAGCCGGATTTTGCCGAACATGCCAGTATTTCACGTCGTGCGGGTGGTCGGGATTACCTCCCCGGCGTGTTCGAGCCAAGTGCTAGCGTGGCTCGCCAGCGGTTGAGCGACTTGCAAAAAGCGCTTCGAGAAGCGGTTGAGCGAAACGCTTGGCTAAAACGCTGGGCCAAAACAAGGGCCCGCAATTGCCCTGCCCCGGATGCGATGCGGTAGCCTTCATCGCACCCCTCTCACAACAGAAGAAGGGGGAAATCACTACTTGGCGAATTGCGATTCTAGGCACTTCAGTCCTGCCGAGCCATCGCTGCTGTCGACCACCACGTTCACGCGAACTTCGCTGGTGCTGATCATTTCGACGTTGATCTGCGAATCGGCTAGAGCCTCGAACATCCCGATCGCGACGCCCGTGTGACTGCGAAGACCGATGCCCGAAACCGATAGCTTGGCGATCGCTTCTTTGTGCTCAACCCCGTCACAACCATGTTCTTCGCAGACGGCGTTGGCAATTTCTAGTGCTTTTGAGAGGTCGGTGCGAGGTACCGTAAACGTCACGTCGGCAACTTGATCGCTCGCATAGCTCTGGACGATCATGTCCACAAAGACTCCGGCGTCGGAGATTCGCTCGAACAGACCCGCGGCAACACCCGGTTGGTTGGGGATTCGAGACAACGTGATTCGCGACTGAGTGTCATCAAGCGAGATGTCGTCGATCAGCAGGCCTTCCATGCCGATTCCTTGCAAGCGACTGACAACGTCGTCCAGATCAGCCGGTTCCCGATCGGCCGCCACTTGCTCGAGTGAGAGTTCTTTGCTTTCCAGGCGGTCCAGTTCGAATTCGTTGTGGACGACTCGCAGGGCGTCGAGGGCCACGTCGCGTTTGACTAGAGCCGAGATTTTGATCTCGCTGGTGGTGATGATTTGTAGGTTCACGCCCGCGTCAGCTAAGCCACGGAACATTCGATTAGCGACACCCGTTTGCTCGGCCATGCCCAGTCCAACGACCGACACCTTGGACACGCCCTGATCAGTCGCGCCGATGCGGCCGCCCAGTTCCTCAACCACGGGCGTGACGGCCTCCAGCGCGTCGGCCATTTCCTCACGCGGGACGGTGAAGCTGATGGCCGTCGTTTTGCCGTCCTCGGAGACGTTCTGCACGATCATATCGACGGTGATCTTCCGCTGAGCGATCGGGCCGAACAGTTTCCAGATCATTCCGGCAACATCGGGAACCTCATGGATCGAGATCAACGCTTCGTCTTTGGTGAGGGCCGCGCCGCTGACGGCGGGACGAAGGGTGAGTGATTCGTCGACGATCAGGCTGCCTGGCAAATCAGTTTGGCTGTTGCGTACGTGGATGGGTACGTTGAACTTTTTGCCGAACTCGATCGAGCGACTGTGCATTACGCCCGCGCCGAGGCTGGCAAGTTCGAGCATCTCGTCATAGCAGACGCTGCGGACCATGCAGGCCTCGGGCAGCTTCCGCGGGTCGGTTGTGTAGATTCCATCAACGTCGGTGTAGATTTCACACTGATCCGCGTTCAGAGCGGCGGCCAATGCGACGGCGGTCGTGTCGCTGCCGCCGCGCCCCAGCGTCGTGATGTTTGCGTTTTCGTCGATGCCTTGGAAGCCCGCGGCGATCACGATCTTTCCGGCGTCCAGCAACGACTTCATCCGCTCTGTCGAGATCGAATGGATGCGGGCTTTGGTGTGAGAGCTATCGGTTTTGATGCCGATCTGCCCGCCGGTTAGGCTAACGGCTTCGAAGCCCATCGACTCGATCGCCATGGCCATCAGAGCCACACTGACCTGTTCACCGGTGGACAGCAGCATATCCATTTCGCGGGCAGGCGGTTTCTCGTTGACCTCATGCGCCAGCTCGACCAATCGATCGGTGTTTTTCCCCATCGCACTGACGACCATGACGACTTGGTGGCCGTTTTGGCGAGCTCGAATCGCTTTGCGAGCGGCGGCGAGAATTTTCTGGCTATCGGCAACGCTGGTGCCGCCAAATTTCTGAACAACAAGAGCCATGGTCGAATCGGTGGACGGTGAGTGAATCGATCGGAATCGGCGTGAATTGAAAGGGAACTATATTAGTCAGTTCAGGCCGTTTATTAAAGCGTGTCAGTTTGCTAATCTGAGACAAGTTGCCGATTAAGATGCGCTGTTTCTGCCGGAGCCGACGATGAGCACGACCTTGCCGAAGACTGCTGCCCAAAAAGCGGAAACGGCCGCGGAAGTTCGCACTGTTCTGTTCAAGTCCGCGATCGGCTGGTGCTCGTTGAGCCATGCCGATGGTGTGCTGACGGGGATCAGCATGGGCCAGCCGAATCGGCAAGCAGCGTTTGAGAAGTTGATGGAGGCTGGGCGGGCTCCGGTACGTGCCAATGGGATTGAGCGGCCAATGGTCGAGCAGTTGAAGGCGTACTTAAACGGTCAACCGGATCCGAAATCGGGCCGCCCGATTGGCTTTCTGGATTGGAACATCGATCAGTCGTGGATGACCGACTTTCAACGGCGCTGCGTTGATGAGTGTCGGCGGATTCCGTTCGGCCAAACGGTTAGCTACGGCGAGCTGGCCGCCAAAATCGGCAGCCCGCGTGGTGCTCGGGCGGTTGGCGGGGTGATGCGAACGAATCGAACACCGCTGTTGATTCCATGTCACCGAGTGGTTCGCAGCGGCGGCGGGCTGGGCGGTTTCACGTCGCCCCAAGGCGTGTCGCTCAAGAGCCGATTGCTGACGATGGAGCGTGAGCTGCTGGGCAGCGTTTGAGCCGCGCGACGCGCACAAAAAAAGCCGGCCATCGCGGTTGGCGTTGGCGGGTGTGAATCACTGGCGTCGGAGCTGTTTGACCTGCTCCTACGCACAGTCGAAGCTCAGCCGCGAGCTATTGCCGGTTCCGGTTGACCCAGAAACCATTGAACCAGCAAACAAAGTAGGCTCTTCCCCAGGAGGGAGGAATGTATCCGAGTCCCGCGATCCGGATACAGGCGGCTGAGCCTTACATGGCTCTTACTGACTTCTCATATACGGAGTGTTAAAAATCGAGGCAAGAGTGATTGGTTGGTGGCCGTTGCTAGCAAAGGAAAGTCGTCATCACATTCCATGTGATACGCAAGGAACCGAATCGTATTTGGCTCGTCTTGCTATGCATCACTCGCGTCTACCGATAGTCATCGATTCGAAAGATTCGGTCGTCGCCGTCGCTGGTGGGCAGCGGGTTGGGTGCGAGGCTAGCGTTGTCGTACAGCCACGCTTGGCAAACGTCCCGATCAGTGATCGTCCAGTTGTCTTCGCCTAAGATCGCGAACGGTCGGTCGCCGCAGCCTGTGATCAGCACGCTGTCACCCACTTTGGCGTTTTCAAGCACCCACTCGATGGCCCGGAACCGATCGGGGATCAACTCCGCATCACCGGGGTTCTTGAATCCGTCCAGGATCTGATGCACCGGTTCATAGTCCACCATTTCGTTGGTCGTCGCCCGAGTAATGACCGCTTGGTCGGCCGCTCGATCGAGCACTTGCCCCAGGCGCTGTCGCACGTCCGCCGATTGGTCTTCGTCGACCGAGCACAGACACCAGACTCGGCCGGACGTTACCTGTCGCACGGTTCGCAACGCATGAGCCAGCTGGCCAACGGTTCGCGCTGCGTCGACCCAAACGCTGAACTGTTGCCCGCACTCAACGCGTTCCAGTCGACCCGGCAAGCGTCCGGCTTTCTCTAGGCCGGCCGCAATGGTGGTTAGCTCGATTCCCAACGCCAGTCCGACCGCCGTGGCCGCCATGCAGTTGTAAATATGTGGATCACCAATGATTTCGGTTCGGACAGGAACCGACTCGTTGCCCGCGGTCAGCAAAAACGTTTGCTCGCTGCGAGTCCGCTCGATTAACCTCGCGCTGATTTCTGCCTGTTGTTTGATTCCGGTGGTTAAGTACGGGACATCGATCGAGGCTAGTTGTTCGTTGATGACGGGGTCGTCGGCGTTCAAGATCGCGAGGCCTGACGGCTTCAGTCGATCCAGCATCCGCAGGTTCGCGCGGCGATAGTTGCGGAAGCTGCCCGTGTTGGCGATGCCTTCGCGGCGAACGTTAGTCAGCACGCTCACGTCGAACCCTACGCCGGCAATCGAGTGTTGGGCCAGCGATTCGCTGGGGACCTCGACGACCGCGTGAGTACAGTCGTTCATGGCCATTTGAGCCAATTGGTTCGCCAGTGTCGGCGCGTTGAACTGGCGATTGGGCACCGCCTGTTGTTGCTCGCCGAGGTTGACTTCGATCGACGAAGCGAGGCCTACTTGTTTTCCGGCGGCCTGCAAAACGTTGCGAATCAGGTGGCTGGTGACCGTCTTGCCGTCAGTGCCCGAGACGCCGATGGTCGTCATTCGGTCGCAGGGTTGGCCACCAAGAGCGTGGCAGATTTGGCCGAAAGCCAGCCGGGTGTCGGGGACCAGCACTTGTGGAAAATCGACCGCCAGCAGACGCTCGGTCACAATCGCTTTGGCACCGCGGACGATGGCCTCTTGGGAGTAATCATGGCCGTCGTGTTCGGGTCCGACGATCGCCACGAACAGATCGTCCGCTTGGCAATCGTCCCACTGACCGCAGCATGAGGTTGCGACCACGTCCTCGACACCAATGAATTGAGCGTTGGACAGAATTTGGCCCAACCGAACTCCCTCGGTCGGTTCAACAAGCGGGGTATCCACGAGGCCTCCTTGCCCGGCGATTGCCATCACAGTCTGTTGTTAAAGCTTGCGTCCAACTTCCTGTCGGACGGTCTGAATTCTGCGGAAACCGCGATTTCGGTCAATACGAATCCTAGACACCGCTCGGGCCGACATGCGAAGATAGCTATCAACGAGCCAAAACTGAGCTTGCAATGGTGTTTCGATCGCTTCCTAGCATTCGCATTGATACGTTTGCAGTTGGCTTCGCCAGTCGCCGTTCACACGACCCAAAAACCCACAACGTTGACTGCTGCCCGATGCCAGAAGAAGATTTTGACCTGATGTCGCTGGCCGACTACTTGCACCTGCAACCGGATCAGGTTCGTCGCATGACCGATCGCGGTCGTTTGCCGGGCCGTCGTGTGGGAGGCCAATGGCGTTACTCGCGGGCAGAGATTCATCAGTGGTTCGAGGACAAGATCGGTGCCTCGGACGAGCGCGAGCTAGACGAACTGGATCGCGTGCTTGATTTGCAGGATCAAAAGCAGAGCAGCGAACGGTTTGAAATTTCTGAGCTTCTATCGCCCGAGTGCGTGTTTGTTCCTTTGAAGGCGAAGACCAAACGGTCGGTCATTACCAACCTGTGCAACCAGACGGCTCATACCGGCCGCTTGGGGGATCCCGACAAAATGGCCGACGCGATTCGCAGCCGTGAAGAGTTACACACAACAGCGTTGGAAAACGGCGTGGCTTTGATGCACCCGCGTCGTCCCATGCCGTCCATCTTGGGCGAGCCATTTTTGTCATTAGGGATTACCTACACCGGCATTCCCTTTGGCGGCCCCCGCGGTGCCCTGACCGATATCTTTTTTTTGATCGGCTCCACTAGCGAACCAATGCATTTACGCGTACTGTCGCGGATTAGCCGCTTAATTCAGCAAGACGATTTATTGGCGTCCCTTCGCGCCCAAGAAAGTCCGGAATCGACATGGCAATTGATCGTCGATTTCGACAATAATTTGACTTGAGCCACGCGGCTGCGAACCTTGACGGTGACGCGGAGATGCCCGGGTATCAACGTGATATCCGTGGCGGGCGTCCAACGACGCGAGAGTAAAGCATTAGGTCAGAGGACGACCAATTCTTGAAATGAGGGAACGATGAGCGATTCAAGAGTTTTGTTCACGGGTGATTACTGGCACGAGGAATTTCAAGCCATTGTAGCGAACTTTCCTGTGGCGGCGACGCTGGTGCCGCTGGACCGTTTGGATGGACTGTCCGACGACCAAACACACGACCTGATCGTCCTAGCTCAGGCTCGGCCAAGCCAGATCCCTACAGAGGCCGTCGAGGCTCTTCAACGGCGTTATCCGACCACGCCCATCGTGGCACTGCTGGGCAGTTGGTGTGAGGGTGGGATGCGAACGGATGTGGCGTGGCCCGGCGTGCGCCGTATTTATTGGCATCAGTGGAGTGGCAGGTTTGATCGATTCACGAGCCAATTGACCAACGAAGGGATCACGCTGTGGCATCAGCCGCCGACGGCGACCAATGTTGACGACGCGCTGGCGGACCGCGAAACGAGCGAGTCCGATTGCGATCTGCTGATTGGTGTTAGTGCCATTGATCAGGTCCAGTTCGAAACTGTACGAGACGCGGTGGCGATGTTTGACTGGCACGCTTGTTGGATCGAGCGATCGTCGCTGCAAGAGTCAACGATTGACGAAATTTCAGCCGTCTGCATTGACGGCAATTCGATCAGTGACGACCTTTCGGGACGGATCGTTGGAATCAAAGACCAGCTGCCCAACGTACCCCTAACGTTGGTGCTGAACTTCCCTCGCATGCAAGAGGTCCAAGCGGCTCACGAACTGGGCGTTGCTGAGATCGTGTCGAAGCCATTTAAGGCCGAGGATTTGAAGTTTGCAATCGAGAGATCGATCGCCGGAGCCAACGCTAGCCGCACGGTACCGCGGCCGCACGCTTGGAACGCCAAGAAGCGAACGGCCGACGGTTCGTCAAACAGGTAACGACCGTCGCCTAGGGTAAACAAACGTGGAGGATGCCCTCGGCATCCTTCAAGCGGTGCTGAAGCGTGTGGCTTCAGCACCTGCGTTGCCAATTACAAGCTAACGTTGCCGTTGGTTTGCTGCGTGTACAAACCCGGCTCGTCAATCCCGTCACCATCCCAGTCGCCAACGACCGGCTTGTCCGCCGCGCTGCCCATTTGGAAGGTCTTGTCGGTCGCATCTAGCTCGCGGTTGCCGTTACTGTCGATCAACCATGTTCCGCTGCGATAGACGGCGATTTCTTCGACACCATCGCCGTTGAAATCTCCGACCAGTGGAATGTCACCGGCTCGACCAAATCGCGCGGTGCGATCATTGTGGTCGAACTCGCCATCGCCGTTGACATCCATTTGCCAGCGACCATCCTCGAAGGTACCGATCGAACGAATACCATTGCCGTTCCAATCACCGGTGACTGGAACCTTGTCGCCATCGTCGGTGCCGAACACGTGATCTACCAAGTCGGTGCGAGGCTGGCCATAGCTGGTGAGCTTCATGACGCGAGCACCATTAGTGGCCGCGTTGTCCGTTGGAGGCACGTTTTTCGGCTTGGTGAACGGGCTGTTGTCGGGGTTGGGCAGTCCAGGATCACGCTCGATCGCTTCTGGATCACGCGCCCACATCGGTCCGTAGATTCCGATGTCATCTTTTCCGTCGCCGTCCCAATCGCCAACGACCGGACGGTCTTCGCTGTCGCCCAGTTTGGCCAACAGGTCGGTGTCGTCCCAGCGGCCATTGCGGTTGACGTCGATCATCCAGTAACCGTCCATGTAAACAGCCACCTCGTCGGTTCCGTCACCATCGAAGTCGCCAGCCAGCGGTGTGCCGCCGATCATTCCGAACTGAACCGATCGATCGGTGCGCCGGATTTGCTCGCCGTCGTTTAGCGTTTCTGTGAACGACCACGTCGCGGCGGTCATGTCGTATCGATTCCAGTCACCGGATTGAATGAAGCCGGCTTGCTGGTAAATCGAATCGCCAGCCGCCGCATTTCCCGCGCCGACTGCACGCGGCAAACCAGCGTTAACGACGCTCAGGTGCCACGAATAAGGATCGCTGGCGTTGCCCACGGTGGCGTCCGCCTGCAAGTTTCCGCCGTTTGCCGTGCCCACGAACTGAGTGAACGCACTCGGCTGCGAACCATACAAACCTGGGAGTCCCATGATTCCTGGACGCGGTGTGATTGGGTTCCCCATTCGTGTAACAGGAGTGTCTGGCGGCAGTTGCGGCGGCGGCGGAAGAGCTTCAACGCGAACCTCACTAAAATTGTTCGCAACCGAAACGCCGCCAGCGTTGACTCGAATGTTAACGACCGCATCCTGAAGTTGATCGTTGGAAAACGTTCGCGTCAGCGTCAGCGGTGCGGCACCGGCCTCGGATTCGCTGTTGTAAGTCACACCGGTTGTCGAACCAGGTGTGTCATTGGCGTCGAAATAGCCTTCCGGCTGAGTTTCTAGGACCACATAGTTGCCGGCCTGCAAGCCTTGGAACCAGTACTCGCCGTCTGGCATCGTTTCGACCGTGACGGGGGCATCGCCCGGTTGGCCATCCAAGTGCGGATAGAACGAACGATCAACTTCGTCCAGTGTCACCGCACGTGGGGCGATTTCTTCGGTCACGCCATCAATGTAATAGAATAGCTGCATGTGTACGCCACCGATCGGCGTGTCGATCCCCGGAGTGTAGACCGCGTCACGCTGAGCCCGATAGTTTTGCGGCAGGTTTCCGTCTGCGGTTTCGAATGCAGGACCGTCTTCCCAAACGCGGCCGTGAATCTCGGCTGCCTCATGTTCGCAGAAATTGTACTGCGTTACGTTCTGGCCCGAGTTAATCACGATGTTCTCGATCAAGTTTGTCGAAGCATCACCACCGCCGTCGCCAGCTACCTCGCCGCCGGTAAAGTAACCATCCGGTTGCTGTTGGCGAACCGAGTAGGTTCCCGGCAACAGGTCGGCGAACTTGTAGGCCCCGTCGGCGTCCGTCTGGGTCGTCCCGATGACTTCGCCGTCCGCGTTGAGCAGTTCTAGGGTGACATCAGCAAGCGGGCGATTGCCTTCGCTTGCATCGAAGATGCAGTTTCCGTCGTTGTCGGTGTGAACGAATCCCATGATCGAGCCCAATCGAAGCTCGCCAAAGTTGTACTCCACACCCTCGTCGCCACCTTTGAGCGTGATAACGCAAAGCTCGTCATTCTCCAGCTCGCCAACCGTTTGGCCATCGATAGTGCCGACAGAGTCCTTGCCGTCGCTGTAGCCGGTTGGTTGCGTTTCGCGAATCTTGTACTCGCCCGCAACAAGATCTTCGAAGCAGTAATCGCCAGCTGCGTCGGTGCGAGTCTCTTGCACGACGTTGCCGTCCGCGTCGAACAGTTGAATCAGGACGCCTTCGATTCCCTCTTCGCCGTCGTCTTGGACACCGTTATCGTTTCGGTCGTGGTAGACGGTTCCTTTCAGCGAGGCAGGAATGTGCTCACAGAAATCGTAGTTGACCGCGGCGTCGCCCGAGCTAAGCGTGATGTTCGAAAGCAGATTCTGAGCGACATCGCCCACCACCTGGCCGTCGATCGTGCCCGCGTGCTGGCCGCCATCGATGTAACCGTCTGGGTGAATCTGTTGAACGCTGTACGTGCCGGGAGCCAATTCCACGAACGAGTAGTCTCCGTTGACGTCGGTCGTTGTCCGAGCGACTTCATCGCCCGCGTCATTCAACAATAGGATCGTGACGCCCTCGAGGTACTCGTCGCCGGCATTCGTGTCGACGCCTGATTTGTCACCATCTGCGTCAGCCCAGACGTTACCCGAGATCGATGCGCGGCGTAGCTCGCCAAAGTTGTACTCGGTACCTTGGTCACCGCCGTTGAGAACGATGTCGCAGAAGGCATCGTCGGCGATCAGCCCAGAAGTCGTTTCAGTCCCGTCGGCCGATGCGACAGACCCCAATGTTTCTTTGCCGTCGTCAAAGGTTACCGGCTGCGTTTCCGTGATCTTGTACGTGCCGGCCACGAGGTCATCGAAGCAGTAGTCGCCATTGGCATCCGTTCGTGTCTCCTGTACGACGTTGCCGCTATCGTCGAACAGCTGAATTAGGACTCCGCCGATGCCTTCTTCGCCGTCGTCCTGTACGCCATTGTCGTTGCGATCGTGGTAGACGGTGCCTTTGATCGAGGCAGGAATATGCTCGCAGAAATCGTAGCGAACGCCCTGGTCTCCTGAGCTCAACACGATGTTGTTGATGCGATCGTTCGTCAAAGCGGCACCTACCGTTTGGCCATCGACGGTGCCAACGGCTTCGCCTGCGTCGAGGTAGCCTTCCGGCTGAACCTCAACCACGCTGTAAGTGCCGGGCGCCAATCCATCGAAGCTGTACAAACCGTTGGCGTCCGTCGTTGTGGTCGCCACGATCGAGCCACTGCCATCGAGTAACTGCATTTCGACGCCAGCGATCGGGTCGAAGTTCGGATCGGTCGGATCAAGCTTGCCCTGCCCCGGTGTTTCAACGCTCACGTAGCCGCTGATCGAAGCCGCTTTCAGTTCGCCAAAGTTGTACTCGACGCCGTGATCGTCCGCACACAACTCAACCTGTTGGAAGGCGTCGTTGGTTTTTGTACCAATGGTCGTTCCTCGGATGTTTCCAACCGAGTCCTTGCCATCGATGAATTCAGAAAGTGGCTGACCGCCTTCGGGATCGTTGTTTACTTCAACGACTTCGTAGATGCCCGGAGGCAACGAGTCCACGCTGTAGTGGCCGTTGGCGTCGGTGCGAACGAAGATCGGTGTTTGGTCGGCGAACGGATCAGCTGTGCTGCCGTCTTTGGCTCCGACTCGTGTGACTTGGATCAGGACGTTGGCGATTCCTTGTTCGTCGGGATCGAACACCCCGTCATCGTCCTTGTCGTGCCAAACATTTCCTTGTAGCGAAGCTGGCTTGACTTCCTTGAAATCATAGTCAGTTGCTGATGTGCCGCCCAGCGGGATGCTAATGTCGGTGATGATGTTGTCGTTGCCCGAGCCATCGGTTTCGACGTCTCCCGAGTTCGTTCCCTCGACTGTGCCGGCACTCGCGCCGACGTCTAGGTAGCCTTCCGGCTGGGTTTGGATCAGGCGGTACTCGCCCGGTGTCAAACCAAGATCCTTGCCGAACATGTAGTTGCCGTCGGCGTCGGTCGCGGTCTGAGCCGCGTCCTCGTAGACGCCGGATTCGTTTAGCTTTTGTAAGCGAATTTCAACGTTCCCGATGCCGTCCTCATCTGAGTCATGTTCGCAATCGATGTCCTCATCGTGGTAAACCGTACCCGAGATCATGATCGGTTTCTCGACCAACTCGTACGCATCGATCGCGGCGGCTGAACGGTCTTCTTGGCCGGCTTCGTTGTCCAGTGTCAGATCGAGTTCACCATTGGCAACATCTTCGCCAGCTGCCAACAGGTTGTTGTACTCGTCGTAGAAAATCCCTTCTTGCTGCGGCTGAATGATGCCACCTTCGAGCGGTTCGTTGGCGGTAACGGTCAGTTCGCTGAACGTGTAGTTTTCGTCAGCGAACGTCGCGGAGAAGAAAGTCCCTTCGAACTCAACACCCGAAGCGATCTTATCGACCTTCAAACGCTCTTGCTCGTCCACGTCGATTGTGAAGGCCAGTTTGTCGCCGGCTTCAAAGTTTTCCACATCGACGGTCATTCGCAAGCCGTCGGCCGAAACCGAAACGCCTTTGACGTCGTTTGCCGTCACGCCAACGCTGTTGGCGGCGTCGAATTGAAACGGAGCCGATCCGCTGGTTCCCGGTTGGCCAGGAGCGATGTCGAAGAACATGTCGCCATCACTGGTGACGCCGTTCTGATCTTGATCGCCGTTGATGACGAACTGAGTCAGTTGGGTTGTCGCAGCTCCGCCCTCAAAAGTGACCTCAAAGTGGTCGGGCGTCGAGTCTTGGCCGAGGTCGCCCTCGACGTAGGTGATTCCAGCAACCACCGGATCAGCTGACAGTACCCGTCGTTGTTCCATCACCTCGAAATAGCAACTGCGTAGGAAGGCTTTCTTTTCAGCCTGCGTTTCGTTGGCAGCTTGCTTGCGCAAAACTCGGTTGATGATGTTCTGTAAAAGACCCATGGCACTGACCTCCGTGTCAATATGCGGAAAGTATGATCGGTTGTGGATGTGAGAAGCGTTGGTTGCGAACGCGAATGAGCCAACTCAGTAAATCCGAATTGATTACTCGTTCGGTTGTCGCGGACGGGTGAGATTGGGGTTGGTTATTTTTTCCAACTGGTGTTGAGTACCGGTCGAGCGTCGTTCAAAACCGACGCCTGACGTGTGGTGCTCCAGATGCGGACCTGAGTGTCGTAGCTGCCGGATACAAGTTGGTCGGATTTGAGTGCCAGCGAGCTAACGGTGCCCGTGTGGCCCTCGAGATAGCCCACGTCGCTTCCGTCGAGCAAACGTGAGACATGAATCTTGTTGTCGCTGCCGCCGGTCGCGATCAGGTCGTTATCCAGCAGTTTCACCGCGTATAGCTTTGACGCCTGGCGAGGCAGTCGTTGGCCGTCGGATGGGTTCTTCGGATCGGTGATCGCGATTCGCTGGTCGTCGCCGCCACTAACTAGTCGTCCATCGCTGGCAAACTCCAGAGTGCGAACGCGTTGTCGGTGAACTTTGTATTGGGCGATTCGGTCACCCGAATCGACATCCCAGACTCGAATCGTTCCACTGCGTCCACCGGCGGCAACCTGTTGCCCGTCGGCTGAGAACGCTACCGCATGGTTGTCCGGGCAAGCACACGCCAGCTTGCTACTTGGCAGACCCGTTTGTGTATCAAACAGACGTAGCCAACCATCAAAGCCAACCGTCGCCAGCAGTGAACCGTTGTGATTAAAGGTGAGGTCAATAATTGCCTCGGGCGTGCGGTTCGCTTGAACGGGCGCCGCGCGTCCTGGACCAAGGTCGTTCGAATCCCAGACGAACAATTGGCGGTCGTTGCCAGCGGTGGCCAACAAACGACCGTCCCGACTGAAACGAGCCGCGCGGACCCAGTCGGTGTGCTTGTCCAAGTGCTGGACGAATGATTGATCTTGGAAGTCGTAAATTCCGATCGCGTGGTCGTCACCCACGACGGCCATCAGGCGACCAGTTGATTCGACATCAACACCAGTCACGACAGGTTTACGGCGGTCCGAGCGATGGGACACGGTCTCGATCACGTCGCAGTCCCAATTGAGACGTTTGCCGAAAGGAGCCCGCGGCGCTGCCGCGGTGGCGTGCGAATAGTGAATCGTCAGCGGACCGGCAACGCAGGTTGCGGTCAGCGAGGCCAGAAAATTACGTCGCTTCATCATGGTTTTCGTCCTTGAAAGCCTGATCCAGGAGCGGGTGTAGCGTCACGGCGCAGCCCGGCCTGCTTGGTTTAGTTCGTCATCCTCTTACATCGGCCCGTGTTTTCCTGCTCGCCAATCAATCCGCGGGCGAATTCGATTCCGGCTGGCCGAATCGTGATTTCCGGTACGACCGGTACAGTTTCTCGGCCTGCTAGCATGTTCAGGCCCCCACCGCCCCGTCTGCGCTGTGGATACTTGGCCTCCGCCAGTTCTGACGCATCCGCTTAAAAATCGGTCGCCTAAACGCTACCATGAGGCGGCTCAAACCAAGATTCCTAGCTAGACCAACGCCATGTACCACCGTGCGACGACCGTCAGACAAGCTTTTGTCCTATTGCTGGCACTGCTAGCAGGCACGATCGCTAACGTTGCCTTCGGCGAAGATGGCCAATCGACGGCTGCCGAAGCCGGGCACCCGTCCCCCAAAAAGCTGGTCGCTCTCTGCTCGACGACCCAGATCGCGGACTTTACGCGTCAGGTGGTGGGTGATCGCTGGGAAGTCATTTGTGTCTTGGCCCCGGGAGAAGACCCACACACCTACGAGATCGGCAGCGACGACATGAAAGCCGCCGGGCGCGCGGACTTGTGTCTGGAGAACGGCTGGCACTTGGAGGGCAACGAGTGGATGCAGAACCTAGCCAAGAGTTCTAACACGCCGGTGGTGACCTGCGTTGACGGTGTCCAATCGCTCATGTTTGACGAAGAGGACGAAACTGGCCAAACCGTTCGCGTTAAAGACCCTCACGCTTGGTTCAATCACACCAATGCGGCCGTCTACGTTAAGAACATCCGCGACGGGGTTTCCAAAATTGATCCAGACCACGCCGCGCATTACGAGGCTCGCGCGAACTTGTACCTGTTGCAGCTACGTGTGCTCGGTCGCTGGATCGAGCAGCAGGTGAACGTCATTCCCCGCAACCGACGTTTGTTGGTCACGCATCACGATGCGTTTGGCTATTTTTGCAACGCGTATGGTTTCGAGAGCATTAGCCCGGCCGGCTGGACAACAGAAGAAATCGCCGGCGTGACCCTCGAGACACGTCAAAAGATCGTGGCGCAGATTCGCGACTTGGGGGTGAAAAGTATTTTTGTTGAGTCAACCATCAGCCCAGAACTGCTGACGGGCATCGCTCGAGACGCTGGCGTCAAAATTGGCGGAGAGCTTTACAGCGACGCAATGGGGGACGAGGGCTCGGCCGGCGAAACCTACATCGGCATGATGCGCGAGAACGTGCTGACGCTCGTTGAGAACCTCAAATAGAAACGAGCACCTAGCACGCCCCTTCGGATCGACCGGGTTGCGACCCAGCCATGCGTATCATTCTTTCTTTATTGATCGCGATTTTTCTGCTGGGCGGAACGCTGGTTTACACCCGTTTTGCCAACCGCATTCGGGCCTCCGTCGTGACCGTTGAGCCAGATTTTGCCGTCGGCAATTACGCGATTGAGATCGACCGGACCTTCGATTGTGTACCGGATGACTTATTGGACGATCCCGGTTTACTGGTGCGGTTCTTGGGCGAAGAGGTTTATCGCAGTGAGGGGACGCTGACGGCAAACGAAAGGGTGCGGATCGAAGAGCTGCCAAAAGTCGAAAACGGCAAGAACGAAATTAACGTATCGGCCGTACTCGATCCTAGCACTCAAGGCCTCGCGGCGATGCGGATTCGTGTCTTTCGCGACAATGCGATCATCCAAGAGGCGACGTTATCCGACACCGCGGACCTGGGCTCAATCGGCGGGGCGGTGTCGTTCGAGGTTGAGGCGATCGAGGGCGGTCGCGATCACAAGGGTGACGCTCAGTCTAGCGAAGGAGTTGGCCAATGATTCACAGCGGACAAGAATCACCCTTCGATAAGTCACTCTCTGACGAACTGGCGATCAGCGTTCGTCACTTAACGGTCAGCTACGGTCCGGTTCCCGCGTTGTTGGATGTTTCGGTTGAGATCGCAGCTGGGCAACTGGTTGGCGTTATCGGTCCCAATGGTTCCGGGAAGTCGACTTTTATTAAATCAATTCTCGGTTTCGTCAAACCCGATCACGGTTCCGTCTACTTGTTCGGCGAAGAGGCCTCCAACGCTCACGGTCGCGTGGCCTACGTTCCGCAGCGCGGCGCGGTTGATTGGGATTACCCGATTACGGTTCGCGAGGTCGCCGCGATGGGACGCTACAGCAAACGTCGCTGGTGGCAAAATCTGCGGCGTGAGGATTACCGGTTGGCCGACCAAGCACTCGAAAAAGTTCGCATGAGTGACTTCGCGCGGCGGCAGATTGGGCAGTTGTCCGGTGGCCAGCAGCAACGCGTTTTCATGGCGAGGGCGTTGGCTCAGAACGCGGACGTGCTATTGTTGGACGAACCGTTTGCGGGCGTTGACGCGGCGACCGAAAGAGCGATCTTGGATGTGCTGACCGAGACCCGGCAGCAGGGTAAAACCGTGGTCGTCGTTCATCATGACCTAGCGACAGCGGCCGAGTACTTCGATTCGCTGGTGCTGCTCAAACAGCGGCTGTTCGCCTACGGCCCGCCCGATCGCGTCCTCGATCCGAGATTGCTGTGCGATGTTTACGAAGGCAACTTAAAGGTCTTTGCGGACCTGGCGGAAAAGAAATAGCAACCCACGCGGCGCGGCCCGCTTTGGGCGACCCGTAACGATGAAGGCAACCTGACTTTGCTTGAAGCGCTTGAACAACTTCAATTGGAATCCGGATACTTGATCCGCGTTTTGCTCGTCGGCACCCTCGTGTCGATCGTGTGCAGCGTGATCGGTTGCTTCATCGTGCTGCGCCGAATGTCGTTTTTGGCGGATGCGATTGCGCACTCGATGTTGGCCGGCGTCATTGCTGGGTTTTTACTAACGAAAATTTTCATGGGCGAGGCCGCTCAGCTGCCCGCGATGCTGATCGGCGCGTTCTTAGCGGGCGTCGCCACCGTTGCGATGGTCGGTTTTGTGACTCGATTCAGCCGTGTCAAGCAGGACACGGCGATCGGCATCATGTACACCGGCATCTTTGCCATGGGTGCGTTTGTGATCTCGCTAAAGTATTTTGGCAAACTGGTTGATATCGATATCTATCACTACATCATCGGTGACTTGCTGGGCGTTTCCGAGATCGATTTGTGGCTGCTGGCGATCGTGACCTCGGTCGTCTTGGCTGTCGTTATTTTGTTTTACCGGCCGCTGCAATTGACAACCTTTGATCCCATCATGGCCGCGTCCATCGGCGTACCCGTACTGTTGGTCGAGTACATGTTGACCGCGTGTGCATCGCTGGTGGTGGTTTGTGGTGTCCAGATCGTTGGTGTGATTCTGGTCGTGGCGCTGATGATTACGCCTGCCGCGACAGCCTATTTGTGGAACGATCGTTTGGATCGAATGATTGTCTGGTCCGCGATAATTGGCGTGCTTGGTTTCTGGTTCGGTTTTTGGATCGCCAACTGGGCCGGTGCCGCGCCGGGTTCCTCGGTTGTTGTCGTGATGACGCTGATGTTTTTGGGATCGATGGTCGTCGCGCCACGCTACGGTTTGCTGGCCGACTACCTGCGACGTCGCAACACGGTGCCACAGGAAGTCATGGAAGATGTCCTCGGGGCGATTTTGCGTAGCGAGGGACAAAAGGTCTCGATTGCCAACGTGTTGGAGCACGTGGACGATCAGAACCCGCGTATTCGTACGGCGATCTCGATGCTCGCGCGGCAGGATCTGCTGGACATCGATGGCGACATGGTCAGCCTAACGGACGACGGGCATTTTCAAGCCAAACGTTTGATTCGTGCTCATCGGCTGTGGGAAGCTTATCTGGAGAAAACGGGCACGCCCGCACGCGAGGTGCATGATAAAGCTCATCGCCTAGAGCACATCAGCGATGTCGCGACGGTTGATTACTTGGACGATCAGTTGGGACATCCGACGACCGATCCACACGGGACCGAGATTCCGATGGACCCGGATCGGTTAGCGGTGGGGCGAGAGTTGTTGGCCAGTCAGGTTCGCCGAGGCTACTCGGTCGAGGTTGTCGCGATCCGCGGCGAAGTCAGCGTGCCAGAAGTTTACTTGGGCCAACGGTTGTCGGTGGGTGAGCGAGCAGACGGAGGCGAGACATGGGCCTTCATCGCACCTAACGGCCAGACCTTTCATCTCGATCATGAACAGGCTGACGCAGTCACCGTCCGAGTTGTCGAGCGCCCAAACGTGTGATGGCGCCCCGTGGAGTAAGCTGCCTGCTTCCCCGACGTCAACAACTAACGCTGGACCGTGTCACTCGCATCCGTTTTCTCAGCCATCTTGGCAACCATGTTTTGAATCGGGCCAATGTTGCTTGCTCGGGCCGGCCAAGTCGTTCGTACGTAGCTACCGTTGTCGGATTTCACCCCGCTGTTCCACCAGAACCAACCGCCCGAGATAATACCGACGACTTCCTGATTTGAGTTAAACACGGGCCCGCCTGAATCACCGGGCAGCAGCGGCACGTCGGCGAAGATTTTTTCGATCGTGGACGGCGGAGACGCCATCGCGCTGAAGTGACGCACGCAGCATTTTAGCTCGCTGCCGCCACCCAAACCGGCGAACTCAAGCGTGTCGCCCCGTTCGATCGGTTGCCTCGCCAGCTTGGCCGGTTTCACGCCGGCGGGGACCCAAGTCCAAACCAGCGCGATGTCTTTTTCTTCGTTTGATTGAACAACTCGACAGCCTTTGGCACCGCGTCCGTTGCGAAAGCGGACCTTGATCTTGTCGCTCTCGACATCATCTTGGATGACGTGCCACGCGGTTAGGCAATAGCCCTCGAAGCCATCTTTGACTGGCTTGTCCTCGTCGATCGAAATCAGAACGCCTGTGCCCGAACCGCCGCCGGAAGAAATTTCGACGATCGCCGAGTGGTGGTCGGCGAGCGGGGTCCACTTCCAGAGTCCGCTGCCGCGACCCACTTGAGCGAGGGCGTCCGACGATGCGGTTGAAATCAGCGTGGCGATTGCCAGCGTCGAAAGGAATCGTAGCGTCGTCATGGGCAGCCTCCGAAGGGCAGCTCGACCAGCCACAGTTCGCGAAAACGAAACGCTCGTTTACAAGTTTGCGGAATGACTGATTGCCAAGTTGCTTAGCTCGTGATTGATGCGAAATAAGGAAGAATAAGGCGCTTAGGGGGTATCGACTGCTCATGGGTGGTTTGATGAGCATTTCTCGCTGGCAACTATCGCGATCGGTCGCGCAATCGGCAACGGCGAGCCAAAATTTTGCGCATTGGCGTGCCAGCACAAGCAACCCGTTGGCGCGCTCAATCAAGTTATCACGCGTTCATCGCTGCCCAGAAATCGTTACCGCCAAAGCGGTTGTCGTTCACGCCACGGCGACCGAAATCACGAACCTGCACGCAGCGAAATGTGCTGTCACTTGGGGCTAGCGTTTCAATCATGTCGGGAGGTAGAACCCGGGTGAGCCCACGCCGGATTTAGCGGAATAGCGTTTTGGTGTCGTCGCGTTACAGTTCGTCCAACGCGGCTTTGATCGCAGCGACCTCCGCCTGACGCCCCAGCGCCATCGCGGTCGCGGCCTGCCAATCGATGCCCAGAAACTCGGCCAGTTTGTAGGCCAAGTGCAGGTCCAGCACGCCATGGTATTGATTGACCATGCGACCGGATTCGTAAATCGTGTTACGGTCTGAATCGAACCCAGATTCGAAGGCGTTCGAGAGTTCCTCGATCCACGCCTCGGGAACGCCCTCGGCGCGGCACGTTTCGACGCTCCAGATTTCATCGCCGTCGCATTTCAGCAGCAGCATTTGAGCGGTGACCGGCGTAAGTCGCATGAGAGTGTCAACCTTTGGTCGTCAATGGTTCGCAGCGACAGCCGACGCTCGCTACGCCGCTTGCAATGAGCGTGTATGTTCGGCCCACTGAATCCAATCGGTGATTTCCGCTAGGTCTGGTTTCTTCCCTGAGCGAATGATCTTGAGGCCTTCCTTCGTTTCGGAGAACGGTCCGACGATGCCGAACAGCGACTGCGGCTGCAGCGTCGCTAGTTCTTCGGGTTCGGTCACACCGCACGCGACCAGCAACTGAGCGTCATGGCCTCGTAGGTTGGGGACCCGGCAAACGAGACGGGTCTGATGCTGCCACGTTCGTAAGGTGTCCGCCGACAAGCGTTTGTAATCCAGCCGAGTCGCCATAGATTCCGCGGTCTGACGCAAAAAGTCCGCCACTGTCGAGACGCCGATCGCCTCGAACCGCTCGGCCGTTTTCGGGCCAATGGACGGGGCTGCCTCGATGTGGTCGGCCAAGTCCAAGTAGAATTTCAAGCGACCTTCGGAAGACGAGCTGCGGGACGATCGCTTGCTTCGCTTGGTCGTGGACCGCTCACTGCGAGTTCGCGATTCACTCCTCGACGATCGCCGCGATGATTCGGAGTTTGAATCTGATGTGAACCCAGAACGTGACGAGTTCGAGCGACGACTTTGGCTGTCACGATCGGAACGCGAGTACTCGGTGGCCTGGCTCGTGCGCGATCGCTGGGGGTAGTTGCCCACGTTGAAGGTTCGAGCCCGAGATTCGTGTTCGTTGGACCGCGAGCTTGTGGATCGGTTCCAGTTGCGATCGCTTGCCCGTCGTGAGCGTCGCCGTGAAGAGCGGCGCGAAGAGCGATTTTCCCATGCCGATCGATTGTCATTCAGGGACTGGTACCAACGCTGGACGTTTGACATGTTCAGCGAGTAACTATCGCGTCCGTTGCCACTGGAGCGCAGGAATCGTTGGCCCTCGGCCGAACCGATGTAGCGTTGAATACGCTCGAACAATTGGTCCGCGTGAGATGTGGCCAGATGCTGAGGATCGGTGATTCCACACGCGACCAGCAAACGGGCTTCATCGGCCTGCAATTGCGGAATCGCTTGCAACAACCACGCCTGATCCTGCCATGATTCCACCTGACGCCCCGTGATTCCGTGGCCGTCGAAGGATGGACTAAGACGATCGATATCGATGTTCAATAATTGCTCGGCTGTCGTAACGCCACAATCGGCCAGCATCACCAATCGCTGGGCATCCATCAGCCCCAGCGTATCAAGCGCAATGGCCGCAACGACGGGTGTTGCCGGCTGGCCCGCAACAAACGCTCGCGCGGACATCGGTTTGACTTTTTGTTGCGACGTGTGGCCAGTTCGTTGCTGAATCGATTGATTCAGCGGCGACCAAGGCAAACGATAATCGTCTTGCTGATGGGTTTCGTCCGCCAAAGCGGGCCACAAGTGATTCTCGGCCGCGGCAGGATTGGTCGAGTACTTGGACAGCGGGTACGGACGGTTGGAAATCGGTTGAGGTGGCTGGGCCTGTTCTGGCGGCAACTTGAATCGATCGGCCGACACGGCCGGCAGCACGTTCGCGACCACACCTGAGCTAACCAGTCGACTATCGTAACGCTTTGGTGCGGTTACCTCATGGCGCGTGACAGTTTCTGGCCGAGCAGCGGGAATGGTCTGCGTACGGACATCTGGCGAAGCCAGTTCAAACACAGGCATGCCGGGTAGCCGGTCCGCGAGGTAACGATGCTGGCTAAGCAATAGAATCTGCTGATCATTCTGAACGCTGAAGTCGTGCAAGGTCGCGAGCGTTGCATCAACGTCCTGCGGACCAATTTGCACAAACGCGTCGTCGATCACGACAGGCACCTCGACTTGATGAGGTCGACCGATCGTTGCGACGGTTGCCAGCGCGAGGCTCAGGTAGGCCTGGTGTTGCCGAGCGTTACTGAGGCTGGTGAATTCGTGCGTTGTGCCGCGAGAATCAAGTACAAGCATGTCAAACCGCTCGCCCAAGTTTCCGTTGGAGCCGGTGGCCGGCTGAAGAAACAGGCCCGTCAGTTCGCCCCTTGTCATTTGGTTCAACAGTTGGCTGGCGTTAACTAAAGTTGGGTTGGCGGGAACGTGCTTGACCGCCAGTTCCGCGTCTAGTTCGCTGCTGAGTGAACGTTGCCGCGTGTGTTTTGACGCTAGATCCGCATCGATTTGAGCCACCTGTTCACGCAGGGGCGAGACGTCAATGATGTGGACGCCGTCGCGCTGTCGAGTCAACTCGATCCGCTGTCGTTCAAGATCGGCGTGGCCGGCTTCGCTGGCAGCCAGTGACGATAGCAGCTCGCTCCGTCGTTGTTGAAGGGTGCTCAGTTGCTGTCGCTGCCGAGTGGTGTCGGGTCGGACGACGGTGACTTTTGGTGCGGTCGAGGTAAGCTCGCCCAGGTAGCGACGTCGGGCGTTTAGGTAGCCCTCGTGCTTTGCACACTCACAAAACGCGTGTTCTGATCGCTCAATCGCGTCGGCGCCGGCTGGATCGACGGAGCGAATTTCAGACAGCACACGGGCACGTCGCTGGACCAGGCGTTGCGTGTTCTCACCCATTTCGTGGTAGCAGCGACGCAGCTGTTTCAGCTCTAGCGCGGCGGCACGTTGGCGGATGGTTTTGTACTGAGTCGATAGTTCCTGGCACAGCCCATACAAATCCTGACGCATCTGGCCGCATAGCTCGTCGACGGCTGCGGCCATCTGAGTCACATCAATCTGTGACGCGGTCGTGCCCGCCCATCGCCGCGCCGTTTGTTCTGCTTGAT
>CAZLFF010000020.1:31061-39824 GCA_964558755.1 uncultured Pirellulaceae bacterium
CCAACCAGGATCTCACGGGCGTTGTGGTACGGATGCTCGTCTGACTCTAACGTCATATCGTTCCAAACCAGCATCTCGTCTTTTAGACGCACTCGCTGCTGTTGGACATCCGACTGAACGTCACGCCAGCGATGTAGTTGTTGGTCGAGTTCGTCCAGTCGATGATACAGTTGAGCGAAACTGTCGATTGCGGGCGTGGCAACCGGTTGCTGAACAGCATGGGCGTCAGCAGCGTCGATGGAAGCTTGTAGCGAGTTGATTTCTTGATCGAGCATCGCCAGTTGCGAACGTAATAGCGACGGGTTCAAATGCCCCAGCTGAATTTCTACTTGTTCGATTTGACGATTCAGTTCGTGCAAACGCGTCTTTGCGTTCTGATCGGCACCTTCAATTTCTCGGGCCAACGTTTGCCGCCTCGCGCGAGCGTCATCGATCGCTTGCGAGATCAATTGTAACTCGGTTTGCAAACTCGCAATCCGCTGCTGACGCGCGGGCCAATCTTGGTCGTCGTTCAATGCCTCCGGTCCGAGCGGGACCTGTCGCTGGTCGTGTAGCCAAGACGCCAATCGCTTTCGCGACGTCAACGCGTTACGAAGGCTAAAGTTGTAAGCCGTGTCGTAGGGCAAAGCGGACAGGGAGCCCGTTAGTTGCTCGATCGAGCGAACGCGACCGTTCGTGTCGCCCACGAGTGGGTGGAATGTTACGTTCCCAGCGGAACCGCCCGAGCCCGTACGGGCGATGCGATACGCGCCGTGCTGGCTGGTGACGGAAACTTGTCCGGTAGGTGTAATAGACGAGAGTGTACCGGCCCGGTCGTGGGGTCGGTCATACGCCCGAGGGTCTAGGTCGATTTGCCCATCAAGGTGAAGCTTGCGTAGGAACCGAGCGAGGGTTGATTTTCCGGCGCCGTTTTCGCCGTACACAAAGTTCAAACCCGGCTCGAGCGGGCTTAGGTGGAACCGGTTTTGGACCGTGGGTGTGTTGCCCTCAATGGCAATTTCTGTCAGCTTCATTGCTTAAACTCCGAGTCTTTCCCTGTTCGTACATCCGAACCGATCAAAAATCTAAACCGGTCGTTCAAACGAACCTAGATCAGTTTCAAACACCACCACCTGCTAGCAACCAGAAAGTACGCGATTCGATGACGGTTTATTTCCTGCGTTTGTTAGCGCTCATTGGCATCGTGATTGGAATCGTTGCCGTCATCGGCTCGTTGCTGCCGCGGTCCTACGAGTTTGAGTCTGCGATCGAGATCGACGCACCGGCGCCCCATGTTTTTCCACTGGTTAACGAAGTCCAGAGCTGGGGGCAATGGAGTCAGTGGAGTGACGAGCGAGTCGATGGGCTAACCGTCCAGTACAGCGGCCCGGCGGCCGGTGAAGGTAGTACCCAAACTTGGACCGATCCGCGTGGCGATGGCAAGATGTGGATCGTAAACAGCAAGCCCAACGAGCGGATCGAGTTCAAAATCCTGTTCGCTGGATTTCCAGAAATGGACAGCTCGATCCAGTTGGTCGAGGAAGCCGGGACGACCGAAGTCACGTGGTCGAGCGGTGGCACTTTGCCCAGCGGACCGTTCTACGGATTCACGGCGCCGTTTTTTGCGACTGGAATGCAGTACCAATACGACGCGAGTCTGCAGCGGCTAAAATCGATTGCAGAAGGAACCGCAGCAGCCACAAGCGGAATTTCTGACGCGGCGAGCCTAGACGCGGCCGACGCCGGGCCTGACCAACCGTGAGGCGGCGCTTACCGTTTTGCGATTGGCGACACTTTGTCGAGCTCGAATTCTTTTCGCGATAACGCCACGTAGTTCAAGCCGATCTCAACCTGTTCGCCTTCGACGACTCGATTGCCCTCGGCGTCCAATCGCGCATTCATCGTTGCCTTTTTTCCGCTTCGGCAGATCGTCTTGATCTCGCCCAGCACATCCGCCCAACCCAAAAGATACTTGCTGCCGTCGAAGACTTCACCCAGAAAATCCGTTCGCAGTCCATAGCAAAGCACAGGAATGCCTAGCTTGTCACACACCATCGTCAGCTGCAGAACTTGGGCGGGCGTCAAAAATTGAGCTTCGTCCAAGAAGACGCAGTCGACGTGTGCCTGTTGGTGCTGCTGCTGAACATGGTCAAACAGATTGAAGTCTGTCTCGAACGCGAATGCTTCTCGGTGTAACCCGATTCGCGACGAGATATTGTCCTCGCCATCCCGGTGATCGATCACTGGCGTGAACAAAAGCACTCGCATACCACGCTCTTCATAGTTATGCGCAGCCTGCAGCAAGGTCGTGCTCTTGCCCGCGTTCATCGCGGAATAATAGAAGTAGAGTTTAGCCATTGAGGGCGGTTTTCGGTTTTAAGTTTGTGAAGTCTGAAGCTGAGGTGAGTGGGGTTGGAAGTGCGGCGGAGCTTGCATTGAAAATATGAAATGTGAAATATCAAATCTGAAATTCAGAACCTCGAACCTATCGGCCCTGAAAACAGAAGTCCGTCATTTCAACCAAAAGTCCCGGTCATCTGAATCTCTCATTTCTCGCTTGCAAGGTTGGTTGCGTAGTGAAACCGCTGTAGCCACCACGCCGTACCGGCCATCACGGTCAGCGTTGCGGCCGCACCAAACGCCGCCATTTGAATCTTGGGGAACTTGGTCTGTTGAACTCCGATCGCCAAAAACGCCCAC
This sequence comes from uncultured Pirellulaceae bacterium, assembly GCA_964558755.1. GTDB lineage: Bacteria > Planctomycetota > Planctomycetia > Pirellulales > Pirellulaceae > Mariniblastus. The sequence goes on from CAZLFF010000020.1 coordinate 33,741, forward strand.
GCCAAAGTCAGTCCAAATACTCCGTCTCGTTGCTCAATCATCAACGCACCGACAATGGTGAGGCAACCGAGCACCGATAGCGTGACCAGAGTCGCCAATTCGGGGTCGATCAAAATCCCCTGTTCACGCAACGCTAAAGCCGAACTAATCGCGGTCGCCGCGCAGATCCAGCCAAGGTAAATCGAAGGGACCCAATAAGGCCAGCCGCTGGCCGAAGGCAACGCGGGCGATCGCCGCACGTGGCGGCGCAAGAAAAATTGAGCAGCAACCAGCGCGACGAGGTGAACCAAAATGTCGATCCAACCCAGCGTATAAGTCGTGTACAAACTAATGGGAACAAACGCAATCGAAGCCGCTCCGGCAATCATCAAGCAAACAATTGCTTTGTTTAACGAACTCGATCGGTCCGCCAACCTGCCACGCAGCCACGCAGCGAATCCAATCATGCCGAAAAAGATGACGCTCCAAATAATCGGGAACGCAAATCCGGCTGCATTGATTCGGGTGGGCGGAGTGTTAACAAACTGGTTCTCGCCATCGGGAAAAAAACGTGAACCAAAATTGACGATCGTGACCACAACGAACATGACCAATAGCCATCCGGCCAGCTTGTCTCGCGAGTTGGATGCTTCGTTGGTTGCGGTTTCTTTGTCGTTCATGAGACCCGGATTTTAATAGCTCGGCGGAATTCTGTCAGCGGCACGCCATTGGACAAGCCACGCATTGCCTTGCGATGGAAGCTTCGTTGGGAAAAAATGTTTGTCATTATCAGACAGCAAGCGGAGGCATAGGGATGATTGAAACAAAGAAGGTGGAACGCCGTCGGTTGTGGTTCGAATCGATCGACGAGTGCTTGGCCGAAATCGATCGCATTGCTGCCGCAGATCAAAATGGCAGGTTGAAAACGTTGGGCAACTGGACCGCCGGTCAGAATATGGCTCACGTCGCCGCATGGCTGGAGTACGGCTGGGAAGGGTTCCCGCCCAGCAAGCCACCGTGGTTGGTTCGGTTTATCATGCGTCGAATGCTTGGTGGTCTGATCAGAAAAGGCATGTCACCCGGAATTCGACTTCCGGGTGTCCCCGGCGGTACGCATGGGATGGAAGAGATGGAAACGCAAGCAGCGGCCAACCGATTGAAAGCAGCCTTCGAACGCTTGAAGTCCGGGGAGCCGGCCAAGTTCGACAGCCCAGCCTTTGGCGCGGTCACCGAGAAACAGCGCATCGGTATCAACCTGCGCCACGCCGAGCTACATCTCGGGTTCTTGGCGTACGACTAAGCAGCCGGTGGCTTCGTTAACGATTCAAGCCAGCCAAAAATGAGAAGCCACGTAGTCCGAAATCATCATCCGGTTGCCCGGCGCTGCCGCCGTTGTTGTACGATTGGTTGATGAAGCTGATGCGAGCAAAGACTGAATCCGTTTCATTAAGTCGTTTGCGAATTTGAATGCCGGTCAAAAAATCGACCGTCGTCAACAGCTCGTCAACGTCACGGCGCGTGAACGAACCGCTGTCCGTCACCGTGACGAAATGATCACGCTTGCCGAACATTAGTGAACCTCCGAAGGACGTGATGAACTCTAGCGGCGTATGGCCGACGGGTCGGAAGTATTCGATCCTCAGCCGCGGGCCAAGAGCACGGATATCTGATGTCGAGTTGCCCGATCGAATGACCGCGCCGCCCGATTCGACTTCGCCAACCGTGCGATGGGTAATGTTGGCATATTGAAAGCCAAACAAGCCGGTGATTCGTGTGACGGGCAATTGGACTTCTTTGAATACCGAAAACCCAAAGTTTTCTAGCTTGAACGAATGCTGGGCGGAGATCGTTTCACCCGCTCCGAAGGCATCAAGTGTTAGCGAGTTAGTCGAGCCGTAAATGGGGAACTCCATCGCCGCGCCAACAGCACCCGCGCTGGCGAACTGGTTTGATTCTGAGCCCGCATTCAGCTGACGGTAGTTGATTTGGAAACCCGGTCCGTACTTTGATTCGAAGCCGAAACGCAGTACAGGTGCGAGTTCACCGTCGTAGTCAAACGCTCGCGTCGTGACGATCGGTTGACCGGCCGTTGTGTTGTCGGCGACCAACAAATCGGTCGAGCCATTAAAGCGTGGTGTTAAAAGTTGGGCTTCGACGTTTCCGAACCAACGTCCGGTGGCCAGAATTTCGCTAAACGGGGGGAACTCTTTCTTTTTGTTTTCGAAATCGTAGACCTCGCGGCCACTATCGTAAGTGCCAAAATTTCGGACCGTTGGCAGTGGTGCTCGCTGACCCAAATCTGGTCGAAACTGGCGGTTGGGTTGCGTCTGCGGGATCGGTTGGCCCCGTGCGGGGCCTTGCTGTCCTTGCGGCGGCAAGTGCGGCACGTGACCCGTTGGCTGAAACGTGGGTTCCGCCTGTCCCTGACGTGATCCGATCCCGAACGGCAACGGAAACCTCGGTCCCGAGCGTTCAGATCTTTCTTGACCGTTAGGATGCTGCGAGAACGGTCCGTGCTGAGGCTCGATCGGCTGCTGTTGTCGGTAAGTTGGTGGTTGCTGCTGGCGCTTTTGCTTCATGCGACCAAACAATCCCGGCGCGTTTCCCCACCCAAAGCCATGGGGTGTTGATTGCTGAAACTGAACCGGCACACCTGGCGTGGTCTCGATGAGGTGCGTTTGAGCCGGAGCGGTAATTGCCGGCTGGTTGAACACCTCCGGCATCTGGTACGGAGCCAGCGGCTGAGCTTGTGTTTGAACTTGTGGTTGAACTTGTGGTTGGAAAGTCGGCTGAGCTTGTTGCTGGATTCGTGGTTCGAATGGAGCGTAGGGCGTCGAGGGTACGGGGCCCGGAAGTGCGTTCGGAGGTAGGCGATCGGAAGAGCTGCTCGATTCGCTGCCTTCGATCGAATAGGACCCTTTTGTCTGCGGGCTGGTCGACTGCGGAGGCAGGTTCAAGCTGCCTTCGACCTCAGTTAGAACCGACGGATCGGTTGAGCCCTCGATCGGCAAACTCTCTGTTGCTGGCGACAGCAATTCCAACTGCTGCGGAGGTTGGTTCTGTTGCCGCGGGGCAGCAACTGGAGTTTTCATATCAAATGAATTGTTACGATCATCGCCGGTGCTCGATGGCACCGTTGGAGCCAAGGGCAGGTCTCGCGGGTCTTGCTGGTCAAAATCAGCAGGTTGAAACACGTTGCTGCGATTGGCGCCTGGCCGAATGTCGTCACGTCCTCCTAGCATCGTTTCGATCGAGGGAGCGCCGGTGTCTTGGTAAAATGGTTGTGACGGAGTGCTAGGGCTCGTAGGACGGTTGCCGTTTGGCGTAGCGGTTCCAGCTTGCAGGGATGGTTGATACGAATTAGGACCTAGCGGATATCGCTGCGGCGTGTGGGGTGACGTGCCATAGGGAGTCGTCGCGTAAGCCCCAGGGTTGAAGCCGCTGCCGTTGGGGCCCGCGTAAGATGGTCCTTGGGCTGGCGTTGGACCAGAAGGAGCGGAACTGCCCCAGCTATCAGGTGACATCGATTGATAGCTCGACCCACTAGGATCGGCTTGCTGAGGCCGGGAGGTCGCGTAGTCTTGATTGCTGTACGATTGGTACGATCCCGCGCCTTGGTATCCGTAGGGGCTTTGGGAAAATGCCAGCGGCAACGCTAGCAACCCGACTCCGCAGGCGAGGACAGTAGAAACTTGAGCAACACGCATGGTTAATTCCTTTTCACCTTCGCCAGCGCGCAGTTAGGCCAGCGTATTGGCACAATCGGAATAACCGTTAGTGGCCGCAAGAAAAACCCGAAGAACCGGAGCGACCGTCGTAACCGTTAAAGTTTGACACCCGCGGATTGTTGGCTCGAACGCTGGGAAGTCGCCGGTCGCGCAGAGTCAGTCTTGGGCAGCGTGCCGCGACCGATCGTTGCGGTTTATTGTTGTGTTAAACGCTGACGAGCTTCTTCTGCCCAATGGCTTTTGGGGGCGAGGTCCAAGAACTGCTGCCAGTGAGGCGTTGCCTCGGCCGAGCGATCGACTTGGTCCAACGCGCGGGCAAGGTGATAGTGGGCATCGGGATAATCACCGTGGTGCAATAGCGCGCCCTCGAATGCTGCGATCGCGGGCTCGAGTTCGTTGAGCTCCATCAAGACACAGCCCAGATTCGCCCGCGCCTCAACGAAGGTTTCATCCAGTTCGACCGCCATGAAATATCGCTCACGAGCGCCCGAGTAATCGCCCGTTTGGTACAGCAGTTCCGCAATTCGAAAGCAGATGTCGGCCGTTGCTCCGAAGCCTAACGCTAACGAGCGATAGGTGTCGATCGCCATCGCGATCTGCCCTTCATCCTCGTACTCAATCGCGAGATCAACAAAATCCGCGGGCGTTGCTAACGAGTCAGTGATGCGAAGGTTGGGTTCATCGAATTCGTTAGCTGCGCCTGTGCCGTGATGAAGACGCAAGGTCGTCTGCGGTCGATCGGCCTCGTCACAGTCGGTTTTGGCAGCGTCGGGTGAATCGAAATCGATACGCATTTGCCCGCCGGGTTCAACGAGTCCCTCGCCTTGCCGAAGCAGCACTTGTTGGCCTTCAACGATGACGGACAGTTGAGACAGTGGGCGTTGCAGGTCAGGATACAAACTGGCCAACCGTGAAAGCCGGGCCTCGATGCGTTTTGGGTCGGCACCACTATCGATCAGCCGAGCCAGTCTTCGCGCCGCGGCGACTTCTTGGAAATCAAAATACGCCAGCTTGTGGACTTGTCGAGTCGGGCAGATCAAGCCGCGGCGATGCCAACGTCGGATCGTTGCGATGGGCAGTTCCAGTAGGTCGGCCAGCATCGCTGGCGTGTACAGACGGCCGACCTCAAGTTCGGGTTCAACAAAACCTAAACGTTGCCACAAATCGGTCTCGGAAATTACGTCGACTTGTTGAGTCGAAGCCGCGTCGATCACCCAGTCGTCAAGCAGCTGGTCATGCGGATCGGACGAAAGCTGGTCGGCGCCGATCACGACGACATTCACCGTCGAGTCGATCTTATCGAGCGTCACGCCACCGTGCTTTCGAACCAGCTCACGGGCTTCCTTGCGATTCATCGACCCGAGCTTGCCCACGAACACGACGCGCCGATTGGCCAAGGGCATTTCGGAAGTGGTCGATTCGGTCAGAGACATTGGAGTGCGCGTGATATTCGCAGACGTGGACGGGCGGGGATGTCAGCAGACGCTGTCGCAAGCGGTGCTGACAGTCTTAAGGGAGCTTGGCTGGTGGGGCGGACCAGTCGATGTCGGCGTTTGTTCTGGGCTCCGTTTCGAAAACGCTTCCCTTGGGGTTAATCCGCGCCAATTCAGTACGCGTGCGATCGAGGCTAGGCTGCGTCGCTGGCACGTTAATCGTCCCGGGGCGATTCGGCTGGTAGAGTTCGGAAGGTCGTCGGATCACGGGAACATCTGAGTAATCAATCCGCTGAACTTTAGTGATTGGGCGTCGCTCACTCGTTTCCAGCAACGTCGCGCCAGCTTGAGTGGCGGCGTCGCGCTGGGCAGCTTCGTGGTCGCGAGTCGCTGTGTTCGTCACATCATTGTTCCTGGGGGCTGGGGCTTTTTAGGGGAGTGTTTCCAATACCGATAGGGTTTGAATTGGCTGTTGTGCTGGCGTAGTTGCACGGTGAACGGATTCGCGCGGTTCGGTTTGTTGTTCCTGCGCGGGCTTCGCCGTTTCGGTTTTGTCCGTCATTTCGTCGTAGCGGACCCAGCGGCAGGTTTGCTCTTGGTACGGCTCGACTTTCGTTACCGGCTCGTAAGTCGTTTCGGTAACGGGAGTACGTTTGGTGACGATTTGCTCAACGTAGCGAGTTTCTTGGTACGGGATTTTCTCGACACGAGTCACCGTTTTCGGGCGGCGGACGGTCACTGGAACCTTGCGAACCTGAACCTCCTCGACCATTCGCTTTACCTCGACCGGCACCTTGCGGCGTTCGACGGTGTCGACGTAACGAGTCACCTCAACGGGCTCAGATTTTTGAACGACCTCAGGCACGAGCGTCGTGGTAGCGACGGTTTGCGGCACCAACGCCGTGGTCGGCGGTTGAACCCAATGTAAGCCGGGCCGGCGGAAA
>CAZLFF010000021.1:0-8366 GCA_964558755.1 uncultured Pirellulaceae bacterium
CGCAATGTGGATTCCAGACCAAGTCGTTTTGCTGTTTTGGTAACCCAGTCTTTGCACTTATAAAAGGCATTCCAAAACCCGATGGACTTCCATATTGCGGGATATACGTTATCGATATCGATAGCGATCGGACGTTTGACTTGCTTAAGCTACACGTCGGTGACGTTGGAGACAAAACATGTTTTACATTTCGCATCGACGATCCGTTGAATATCCGCCCTGTTTCAAAGTTACTTCAAGAGAGAATCGATGACGGGCTTTGGGACGGCGTAGACGTTAAAATGAGTGTACTTGATGACTAGTAGTGACTGCCAATGTCCGGTAGGCGCGTCTCAAAGCGGTCTAGATGTCGAAGCCATGATCTTTAAGCCAGTTTTCTAGTGCCTGCTCCATAATGTCTTGCATCGAACTGGGCTGCACGCCATCAAGCTGACGCTGCAACGAGGCTCGCTTGAAGGCTGAGCCGATTTCTGGGCGGGCACGTGTCGGCATGGTTGGATTTACCTAGGCAAACCACTTTGTTAGCTCCGAGAGCTTGCTGACGACTTGCATTGATTTGATGCCCGGCAGTTCTTGGATTCCTCGCAGCAGATTAAGGGGCGAGTGGGGTGCGAAGTAGAAGACCTGCATGCCCGCGCGGGCAGCCGCTTCGAGCCCGGCCAGCGAGTCTTCGACGACGGCACAATTCTGCGGAGCGATGCCTGCTTGGGCGGCCGGTTGGAGGAACAGATCCGGGTCTGGTTTCCAAATCTCTCGGTCATAGGCGCTGAAAACACGTTCTTCTGGAAAAAACCGACGCAGACCGCTGACTCGCAAGTTGATTGCGATTTTCTCGCGTGGCGCATTGGAAGCAAGAAACATCGGACGCTTAATCGCCTCGAGTAACTCGATCGCTCCTTCGATCGGGCGAAGGTTTTGCTCCAACGCGATCGCTTGTCGTTCTCGAAAGGTGGCGACAAAATTTTCCGGCACGGCACGTCCAGACTGATCGGCCAAGTGTTCGCCGATGCAGGCAATGTTCCGACCCGAGAACAAGTCGAGACAATCGTGGTGAGTGAGTGCAACGCCCATCTCAGCAGCCAGTCCGATGATCACCTTGTTAGTGATCGGCTCACTATCAACCAGTGTTCCGTCGCAGTCAAAAATGATCCCTTTGATTTCATTCATCCACCCATTTCACTGTTTTCTCCCACTTTGTCGAGCCCACGTGCGCGAGTGCTGGTTTCTGAGGGGCCGGCGGCTCCTGCGGAACCGTCTCGCAGTGATTGCGGTGTCTTGAGCTGGGGCAAGTCGTGCGGTGTTGTTCTCCTGAAAGCAGCCGCGAGACGATGCTACGCAAGAGCGTCACATTTTGCGTCGCATAGCCCAGCTTGAGTGATGGCAATTGAGTCAGGATTTCGCTACTATGAGAGTGTTTGGCTCCAGGTTTGTCAGGTTGATGGTGTGATGCGATTCTCTTTGATGCTGGTGATTTCGATTTTCGTTGCCTGCGCCGAAAGTGGCCAAGCGGTTGCTCAGCGGATTGGCCCGAGTATTGGGGAGACCCGGTTTTCGGACGTCTTGAGCATTGACGTAGAATGCTTGCCGAGGTTAACCGAATCGAAGGTAGACGTGTATTACGACCAAGAGACCGGAGACGTCTACGCAAACATTGGGGCGGGAGTTGCGTTGTTCGGGATTTGGGGAGAAGCCATTATCAACGAGAACCTTGACTCGTCAACGCTTGGCGAGGCTGCCGATAGTTTGCCACTGCCCATTCAAAGTGATGATGCCGGTATCGGTTTTCTCGATGTCGATGGCTTGATCGACCAGATTGAGGAAGACGATGGAACCTTAACAACAGGGGCCGGAGGTGGACCTTATAATTTGGGCGCGTTGTTGCCGCGTGGGTTGTTTCCTAGTGACTTTGCGGCGCTGGGGACGGATGCCGAAGGCCTTGATTCTGTTTATGTCTCCTATGGACTTACAGTGGGCGGTGTTTTCAACGACGGATTTCAGATCCTGCAGCAACCGAACCTCGCCCAAGCGGGGTCTACCTGCTCCGTGCCCGAGCCAAGTGCATTTGGCTTGTTTGTGATCTGTACAGTCGGATTACAAGTTTGCCGTCGCCGGTAAGTTGGTTGCGGGCGGTGTCGGGCAGAAATTAGCGCACGGCAACGCGGGCGGTGACTCGTGGTGTGATGATTAAGGGCTGCAAAACGTTTTGCGGGTCAGCGAGAGGCTCTTTCGAGCCCGAACATCGGCTATCTGGGCTGAGTCGCTTCTAAGTCTTCCGCTTCTGCTTTTTCGTCTTGGTCTTTTAGCTGTTCGGTCTGGGTCGCCACAGCAATGCGGTGGGCTCGGTCGCCCTGGTAGCCCTTTTGACGAATGTCCAGCTCTTCCAAACGATCGATGGGGCCGTACAGCGAGAGCGTGTCGCCCACTTTGACCAAGGTCTGCCCGTTGGGGCTGCCAACGTAGGTGCCGTTGGCCCGGTGTAGGCCCAGCACCAGAACACCTTCGGCCGACAGGGCGGCTTCGGCAAGTGGAAGGCCGGCGATCCAATCGGTGTCGTTGACCACCAGTTCGAGCACCACGTAGCCGTCAGACAAGTGCAGCAACGACACGTAGTCACGGACGTCTAAGTCCGTGAATTTGAGCAAGGCCCATTCGATGATGCGGCTGATCGTTTGGTCGACCCAGCGGCGGGTGCCGATGACGTAAAGTGCTCCAAGACCCGCGATCAACAGCAGGAACATGATGACGGAATACCTGCCATCCTGGCCAACGGCCGCGATCATACTTGCGATTACGATTGCGATACCCAAATTTCCGCCGACGATCAGCAAGCCAGCAATTTTGCGTCGCACAGGATGGTTAACGATCTGTTCGGCTTCGTGAGTCGTAAACCCCACGCCCGTGAATGCGGAAAGAGCCTGAAAACGAGCGACCTCTTGCGAAAGGCCAGTCAATTGGAACGCAACGGCACCGACTCGAGTCACCAGCAGTGACACGATCAGCGTTGCCAACAAAGTGATGATTGCCGTCATGGTTCACTCCGTTGATAGCGTAGTACAAGCCGGGCCATTGAGTACATAGCACATCCGTTTTTGAAACCCGACATTGAGCTAACTCGCTGGCCCGTCGGGCTTGTGGGGTTGCCCGGCAGTCCGCTACCTATTTTGAGGAGCGGATCTTCACGTATTTTTTAGCGGGGCCCTCGGCCGATGGTCCACCTTTGCGTTTGGACGGTTTCTTGAACTTGCCCGACTTGGTGGTTTTGGCTTTCGCACCAAACTTGGACTTGCCGCCGTAAGACGAACCCTCGGATGACTTCTCCCACGGCTTGCCGGAACGCGGTTTCGAATCGCCGTAGCCGTTACTGTCTGGCTTGGCACGGTACCCATTGTCGGATTTGCCACGGTAGCCGCTGTCGGACTTGCCGCGATATCCACCATCCGACTTGCCGCGGTAACCACCCTTGTTTTCGCTGCCGTCCTTTTTCTCAAACCGTTTGCCGAAACGGGTGCTGCCATTGTTCTTTTTGCTACGCTGAGGCCGACTGTCGAATCGCCGACCGCCCCGGCCTCCACCGCCGCGATCTTCTTTGATCTGCAACGGACGATTGGAAACGTAAACATTTTGCAAATGACTAACCGTTTGATCCGGCAGATCGTTTGGCAGGTCGACCAAGCTGAACTCATCGAATAGTTTGATCCGGCCGATGTCGCTATTGGAAAGATTGGCCTCGTTGGTAATGGCGCCAACAATGTTGCCCACACCGACCCCGTGCTGTTTGCCAACCTCAACCCGGTAAGTTTTCATTTCGGAGTTATCACGACGAGGCCCGCGTTCGCGTCCTCCCCGACCACGATCATCTCGCGAGCGGGTGGTTTTCAGCTCTTTGAGGATCAGCGGTGTCTTGCCTTGAGCCATCACGGCAAGTGCGGCCGCGATTTCCTCGATCGGCAGGTCGCTCTGTTTTTGATAGCGAGCAATAATTTTGCCGAACATCGCGACTTGGTCATCCTGCCCGGCTGCTGCGACTCGGTGCAGGAACTTTTCGACACGAATGTCATTGATTTCGTCGAGCGACTTTTCACGCAGCTGAGAGATCCGCTGATTTGTCGCGCGTTGCAAACGCGAAAGTTTGCCCTTTTCGCGTGGTTCGACAAACAAGATCGCGGTGCCGTCCCGCCCGGCGCGGCCTGTACGGCCGATTCGGTGAACGTAGGCTTCGGTGTCGTGGGGGAAGTCGTAGTTAATCACGTGGCTGATGCGATCAACGTCCAAGCCCCGTGCTGCCACGTCCGTTGCGACCAAGATATCGATCCGGCCAGACTTCAGCTGGTTCACCGTGCGTTCGCGTTGGTTCTGGGGAATGTCCCCGTTGAGCGCTGCGACCTTGTAGCCCCGGGCGGTCAAGAACTCGGCCAGCACGACGGTGGTCGTTTTCGTTTTCGTGAAAACCAGTACGCCATCGCGGTCTTCGGTCTGCAGAATGCGATCAAGCGTTTCCGATTTGTCGCGCGGGTGAACGAAGGACAACAGCTGTTGGATCGAGTCGGCGGTTGCCGTTTTACTCTCGATCGTAATGTGTTTTGGGCTGCTGAGATGTTGACGAGCGATACGTCGAATGTCGTCGGGCATGGTTGCCGAGAACATGATCGTATGTCGTTCGCGCGGAATGTGTTCTAGGATCCATTCGATGTCGTCCACGAAACCCATGCGAAGCATCTCGTCGGCTTCATCGAGCACAAATGCAGCCAGCGAACTTAGGTCCAGTGTCTCGCGACCGATGTGATCCATGACACGACCCGGCGTGCCAACGACAACTTGAACGCCACGCTGCAAGGCACGAATCTGAGTCTCGTAGTTTTGTCCTCCGTAGATCGTCACGGCGCGGAAACCCTTGACGTTGGCCGCGTACTTGTTGAACGACGCGGTGACTTGCAGCGCTAGTTCTCGGGTTGGTGCGAGCACCAAGACCTGCGGCTTGCGGGCGGTCATGTCGATCTTGGACAGCAATGGCAGAGCAAACGCGGCCGTTTTGCCCGACCCCGTTTCTGCTTGGCCGATGATGTCACGGCCCGCCAGAATGATCGGGATGGTTTCCGCCTGGATGTCGGACGGCTGAGTGTAGCCAGCGTCGCTGATCGCCTCGAGTACTGCTGGGGCCAAGCCCATTTCTTCGAACGGATTGGCGGGTTCAAAATCGTCGTTCAGCAGATCGTCGCTGTCTGCCGCTGCGGTGTCATCCTCGGTCAGCATGGGCTCGGACGATTCGGCTGGTTGGGAAGCAGCGGCCTCAACGACGACTTCCGTCGCTTCGACTGACTCAGCAGCGGCCTCAACGGGATCAGCTGGAGCCGACACAGCGACCGAAGCGACTTCTGGCTCGGCCGAAACAACTTCGACGGGCAATACTTCGACCACCATCTTTGCGGCGGTGGTGTCGGAAACTTCAGAGGCTGCGTCTGCAACCGGAGCGCTATCGTCGCGCGACATATCGAGTGACATCTCAAAACCAATCAGTAAATTTTCACGTGCACAAAGTCTCGTGCAAACGCGGAAAACACCTAATCAGTTTGCGGGAGACACATAGGTCGTCACTTCGGACCGACCTGACAAACCGGCCGACTTGCGGACGTCTTTGATTTAGCAAAACGTCTCTGGGCGGGTTCATTAGTGGACGAAGGATACTCAACCCGTCCACCGCTGAGTAGTGCAAAAGTCGCAAAATTGTGTTTTGACCACAAAGCAAACCAGCTGTTCGAGGTCAAAATCGGGCTGTCCCGTTTTGTTGAACAAGCCAAAAACAAGTCGCTTTCGCGGGGCGACGAACGCTTGGAAGTTCCGCGGTCCCGCTACAGCCCGCTAACGTTGCGAAGGTTCGCCGTCTGGGCCTCGCGGCCGATTTTGTCTGTGATGAACTCCCATTTTCGGGCGACTAGTTGGAGCGTTTCGGACGCCGATCCAGACGCCGATTTATTTTTAACTAAATGGTCAATTAACGCTGCATCTAAACTGTCCACGTAGTCCGCATAACCGGGCAGACGCGGAAACACGAGCACTAGGTCTCCGCCATGGGCCGCGGTAATCGAAGCCGCGTAGGCGTCTGCGGCGTCGGGTGAGAGCAGGGGACCGGCCCATTTTGCAGGGGATGCTAGATGACTGCGGCGAAACGGTCCGCTCTGTTGATCCCCAGTGAGCACCAAGCTACTGATCGATTTACTCGTCAGCCAAGCGAGCAAATCAAACGCGGTCGAAGTGCGCCGGCTGTCGGTCAGCACTGATCCAACCAAGCCGCTGAACCCCGTGTACGCGACCTCATTCACGGCGTCGGCTGATCGCTCGTTCCATTTCCCCACCAACAGGTCGTACCAGCGCCCAGAACCCGGCAGCGGCGCGACGGCAATCTGAGCGGCGGTCGCGTCGTCGATCGAGTCGGGGTCAAGCTCCAAAGGTTGAGGCCAAGTAATCGCCATCGCGCACTTGCCTTGGGCAATGCGTTGATAGATTTCGCGCGGTTCCCGAGGAGTCAGTTCCGCTTTAGTTTCTGGTTGGGTGTCAGAAAGTCGCCCGAACAAAGCCTGCAGCGATTCCAATGCCTCGACGAAGGGCGGCTGATCGATCAGCGGTTTCATGGTTGATCGGTCGAACAAGGTTGATAGTTTCCCCTGCTGCCGAATCGACGCCGCGCATCGCGCGAGGAATAGGTGGGCGGCCCAGCCTTTGGCGAGCGGAACGGCAACCCGGTCGTCGGCTGGAATGGGCAGGTCGGCCGCTCGAAGTCGCTCGGTTGCGGTTTGGAACTCGGCCCAAGTTTTTGGAACGGCCACCCCCGCTTGCTGCAGCCAGTCCGCTCGATAGACCAACATCCATTGCGGACTCGCCAGCGGCAACGCCCAGACCTGGTCGCGATACTGCACCGCCGACTGGCGCGAGTGTTTCAGTAAGTCGCGTCTCTTGACGACGTCGGATTCCCAAACCGATTCCGGTACCGGCAGCAGTCGATCCGACAGGACTAGGTCCGGCAGCAAACCGGGCGGGTAGATCAAGACATCCGCAGCGGAGTCGGTCTGTAACGCATCCGCTCGCAACTCATCCGGCGAGCTGGTGACGATCGTTAGCTGACCATCGCGCCGTGCGGCCCACTGACGCTTCATTTTGGCCGCCAGTTCAGTCGGCCCAATCAGGTGCACCGTAAGTGGATCTGGCACGCTGGCTTGAACGGTCTCAGGCGAGTCATCAGTCGCTTGATCTGTTTCCGCTGGCGTGCAACCGGCACCGCCCAAGACGAAACCAAGGAGTAGCAGTAAGGTCAAAATCGCGTCGGGGCGCCACCGATAACGAATCGTTCTGTTGATCTGGCTCATGCGGCAAATTGTAAGATTCGCGTTCGAAACGGAGTAGCCCCACGGTCCATGAGTCCGATTCGCGAGTGGTCCGATGACTGCTAAACTATCCGGATCATATTTTGCAACTCGAACTTAACTCACGCAACAACACGATCCAGCATGAATTACTTCCTTGGCGTTGACATCGGAACATCGGGCACGAAAACCATTTTGATTGACGCCGCTGGCGACATTCTGGCTGAGGCCACCGTCACCTATGGCAGTTCTCACCCGAAACCACTGTGGAGCGAGCAGGACCCTGAACTCTGGTGGCAGGCGACCGTCAAAACGATCAAAGCCGTGGTCAAGAAAGCGAAGGTCAAGGCGGCGGACGTCAAGGCGATCGGACTCTCGGGTCAAATGCACGGCAGCGTGTTCTTGGACAAAAACGATGAAGTGATTCGCCCCGCGTTGCTGTGGAACGACCAGCGAACGGCAGCCGAGTGTGAAGAGATCGAGCGGTTGGCTGGCGGCCGGAAACGGTTGATCAAAATGGTCGCCAACCCCGCCATGACGGGCTTCACCGCGCCGAAGATTCTGTGGTTGCGAAACAATGAACCGAAAAATTTCAAGCGGACCGCAAAGGTGTTGCTGCCAAAAGACGACGTGCGCCGTCGCTTGACGGGTGTGTATGCTACCGATGTCAGTGACGCCAGTGGGACGTTATTGTTGGACGTTAAGAAACGCGATTGGTGCAAGCCACTGCTGAAAAAGCTGGACCTCGACCTTAGTCTGTTTCCTAAGTGCTACGAATCGGAAGACGTGACGGGCAACTTGACCGCTGCGACGGCTAAAAAGTTGGGGCTAACAACCGACTGTGTGGTCGTGGGTGGCGCGGGTGACTGTGCAGCAAACGGGATTGGTACGGGCGTCGTGAAGAAGGGCGTGCTGTCGACCTCGATCGGCACCAGCGGCATCATGTTCGTTCACAGCGACGAAGTCCAAGTCGATCCCGACGGGCGGCTGCACACGTTCTGTCACGCCGTC
>CAZLFF010000021.1:8376-37363 GCA_964558755.1 uncultured Pirellulaceae bacterium
GCGTGACCTTAACGGCAGGCGGTGCACTCGGGTGGTTCGTCGACACCATGTGTCAAGAGTTGGACAAGACCAGCAAAGGCAAGGTCTACGAAGTGCTCAATCAAGAAGCCGCCGAAATTCCACCGGGTTGCGAGGGGCTGTTCTTTTTGCCCTACATGGCTGGCGAGCGAACACCGCACGCCGACCCAGATGCGCGAGGCTGCTTCATTGGCCTAACGCTCAAGCACACACGTGGGCACATGGTTCGGGCGATCATGGAGGGTGTCGCGTTTGCGATGCGGGACAGTCTCGCGATCATCAATGACCTGAACGTGCCGGTCAAACAAGTCCGTGTGTCGGGCGGTGGCTCGAAGAGCCCGTTGTGGCGACAGATTCAGGCCGACGTGTTCGGTAAACCAGCCGTGACGATTAACGCCGAGCAAGGCCCCGCATTTGGTGTGGCTCTGTTGGCCGCCGTCGGCGCGGGCGAGTACAAAAACATCGCCGCCGCGTGTTCGGCAACGATCAGCGAGACCAGCAAGACGCCCGTGATCGCGAAGAATCGCAAGCAGTACGACCAGCTGTTCCCCGTGTTCCAACAGTTTTATCGTTCGTTGGCTGCCGACTTTAAGACAATCTCTCAGGTGTCCAAGTAACGGCGGCTGTCGATTTTGAGCCCGCAATTCGGCGGGCGGGAAGGCGTATTTCGCTTGTGCCTAGCGGTGTATGGCTTGAGTGACTTCGTCAACGAAGTGGAACGGCCAGCCAAACGCGTTGAAAATGGTTGCCGTGTCAGAGGACCGAACGATAATGAAGGCTCGCCCCACTTCCCCAGGGCTTTTCATTACGTTTTGGAACTCTTGGTTCCCGCTCTTGCCCCGCGTCTCACCCGTTGGATCTCGAATGATTATCGATGCCCATTGGTACGATCTCGAACGCTGCCGCCGAGTCGAGTTAAAGGTTTTCTACACGCTGAACGATGGATCGTTGGAGGTCGATTCGATTTGGCCGGCCAGCATCACGTTCTACGAGCGTGATTCGACGAAGATTGATCGAGAGATCCAAATCAAAACAACACGCGGTCGCGAAATTTTGGTTGCTCAGCTGTTCGACAGCGGCGAAGCGTACAACCTAACCCTGTCGCTGGCGCGTAAGCACGGGTTGCTGGCGGCCCAAGATTAAGCGTAAGCTCGGTCGGTAAAATCCGTTACCGACCACACGCCCAGTCCCAGGCGTTGCGGGTTTGGCGGATGCCGTACTCTAAATACGCTCGCCCTGCGTCTTGCAAATCCGGGAAATCAGCGATGCAGGTCTCGCAGCATTGCTCAACGGGGACCGTGATCGTTTTGGGAACCATGCGGCACCGCTGAACCGGAATCGTCCGTGTCACTTGGTACGGAATGCGAACCGTGTAAGTATGAACGCGCTGCCGAGCGACCTTGCGCGGGACAGTGGTGTAGGTGATCTTCTGACGTTGTTTTGGGACGTCCACCCACGTCAACTGAGTCCGCGTGTAGGGCACGTCGCGGTAGCGAGTTTTGTAAACGGTGCGTGTGAGAACCTCGGGAACCATTTCGGTGTAGGCACGAACCTTGATGTCGGTGACGGTTTCGGTTTCGGTGCGATACTTCCGGCGTGTGCGGATTTCTGGTTCCATCACGGTCTTCGTCTTCTTGACCACGTAAGGAACGCGCCGCTTGGTCGTGACGTATTCCGTTTTCGTGCGAATCTCTGGCACGTTGACCGTGTATTCGACCTCGCGAACGATTGGCTTCTCGTAGTATTCCGTTTCGTTGATCTCGCGGTATTTAAGCTCCGGGACCTCAACCGTGTAGGTTTCGATTTCGGGTACCGGCATTCGCACCACGTACTCTTCGGTTACCATCTCAACCCGGTCGCGCGGTACGGTGACGAAGTACTCTTCTTCGACCTCGTAAGGCACTTTTTTCATGTACCGTTCTTTGACCGTTCGGGTTCGAATCTCGGGGATGCTAACCTTGTACGGGATACGGTTGGGTACGACGTCTTTACGGAAACTCGTCACCTGCCGCTTCTTGGTGCGGACTTTCTCGACGTAACTCTTCGTCGGCACCTGACGAGTTTTTGCCTCGATGCGGAACTTAGTGACCTTGAACGAGCGCGTTTTGGTTTGGTCGCGATAGCTGTAAACGGTGACCTCGCCGTTTCGCTGTTCGGTGCGGTGCTTGAGCACAGGAACCATGCGAGTCTTGGTTTCGGTGCGATAGGTTAGCGTGGGGACCTCGTAGGGCACGCGATCGTAGACCGTTTTATAGGTCGTGTAGGGTACTCGCTGCGACACAACCCGGGGGCACCACCGATTCTGGCGAACCGTCTGTTTACCAACACAACAGGTCGTACAGCCGCAAACGTCTTGCCCGATGCTGCACGTTGGAACCTCGATCGTGCAGCTCTTCCAATAGCCAATATCTTTGGTGACGATGCGGTACTTCGTTTCAGCAACTTGGCGGCTAACGCGTCGGTAACCCGTTTTCATCACCTCAACGGGAACTTTAACGCGGTAGCTGTGAGGGCGATGTTTCACGTACGGGATGCGGACGTTGACAGTCTTCGTGACCTGGCGAGGCACTTGGACTTTCACCTTGTACGATTTTTCGACCGTTTCTTCGTACGGCACGCTGACGTAGTAGGTTTCTGTCTTGGCTGAAGTTTGCGGCACTGAGACCCGGTACTCGACTTCTTCTTCGCCCGGGATCGCCACTTGGTTGACTTGTTCTTCGGTGCGGAAACGCTCTTCCTCGCGGAAGTCCACGTAGGCCTCTTGCCGCTCGCGAAAGGCGGGTTCCATCCGGTATTTGGTGACCCTGCGCGTGTCACGCACTTTTTCGTACTCCACGTATTCGCGTTTCACCTGTCGAGTTCGTTTCTCATCGACATAGCGAATCACCGTCCGCTCACGCTCTTCCTTGCGTTTGGTCATGTAAGGTTTACGAACGACCTTGTTGCGAGCCACCTTTTCGTAGGTCGTGACCAACCGCGTGCGTGTTTGAGGAACTTGGACGACGTATCGTTTCTCGACCGGCTCTCTTTCCTCGACCTCGCGGTATTTAGTTTCTTCGATCTCTTTCTTGCGAGGCACCATTACGGTGTACGGTTCCTCGATTGGCACTTGATAGGACTCCTCGCGATCGACCGATTCCTCACGCTGACGGATCTTCGGAACCATCACCGTGTAGCTCTGCTGCTCGGGAACTTGATATTCCTCTTTGCGGTTGAGCGTGTACTTTTCGTAACGCGGTTCTTTTACATTGACGGTGTACTGATCGATCTTGGCCACACGGTCCATCACGGTTTCGTAAACCTTGTATGGTCGCTGACGAGTCTCCGTGCGGTAACGCGTTTCGACGACGTTGCGATAAAACGTTTCCCAGCAGGGGACGTAAATCGTTTTCGTCACACAGGTCGGCGTGCAGCAACCGCCACACGTGCAACCCGCGCCGCAACCGGCCGTGGCAGGAGTCGCGGAAACGGTGGGAGTGACCGACGGTCCGGTTGGAAATCCGAACACGGGGGTCGCTGGATGCAAGGAAGGGCCGGGCAGCGGCAGCGCTGCGGGGCTTGGCGATCCGGGCGAATAGCCGGTCGGTGGCACAAAGTTGGTTGAATTGGCCGGTTGAGCAACGCCGCGACCATTGTCGGTAGGCGGAGCAGTAGGATTCGCCGGTGGCATCGACGATGCTGGGCCTGGCAACGGCAGGTCGGACTGCGGTAGGGCAGGGCGGTAGCGACGCGTCAAATTCAACCGATTGGGCGGCAAGCGATCGGACTTTCCTGCCGGGGCGGGGACCGCTTCGATTTGCTTTGATCTCGCGTTGCCAGCAAAGGGCTGGGTCACGGGCTTCGGCTGGAGCGGTTGGTGGTTGGCGTCCGGTGGCGGCAGGAAATCGTAACCGCTCAACCCAAGCCGTTGACCGTTGTTCTGTCCCGAAAGCTGACCCGCCACGATGACGCTCAGCAGGCAGCAGGCTACCAATCCGGTCGTTAAAGCGTGGTGGCGAAAATTCACAGTGTCGGTCAAGGCGCAGAACGAGGGTGGTAAAACAGCGACTCTAGGATAGTTCTGCCCCTCGGCCAGAACAACCAGCCGAACAGCCGCCGGTCCAAGAAAACGCAGGGAATTTGGTGGCTCGGTGGACTAGCGGTCGGCCACTTCTGTCGCCGCCAGCCGCTGTCTCAACTGCTCAATCAGCTGCTCCCCCGCCGGCGATTCCGCCCGCAATTCGAAACGCCGCTCCTGATCGCCCACGTGTTCGATCGCGATCCGAATGTCCAACGGCGGCAGCAAACGGGCAATCCGCTCGGCCCATTCAACGATCAGCACGACCCCATCGACAATCATCTCGTCGAGGCCCAGTTCGTCGACCTCCTCGGGGCTGCCAATTCGGTAGGCGTCCAGATGAGCCAAATCCAGCCGGCCGGAGTGAGGCACCATGATGGTAAAGGTTGGGCTGACGATCTGATTCGGCCCGATTCCTAGCCCGGTACCGATCGCCTGAGTCAACCGTGTCTTGCCGGCGCCGAGTGTTCCGTCGAGCCCTAGCACGATGCCGGGGCTGAGTGCATCGCCGATCGCGACCCCGAGTCGATCGGTGTCCTCTAGGGCACTGGAGTCAAATTGGAATTTTGCGTTGCTCATGGTCAATGATCGTAACCGGAGACGTCTAATTTTTCGAGCGTGCCGTCGGTACCCCGCGACCACAGTCCCTGCTGTTGGCAAAAGGTCCCAATTCGAGTCAGCCGCGCCGATTCGTCATTGTGCAGTTCGCTCAATCGGTCAAGGTCCGATTCTCGGATCGCCAAAATTAGCCCGAAGTCTTCTCCGTCCGAAAGAGCGGCCGCGATCGCTTCCTTCTCGCTTGAGGAATGCTGTCGCACGGCGTCGGACAGCGGAATCGCATCCGGTTCGATGACCGCGCCGCACTGACTGGCTGCCGCCATCAGGCCAAGGTCTCGGCCGAGCGAATCGGTCGCGTCAGTGGCAGCTCGGACGATTTTCAATGGCCGAAGTTGCTGAGCAAGTTTCACCGCAGGCTGAAAACTCAGATGGTGCCCATTAATGCTACCGCCGAACGCACCGGACACGACAATCGCATCCCCGGGAGCCGCCGCGTTCAACCGCCACGGGGCAAGTTTGGCATCGAGACGCCCGATCACCGTCGTTCCGATGACCAGTTCTCCGTCCCAGCGATTGGTGTCCCCGCCGACTATTGCGACGCCGTGCTCGCCAGCCAGTTCTTCGATTCCCAGAAACAGCTCCTGTGCGTCGGGCAGCTCGAATCGTTTCGGCAATTGCCAGTGCAAGGTCGTCGCGACCGGCGTCGCGCCCATCGCAGCGATGTCACTCAAACTGACGGCCAACGATTTGCGTCCGATCAGTTTCAGTGGGTCTTTGCGAGTTTGAAAATGAGTTCCCTCGGCAATCGTGTCGGTCGTCACCACCTGTGCGGCGGGGCTGGGCAGCATCACAGCCGCGTCATCGCCGATCCCAAGCGCAACTTCGTTGCTCTCGTGAGTCCGCTGGTTCAACCAATCATGAAATGCTCTTTCCATTCAATGAGGATAATTGATCTGATTGATAGCGGGATAGGACCCGCGGCTGGAACCGATCTGCCGAATCCAGTTTTCTCTCGCGCCGTTTCAGTGTGTGGCTGCAGTTATTGCGAAAAATCCGGGGTCCAACGCGCGGCCACCGGAACAAAATGTTGTGAAATGGGTTCCGTAGTGGTACGGTGAAACCGTGTCCGTCGATGTCTCTCTTTCACTTGCCCAGCCGCCTGGGGTTTACTCCGTTGCCTAGCTTGATTCCCGCCCGATTTCTACTTTTGCTTGGTTGCGTCGCGGCAGCTTGGTTGGGTGTTCGGTCTGAATTGGTTGCAGCACTGGCCGAGGATCCGCTGTCGTCCGCGACCGAGCATCTGCCCGCTCAATCGTTGGCTGAACCGATCGTTGATTTCGGCAGCCAAGTCCGTCCAATTCTGTCCGACGCGTGTTTCCACTGTCACGGGCCGGACGCCAACAACCAAGAATCCGTGTTCCGCGCGGACACCCAAGAACATCTGTTTGAGGACTTGGGTGACTACGCGGCCGTCGTTCCAGGCGATCCTGAGGCCAGTGAGCTCCACCGTCGGATTCACAGCGACGACGAAGACGAGCAGATGCCGCCGCCGGACAGTAACCGCTCGCTAACCGAAGAGCAAAAGCGGATTCTTGACCTGTGGATCAAACAGGGCGCGCCGTACGAGAAACATTGGGCGTTTGAGCGGCCGACCAAGGCCGAATTGCCGATTGCGAGCCTCCGCGCGGCTGCGGGAATCGACGGTTGGGATGCGGCGACCATCGAGCGTTGGGCCGACAACCCGATCGACATCTTCGTTGCCGCCAAGCTGATTGAAAACGGAATGACGCCTTCGCCGCGAGCGAAACCGCGTGCACTGTTGCGACGTGCGTCGTTGACGTTGACGGGAACGTTGCCCAGCTCGACGCTCCAACAAAAAGCAGATCAGGCCGCTGGTGTTGATGGTACGGAAGCCGTCTATCGAGAGAACGTTGACTTGCTGCTCGATTCGATGGCATACGCCGAACGCCAGACGTTGCGGTGGCTCGATGCGGCTCGCTACGCCGACACCGATGGATATCAGAACGACCATGAACGCACTAATTGGCCGTGGCGCGATTGGGTGATCATGGCGTTTCGTGACAACATGCCCTTTGACCAGTTCACAATCGAACAGCTGGCCGGTGATATGCTGACCGACGCTACCGAATCACAGATCCTAGCCAGCGCGTTTAACCGCAACCATCGGCAAAACGCAGAGGGCGGGGCGTTGATGGAAGAGTTTTTTGTGGAGAACGTGATCGACCGAGTCGAAACGACATCGACCGTTTGGCTAGGGCTGACGCTTGGTTGTGCCCGCTGTCATGACCATAAGTATGATCCGCTGAGCCAGCGGGAATTTTTCCAGCTCTTTGCGTACTTCAATAACATTGGTGAAAAAGGCATCGGCAAGGGCGTGGACGCCAACCCGACGGTCAGCGCTGTGTCGCCGTTGGTCGACGTGCCGCAGAAGTTAATTGCCGCGGCGGATGACGCTGAAGCGGTTCTGCGAAAAGCCAGGAACGAAACCAGCCAGCGCCACGACGCATGGCTAAAGAAGATTGACGAAGGCGACAAGACCGAACTGCTCAAATTGCTCAAGGACAAAAAGCTCATTGGCGCGTTCAAGCAAAAGGCGATCAAGCGTTCGTATCCCCAAAAGCAAGCGATTCGCACTTACTACAACAAGACCGACCAAGCGTGGTTGGACGCCCAAGCCAAGTTCAACGCATCGCTAAAAGCGCTCAAGAAGCACGGCGCTCACCGAGCCCGCGTTATGGTCATGCGCGAACGATCAGGTGAACCGTTGCCGGCCTATCTGCTGGATCGCGGTCAATATGACGCGGCGGTCAAAGACGAAGCACTGCCCCGCGCGGTGCCCGAAGTGTTGTGGCCCGCCGAAGATTCAGCGCAGCCGTCAAACCGGTTGGAGTTTGCTCGGTGGTTGGTGTCCGATCGCAATCCTTTGACGGCTCGGGTGATCGTTAACCGAATTTGGCAAGATCATTTTGGGTTTGGACTGGTGAAAACGTCTGAGGATTTTGGAGTGCAGGGAGAAGTGCCCAGCCATCCGAATTTGCTCGACTGGTTGGCGGTTGAGTTTATGGAATCAGGTTGGGACGTGAAGGCAATGCATCGGTTGATCGTTACCAGCGAAACCTATCGGCAGGCGTCGCAGACGAACAAAGAACTGGTGGCGAACGATCCACAGAACCGGTTGCTGGCTCGCGGGCCTCGCTATCGTGCTGACGGTTTTACGATCCGCGATTTGGCTTTGCAGGCGAGTGGTTTGCTGGTCGACCAACCGGGTGGGCCACCCGTGAAACCCTATCAGCCAGCCGGTTTATGGGAGGTCGTAGCGGCCGATAAAGGAACGCGTTACCAACCAGATTCTGGCGAAGGTCGCTACCGCAAGAGCATGTACAGTTACTGGAAACGGGCCGTGAATCCGCCACGACAGACGATCTTCGATGCGGGAGGACGAGAGATTTGCAGCGTTGCCATCCGTCGGACAAACACGCCGTTGCAGGCACTGGTGTTGATGAATGATCCGACCTTTGTGGAGAGTGCGCGAAAACTTGCTGAGCGAGCGTTGCGGTCAGCTGAGGGAGAGCAGAAACAGTTGCGGCTTCTATACCAGCTAGCGACAGCTTTGCGGCCGGAGGACCGGGTTCTATCCGTACTGGCCGACAACCTAGCGTACTTCCGTGAGCACTATTCCGCGAACGCGGGCGACGCGAAGAAGCTGTTGGAGATTGGTGGTTCGGAAGTCGACGCGGATATAGAAAGGACCCGGCTTGCTGCCTTCACGGCGGTAGCGCATTTAGTCCTAAATACTGATCAGTTTATTACTGTCGAGTAACATCACTTACGAAACGTTTGGCGTATTTAGCAAGAGAATCTTTTGATTGACGATCTGGAAAACGAAAGTCGAATGTTGCTCACCCGAAGGCACTTCTTCGGCAGGTCAGCAAACGGGATCGGCGTCGCGGCACTATCGTCGATGCTGGGCTCGAGCGGAACCAGCGCCAGCGCTTCGCCCGTGGCGGATCAGAGTTCTGGCGGTGCGCTGAAACAGTTGCACGCGAGGCCCAAAGCGAAACGTGTGATCTACTTGTTCCAAAGCGGTGCACCGTCGCAGCAAGAGCTGTTCGACTATAAGCCCAAGCTGCAACAGAACGAGGGGAAAGAGCTTCGCGATTTTGTCGAGATGAACCAGCGCGTGACGGGGATGACGGCGAACCAAAAGAGCTTTCCGCTGGCCGGTTCGCGCTACAAGTTTTCTCGAAACGGCCAGTCGGGCATGGAGCTCGGCAGCGAATTGTTGCCGAATATTTCGACCTTGGCCGATGACATTTGCTTAATCCGGTCCATGAAAACCGAAGCGATCAATCATGATCCGGCGATCACGTTTTTCCAAACGGGACATCAGCTCGCGGGCCGGCCCAGCATCGGGTCTTGGTTGCATTACGGGCTGGGTTCTATGAACGACAACCTGCCGACCTTCATCGCGATGGTCTCGCGCGGGACCGGTCGTCCGAACTGCCAGCCGCTTTACGATCGCCTGTGGGGCAGCGGATTTTTGCCGTCGACCCATGCGGGTGTAAAGATGATGAGCATTGGTGACCCGGTTTTGTACTTGGGGAATCCGGCTGGACTGAACGAGACAGCGCGGCGTCGGATGTTGGATGATCTTGCCAAGCTAAACCAGCACAAGCTTGACGAGTTCGGTGATCCCGAGATCAACACGCGGATCCAGCAGTACGAATTAGCGTACCGAATGCAAACGTCGGTCCCAGACCTGATCGATTTCAGCGACGAGCCCCAGCACGTGCTCGATTCGTACGGTCCGGACGTTAAGCAACGTGGTAGCTATGCCTACAATTGCTTGCTGGCTCGCAGATTGGCCGAGCGTGATGTTCGCTTCATTCAATTGTTTCACATGGGGTGGGACCAGCATCTGAACTTGCCCAAGCAATTGCCGGGGCAGTGCCGAGACGTCGATCAACCCACTGCTGCACTGATGAATGATTTGAAACAGCGGGGCATGTTAGACGATACGCTGGTGGTTTTCGGCGGCGAGTTTGGTCGCACCTCGTATTGCCAGGGCGTGTTGGACGCGAAAACCTACGGACGCGATCACCATCCCCGTTGCTTTAGCATTTGGATGGCTGGCGCGGGAATCAAACCGGGTCTGACTTACGGAGCCACGGATGAATTGTGCTACAACATCACGGAGAACCCGGTTCACGTACACGATCTTCACGCCACGATGCTGCATTTGCTAGGCATCGATCACGAGAAACTGACGTATCGCTTCCAAGGCCGCTACTTTCGTCTAACCGACGTACACGGCCACGTGGTTAATGATATCTTGACGTGAGGCCAGGATGTGCGTTCCCACTAACGTGCGAGCTTGCCAGCACTTACCGGGCACGTGTCTCGATCGCAGTCGTTCGGGCCGCGGTATGCGAATCGCTTTGATTTGATCGCGGCGTTTTCCACCGCACCGGCTTCCCACGGCCCCTCTTCTAGGCGAATGTTGTAACGCTGCAACAACGTTCCGCACGTAAGTTCATAGTTCAACAACGCTTGGTTATAGGTGGCGATCGAGCGGTGGACGTTGCTGGCCGCCACGGTGGCTCGCTGCTGCACGTCCAACAAGAAGAACACTTCCTCTTGGCCTTCTTCAACCCGTTTGCGTTTCGGTTCCAGTTCCTCTTGAATGGCAATGTTAGCGTTGATGCTAGTGCGAATGGCCGTCATGGCTCGATCGACCTCGGTGAATGCTGCGTTCAGGTCGTGCTGAATCTGTCGTTGTTGTTCTTTGAGGATCACCCGCTCGCGGACAAGGTTAAGTTCTGCATTCCGCACCGCCACGTAACCCCGACGCTTCCCGATCGCACCGCCAAGTTCGAAACCAACTTGCCAGTCGTTTAGATCACCGTTGGTAAGGTCTTCGAACGCACTTCCCTCCGGCCGACTGCGACTACCAAACAGGTTGTCGCCGAAACCGCGAGCACCGTACTGGCCCACCACATCAAACCGCCATTGGTTTAGGTTGCGACTCGCCAAAAGTTCCAGCTGCCGTTGCTTGACGAACCATTTTTGCCGCCGCAATTCAACTCGTTGCCGCATTGCAATCGACTGCGAATGATCCCAATCCAAAACGATCGGCGCGATCGCTGGCGTAGAGGTTGGGCGGATCAGGCGACCGTCCACGGGGCACAGACCCAGTAAACGACGCAGCGTACGCTCAGCGCCTAGAACGCCGGGTTGGCCGGCTCCGGTTCCAGCGAGAGCGGATTCGGATTGAGCCTTGAAGTTGTAATACTGTTGCCGAGCGATGGCTTCTTCATCGGGCCGACCGACCTCGTTGTCGTACCGTAGTTTTCGGTTATGCCAAACCTCTCGCGCCGCGTCGCGTGCTTCTAGGCGAGCGTCGAGGTCGTGGTAGGCGAAGTAGAGATCCCAATACGCAGTTTCAACGTCTCGAACTAGGTCGCGGACCGACCTTTCAAAATCGGCCAGTGAGATGTCGCTGCGAATTCGAGAGATCAACACACCATTGTATTGCCCCGGGACTGCGTTTGGCCCTGCGATGCGATTGACGGCGGCACCGGCACCCCGCCATAGCGGTTGGCGAACTTCGACGAGATTCACCCAGTCATACGCGCTACCAAAACGGTTGACCGGTGAGTTGTTGCGGTTGTAATCGATCTGAGTTCGCATGGCGAACGACGTTCCGGCAGCCGTCGTTTTCGATAGGTCAGTTCGAAACGCCGTCGCATCGGTCGTCAGTGCCGCTGCACCACCGCCGAAGAACGCGTTGTTGAATTTTCGCTCGCTATGATTGAAGAACAGACTGCTGTTGAACTGAGCATCGAATGCACTCAGGGCAGCTTCGACGCCACCTTGGCTGGTCTCGGTCAGGGCTTGATCGTACAGAGTTACCGCAGCCTGCGGTGAGTTCGTGACCACGCCCCCCAGTCGCTGCATCACGCGTCCGTTGGCCAACGCCATGTGAACGCATTCGTCCACGGTTAGCTCCCACGGTGCTTGATCGTGGAAGTTTGAGATCGTGACGGGCGGCCCCGTGGCGAGGCAGTCGTCCGATTCGCAAGCGTCCGGATCACAGCCGCAATCCACGTCCTCGACGGGTACTTCGATCTGTTGATACGCGTCCAAGCAAGGTGGGCAGGTCGGTTCGACGTCCAGTGACGCCTGGCGTTGAGCCGAGCAGCCGGCGGCCAAGACAAAGACCAACACGAGTAGTTGGCATCGCACCCGGCAGCGCATGACGTAGCGGCAAGGGGCGGCCCAAACGGCGGTTTGACGAGTAATCGGAGTGCGCACGATCGGTGCAACCTTGCGAATAGATAGGATTCTGACAATCAGAATGATCGGAACATTCGCTACAACGGTCGATCGTTTCCGTTGCGACCCTCAAACCGTCGGCAACAGGTACCACGCGAATTACCGGCAAAGTTTGACAAGCCGGCACGATTTAACAGTCGGGGTCGTGCACAGTTGGGATCGTCTAGCGAACGGAGCATCAGACAGACGGTCCACGAGACAGAAACTTGAACACGATCAACCAACCCACGATCAAACGCCACGACTACCGCGCGATGGGAGTTTGCCAGACGAACGGCACGTCGCTGCCCGGGCGGCAGAAGCCCAGCGGCCAATCGCAGTCGCACGGATGTCGATCCAGCTTTTGAAAGCCCAGCAGCGCGGCGGATGAGAAGAAGTGGATCCCCGAGAGAACTGTTTGCCTCAATCCGCACGGTGTCTGACCATATCGCTCAAGCGCTACGTCCTCGAAGTACAACGGCTGATAGCGGATGTCGGGCGCGGCCCACGCATACACTTTTTCTTCACGGACGGTTTCCAGGCTCAACGGAATCGAGTCCGTCACTTCGGCTGAGCGATCACGGGGGGTTTCGGCGGATGTCTCTGCGATGTTGACTCGTAGGTTGCGCGTGTCGGTGGAGAACATCCTGTCGATCAGCGGTGATCCGTTGGAGTCTGGTTGCTCGTCTTCGTCAGCCATGTCCGTTTCTTGCTCGGCTTCTTCCTCGGGTTCGAGCAAAAGCCGATCTGGGTCTTCGAAGTCATTCACTTGATCAGTGGCAGCCGTTGCTGTCTCGTCTTCCGTCAGCGACTCTGGTGTTTCGCTTCGGCGCGAGCTGCCGTCCAGCCGAATGCGTTCCGTGGCGATGGTCGCCGCCGCCTCAGCAGCCTCAGGTGATTCAGCGATTGTGTCATCACTAAATGTTCCCAGCAGCGCCAGCGTGGCAGCAAAGGCCAAAACGAAGCTGGCTGGTTTGATGCATGCGTGTGGAGATTTTGAAGCAGCAGTAAGCATGGCGGGCCAACCTTGGGCGATACACAATTCTCAGGAGTGCGATTCAGCGACGCACATCTAGATTTATCGACCGATACAATGCTGAAAACATGACCCAAGGGAACAGTCGCCAAAGGTCCCGTCAGCCGAAAACCTTGACTGGGCCGCAGAGTTTCACACCTTTGAGCCCAGAAGTTGCTAATGGTGGTTTCTTGCGCCTTAGACGGGCGGTCAGCCGATTAGGCTCGGTAAAAAGAACGGGTGTGTTACACTTGCTTTACCGGACCAGCGATTTGTGCCCGCAATTCGCCGGTCGATCTCCGCGATCCACCAACCAATCCACAACCTTCACCCGCTCATTGGGTTTCAACGCTACGACCCTGCCGCCCAATCGTCAGTCATGCGACTCAATTAAGGTCCGTCTTCGAAGGTCATCCATGATTTGCCCAGATCACATTCTCAGTCGTCGCAACGTGTTGACCGTCGGCGCGGTCGGAGGACTGGGGCTCTCGCTGACGGATTTTTTGCGAATCCAATCGGCACAGGCTGAGCAAAAACATTTTGACAGGGTCGAGGGCACCGCGAAGTCCGTCATCTTCATTTTCCTGCCCGGTGGAATCGCTCAGCAGGAATCGTTCGACCCCAAGCCTCACGCGCCGGCCGAGTACCGTGGGCCGCTTGATAGTATTGCGACCCGTTTGACGGGCGTTCGCTTTGCGGAGCCGTTTAAGCAAACGGCAAAGATCGCCGATCGGCTGACCGTCATTCGTTCGATGACTCATGGCGAGGCCGCCCACGAGCGTGGGGTCCACAACATGTTTACGGGCTACCGTCCGAGTCCAGCGATTCAGTATCCCAGCATCGGCAGCGTGGTCTCGCACGAGTTCGGCCCCCGAAATCATTTGCCACCCTACGTATTGGTACCGGACGTGCCCAACGAGTTCGCCGGTCCGGGTTATTTGAGTTCGGCCCACGCAGGCTTTAGCCTCGGTTCCGATCCCGCGCGTGGCGACTACCGAGTCCGTGATCTTTCGCTGCCCGATCAAGTTGATGCGCAACGATTCGCTCGACGTCGGCAATTGTTGGACATCGTTAACGACCATTTTCGGACTCGCGAGCAGTCCGATACCATCTCGGCAATGGACAGTTTCTACCAAAAAGCGTATTCGCTGGTCAGTTCGCAGCCAGCCAGAGAAGCATTCGATATCTCAAAAGAAGACCGCAAGGTCCGCGATCGCTACGGCCGCAACGAATACGGCGCGCGTATGCTGGTGGCGCGACGCTTGGTTGAGGCCGGTGTGCGATTCGTGTCGATGACTTGCGGCGGCTGGGATCATCACACGCGGATCGAGCAGAATATAAAACGGCAGGTGCCGTCGTTCGATAAAGCTTACGCGGCGTTGATTCAGGATTTGGACGAACGCGGATTGTTGGATTCGACTTTGGTTTGTGTAACATCAGAGTTCGGGCGCACACCAAAAATTAACGCGCAGGCGGGCCGCGATCATTGGCCCAAGGTATTCAGTAACCTGTTGGCTGGCGGCGGTATCAAGCGAGGATCCGTGTTTGGTTCCTCAGACGCGACGGCGACCGAACCCGCCGAAGATCCGCTGACCGTTGAAGATTGGGCCACGACGGTTTATCACTGCCTAGGTATTAAAGCCGACAAGGAACTAATGGCACCGGGTGGGCGGCCGATCGAGATCGTCGATGGCGGCCGTGTCCGAAAGGAGCTGCTGGCGTGATCGCTTGCAGGCGAGCAATTTGTGGCGGTGGCAGGCTGGGCGCGATTTTTGTGGCGATTGCGGTTTCGTTTTTCGGCACCGCGGCGCTTGCTTCGTTTCCGCAGCTTAAGCTAATTACTCCCGGCGGGATTCAGCGTGGTCAGAGTCACACGCTGACCTTTCACGGCAAGCGTCTGGCCGACACGGAAGAGGTGTTCTTCTACCAAGACGGCGTTACCGCTAAGTCGATTAAGATCGTTTCACCTAAAAAAATTGAGGTCCAAGTCGAAGTCGATTCCGATTGTCGCTTGGGGCAGCACGTTGCTCAATTGCGCACGCGGTCGGGGATTAGCGACTACCGAATCTTTCACGTAGAAGCCAGCGGCGCGGTTCACGAAGTTGAGCCAAACCATTCGCCTGAGCAAGCTCATCCGATTCAGCCCGTCGGATATGCTTCGTCACTGCCGCGAGCACTTGGCGTCGTGGTTGGTGGCACGCTTGCAGACGAAGACCACGATTGGTTCGCCGTCGAGGGTGCTCAGGGCGAGCGACTGTCCATCGAAGTGATCGGCATGCGTTTAGGCGCTTACTGTGACGCGACGCTGCGGGTGATCGGCCCTGACGGTTCGGTTTTGGCGGACGTGGATGATACGCCTTTAACTGGCCAAGACCCCTATGCGTCCCTGCAATTGCCTCGCGATGGAAAGTACCTGATACATCTGGCCGATGCGGAAGGTCGGGGTAATATGAACTGTCGTTATCGATTGCACGTCGGGAACTTTCCGCGACCGAAGCTGGCCGTCCCGCCCGTTGCAGCCCGCGAAGGCGAATCAGAAATTACGTTCCTCGGTGATCCGTATGGCGCGATCAAGCGACGTGGCGTATTTGGTTTGAATGACGGGGCGATAAACCAGTGGCCGGTTCGTGACCAGCGAGGCGAAGCACCGTCGGCGATGCCGGTGCGCCCTGTGAGCGGTCCGATCTTTGCTGAATCCGAGCCAAACCGAACAAGTAAAGAGCTCGACAAGTCCGAGCAAGCAGTGCTGACGGTTCCATCAACCGGTTATGGTGCGCTAGACAGCGACGGGGACGTGGATACCTTCCGCTTGCGTGCCGCGAAAGGGCAGCGGCTGCTGATTGAAACGTTTGGAGGTCGGATCGGCTCGCCCATTGATACGACTTTAAGACTCCTGAAAGCCGAAGGTTCACAGCTTGCGGTCAACCCAGACGCCGTGGGCTTGGACAGTCAGCTTCGGTTTAACGTTCCGGCTGACGGCGACTATTTGTTGAGTGTGTCAGATTCGCTAGGCCGTTTCGGTCCGATGTTTGGTTATTCCTTGTCCGTGCGTGAAATCGAGCCGTCGTTTGAGCTGGGAATCCGGACGCTCGAACGCTACGAACAGCGTCGGCAGTCGATTGCTGTCCATGCCGGCAACCGGTTTTCTTGCAACGTGATGGTTGACCGTGACGAGTACGACGGGCCGATTCGATTGGTGGCGGACGAGTTGCCAGCTGGTATTCGGATGCTTGCGAAGACGATCCCGGCAGACGTGACCGAGTTCCCGGTTGTTTTCGAAGCAGACACGCTGCCGTCGTCTGCCTCGGTGGAATCAGAATCTTCAGAGGGAGAAAAACCAGCTGAGTCAGAAGCAGGGCAGGGGGCCTTGCCGGAGTTGTACGGTTCGCTGATCTCGCTAAAGGGGGTCGGTGTGTCAGAAGAAGACGCGGCAGGAACCGAGTCCAGCGGTTTGCCGGTGGTGGAGGGCCACTTCGTCAACCGAACTCAGCTGATGCGAGTCCAGCCAACCAACATGAACTTTCTTCGTTTCCAAGTGGATCAAGTCGCGGCGGCGATTCTGGAACCGGCTCCGTTTTCCATCGAACTCGTTCCGCCCGCTGGCCCGGTTGCCCAAAACGGTCGGATGGCGTTGGAGCTCAATGTCGTTCGTGATGAAGGTTTCAGCCAGCCAGTGACGCTGCGTGTTCCCTATCGATCGCCGGGTGTTTCAACTCGTCCATCGTTGACGGTCAAACCTAACCAAACCAGCGTTAAGTATGTCATCCACGCGAACTCGAAGGCTCGGACGGGAACGTGGCCCATTTGCCTGACCGCGACGGCACCGCCGGGAGGTGAGGTTTCAGTTTCAACGGGCTTACAGGAAATTGAGGTGATCGAACGTTTCGCCACGGTGTCCGCGCCGCTTTCTTCGGTCGCCGTAGGCAGCAACGTTACCATCGCGTGTGAGTTAACTTCTTTGAACGAGTTCGCGGGAACGGCCACTGCGAAATTGGTCGGACTGCCGACCGGCGCGATGAGTGAGCCGGTCGAGTTTTCGTCGGGCGACGAGAAGATCGTGTTCTCGGTGAAGGTTGGGCCGAAGTGCCGCGTGGGCAAACATGCCTCAGTTTCGTGCGAGGTTACCGTGATGCAGCAGCAACACCCGATCGTCTTTCGCGCCGGCAGCGTTCCTTTGCGCGTCACGCCGGGTGAACCGAAGACCCAGAAGGTTTCCAAATTCGCGCCGGGAAAGGAGGCCAACTGATGGGTTCGTGGTGTGGTTGGGAAAATGTGGCGCTTCGTTTCGCCGGGGCTCTTTGCTTGGTTGTGGTCGTCATCTGTGGTCCGGGCTCGGCTTCGGCAGCGGACGGTGAGGGTCCGCAAGATGCTTCGGCTCAAACTGCCGACGTCAGTTTTGTTAACGACGTCGTTCCCATTTTTTCTCGATACGGTTGCAACGCCGGCAGTTGCCACGGTGCGGCCAGAGGAAAAGATGGGTTTGGGTTGTCGCTGTTCGGTTTCGATCCGGCCGGTGACCACGAGACGCTCGTGCGTGAGTTACCGGGTCGGCGAGTTGATTTGTCGCTGCCCGAGCAGAGTCTGTTGCTGGCCAAAGCGGCGGGTCAGGTTACTCATACGGGCGGTAAGTTGCTCGATCCGTCTTCGTCGCACTATCAACAGTTGCTGAGATGGATTTCCGAGGGAGCCCAATTCGATGGCGCGACGGCGGTGAAGGTTGCTTCGGTCAACATTTGGCCCACGTCGGCGGTGCTGGTTGGGCATGGCCAGTCGCTCGACCTAAACGTGTCAGCATCTTACGTCGATCAGTCCGAGCGTGATGTTGGCTCGCTGGCGACGTTCACCAGTAGTAACCCCAGCGTCGCAGCGGTTTCACCCAACGGCGCGGTTACTGCGATTGGAGCCGGCGAGGCGTTCGTGACCGCTCGTTTTGAAGCCCACACGGTCGGCTTACCCGTCATTGTTCATCTTGACGATCAACCGGTGGATTGGCCGGACGATCTGGATGAGTCGAACTACATCGATGCCGCCATTCACGCGAAACTACGACGGCTGCGTTTGGTTCCGTCGCAGATTTGTACGGATGCGGAGTTCCTGCGCCGCGTGATGATTGACTTGGCGGGTGCGTTGCCAACGACCGAGCAGCTGCGAGCTTTCGTGGCGGATGATGATTTAGACAAGCGAGCAAAATTGATCGATCAGTTGATCGACGGGCCGGCGTTTGTCCGAATTTGGACACTTAAGTGGGCTGATTTGCTGCGGATTCGCACGACGAATAAGTCGAGTGCCAAAGCGACGTGGAAGTTCTCGCGTTGGTTGAAGACGCAGTTTGAAAGTAACGTGCCGTTTGAGGAAATTTTAACGCAATTGGTCACCGCCGTTGGCAGTGACCTTGAAAATCCGGCCAGTAGCTTTCTTCGCGACGTTCCGAACCACAAAAAAGTTGCCGAGGATGTCGCTCAAGTTTTTCTGGGAATGCGATTGCAGTGTGCGCAATGTCACAACCATCCATTTGATCGTTGGACCATGGATGACTATTACGGCTTCGTCGCGTTCTTTGACCAAACGCGTCGTAAGCGTGGGGCCGATCCGCGCGAGTGGGTGATCTTCACGCCGGGTGGGCGGACAGTGCACCCGGTGACTCGCAAGAATGTGCAGCCAAAGTACTTGGGCGGTGAGGCTCCGGTGGTGAAGGGTGACGATCGGCGGCAAGTCTTGGCCGAATGGTTGACTTCGCCCGAGAACCCGTACGTTGCTCGAAACTTGGCCAACCGCATTTGGGCTCACTTTTTTGCGACCGGGATCGTGAACGAGGTGGATGATTTTCGCGTGAGCAATCCGCCGGTTAATGAAAGCTTGCTGAACGAACTGGCCGATCACCTGATTGAAGCGAAATTTGACTACCGATCGTTGGCTCGTCAGATTTGCAACAGTCAGGCTTATCAGCGCAGTACGTTGCCGAGTGCGACCAACGCGAGCGATCAAACCAATTTTTCACGCTCGGTATTGCGGCGGATTCAGGCGGAAGTGTTACTGGACGTGATTGCTCAGGTGACCGAGACCGAAAACGATTTCGCTCAGCTGCCCAAAGGAGCCAGCGCGACGGAACTGGCCGACGGGCGCTATGCGAATCACTTTTTGAAAACCTTCGGTAAGTCCCCGCGGCGCACGGTGTGTGCTTGTGAGGTCAACAACCAACCGACATTGTCTCAGGCGTTGCACTTAATCAATGGCGATACCGTTCACCAAAAGATCGTGAATGGTGGCGTGATTAAGCGTTTGATCGCGGACGATGCTTCGAACGAGCAGATTGTAAACGAGTTGTACCTAAGATGTCTGTCACGGCTGCCAACGATGCGTGAGTGGGCATCGCTGACGCAAGAGTTGGACGATTCAAATGACCGTCAGCAATCACTGGAGGACATCTTCTGGGCGCTGCTGAACTCTCGCGAGTTTTTGTTCAATCATTAGGCCGTGTTTTGAACCGCAACTCGACGGTCTGACGAATCTCTATGAATTACCGCGACATGTTATCAAACTCATCGCAACCCGACACGTTAGTGAGGGACCGTTCTCTTGCGACTGCAAAGGCCTGCGGAATCCGTTTTCTCGTTCGTGGCCAGACGCAACAACGACTTCGCGTCGCTACACTGCGCCTGCTTTGGTGCATGTTGATGATATCGGCCTGTCCGGTGATGGCTGATGAATCTAAGCCAGCGGAACCCAAGTTGACTTACGTCGATCATGCGAAGCCGATTCTTCGGCAGCACTGCGCTGGTTGTCATAACGGCACCAAGCGAGCGGGCGATTTAGACGTCACGAACTACGGAGCTTTGATGCAGGGCGGCAGTAGCGGGGACTCGATCGAGCCAGGTTCCGCCGAGGACAGCTATTTGTTCATGCTACTGACGCATGAGGAATCTCCCAAGATGCCGCCCAAGGGAGGCAAGATTCCGGACGAACAAATCAAGTTGATGCGAGACTGGATTGACGGTGGTGCGATCGCTAACGTTAACGCCAAGGCGAAACCACGGCCGAAAAAGAAATCGTTTGCGATGTCGGCCGTCACCAACGAGCGACCGAACAAGATCGCGATGCCGATAGGTTTGCCCACCGATTCGCAGTTGCAGGTCACTCGATTGCCAATGATTTCTAGCGTCGCTAGCAGCCCGTGGGCACCCGTCGTTGCCGTTGCGGCCGCGAATCAGGTTTTCTTCCATCATCCCGACGCTGCCAAGAAGGATTCTTTGCTGGGCGTTTTGCCATGGGGGCACGGCCAACCGAAAATCGTTCTGTTTTCACGTGACGGTTCGCGGCTGCTGGCTGCCGGCGGGCGGCCTGCGTCCTTAGGATACGCGGTCGTGTGGGATGTTGCCTCGGGCGAGCCACTGTTGCAAGTCGGCGAAGAACTGGACGAAATTTTAGCGGCGGACATTTCGCCGGCTGGAGACTTCGTTGCGACCGGCGGCCCCGAGCGTGTCGTGCGGTTGTATCGGCTTGATGATTCAACCGGTGCGAAGTTGATCGAGCCCGCGTTTGAACAACGGGACCATACGGATTGGGTGACGACAGTCGCGTTCAGCCCGGATGGAAAGTGGTTGGCCACGGGGGATCGCAACGGTGGTGTGTTTATCCGCGACGCGGCCAATGGTCAGCAGCATGTTCGACTGCCCAGTCACAAGCTGGCAGTGACTTCGATTGCTTGGCGAGCCGACAGCCAAATGTTCGCGACCGGCAGTCGCTCGGGCAAAGTCACATTGTGGAACCCACGCAACGGAAACTCAATCAAGTCCTTTGACACTCACAAAGATGGTTGCAGTTCACTCGTTTTCTCGCGCGACGGACGGCTTGTGACCGGCGGCCGAGATCGAATGGTCAAGTTATGGGACGGCAAGGGTAAGCGGCTTCAAGTCTTCAAGGGACTACAGGAGATCGTGACGGCGGTTGGTGTCAATGACGAGACACAGCAAATCGTTGCCGGTGACTTTGCGGGTCAGATTAAGACTTGGAAGGTCGATCAACCTAAGAAATCGGGGCAGTTGAGGATTCCGGTTGCCGAGTGAGCCGGTTTGGTTCTGCCTGGCGTTTGAATGCGACTCTTTTTTCTGCCAAACCAAACCAACCAAGACCGACTTACCACAGCGTGGTCTGAGTCTGCGTGCTTCCTGTTTCTCCGGCCGCGTTCAATGATTGCACGGTTCCCAGCGATGTGAACACAATCGTTTGTGTGACCTGATCGTTGGAGATCCCGAACGTTTGGCAAACGGCTTCACGGTAGGCGTCCATCTGACCGCGGTAACGCTCGATGCGGTCTATGACCTGGGCGGCTGTAATGTGGTCCGATTTATAATCGATAACTTCTGCGGCGACGACTTGATCGTTTTTTAGATGCAGGACCAGTCGATCGATGGAACCGCTGAGTATTCCGGTTGGCGTTGCCACCGCAAACCGATGTTCGGTCATCACTTCAAATGCATCAGCACCCGCGCAGCCATTATTTTTGACATAGGATTTTTCTGTCAGCAACGCCGCGATGCCCGGTTGGCTGAGAACCTTGCGAAACGACTTGATGACTTGCTGAATGATTTGAGAGTCGGGTTCGAGCCGCTGCAACTGATTCGCAAACGTTTCGTTGGAGGGCAGATGTTCGTCCCACCATGTCGTTTGCTCGAAACAGGCGTGCAACAACGAGCCAATGTTTGCGGCACGACGGTTCTGCGGACGTAGCAGCCGGTCGCCGAAGGTTGAGCCGGTCGTCAAGTCCTTCTCGGAGGGGTAGCGGTTTGCGAGGCCACGACCGGAACTGACTTCGGACGAAATCGCGGCCCGTTCGAGCGTGGCGTTGGCGGGCAGGTAGAACTCGGACAACGTCCCGTCGAGCTTTGAGAGGTTGGTGGCTTCTTCGTCCGCGTCGGTTTGTGCCTCGTACCAATTCAGATTGCCAGCTTCGTGAACGATCAGCGTGTCTTCGACGTTTGGGTCATCCTGGGACAGAGTCGAAAAGACAACGGACGCGGCCGAGGCGGATTTTCGTTTTACATCGGGGCCGAGAATGATGTGCGTTGCGTGAACAGCTCGCGTGAGCGCTACGTACAGCAGGCACATCGCCTCGCGGATCACGCGAACGTCGTGTTGGTCAAACAGCTCTTGGACCGATTTGGGCAGCAGAGCTTGGGTGCTCTTTCCGACGTGCCGCGTGATGACTTTGATCGGGGCGGTCGGTTGGTCACGACCGGTGACTACCGTCGGCGGCTGTCCGGCCAACCGGTCGTGCTGCCCGCTGCGCAGCGGCAGAACAACGGCGTCGAACTCCAGTCCCTTCGCCGCGTGGACCGTCATCACGCGGATCCTCGCCGCCGATGGCGCGACGGCCCGATATTCGTCGCGGATGTAGGCCACGAAGCGGCTGGGGCGCAGCTGCCACACGTCGCGATTGGATTCGCTGGCGTACGCAATTTGCACCAGCTGTTGAAGCCGCGTGATCTCGCGCGCGGTTCCGTGTGGCGCCAGCGTGCGGGCCATCTGTTCGATCGTCGCACCGTAGCCGTCGGTTACGAGCTGGCGACGAATGGCCACCGACGCCGCGATACCTTGGCGACGACATTCGGCACCGTTGCTTTCTGTTTGCGGATCGATCCCATAGGTCGCGGCCAGCGGAGAATGGGAAACGCGAAAACGGGCGAGACTATCGCCGGGCGAGTCGGCCAACTTGATCGCCGCCAGAACAATCTCGACAGCGGCGGAGTCAGTAAGCGGATTGCCGCCCTCTTCACTGGCCTCGATTCCCTCCTGCCGTAGCCGAAAAATGTACTCGCCGATTTCCGCATTCGTTCGAACTAAAACACCAATCGTTAGGTCGTCCGGCAGCAACTCGTTCAGTTGCAGAACCTTGTTCGTCGTTGCTTGATAGAGTGATTCTTTTGAGTCCAGCTTGCCGCTGCCGTCGTCTTTGCTAACCGGTTCCGCAAGTTCAACCGTAGAGCACCCTTCCAGTTCGGTTCGTGCGGTTTCGTGTTCTTGGAACCAATCCTGCCACTGATGCACGGCCTGACGTGCGACACTGTGCTTGTCCGGGTCGGGTGTAAAGCGGGCGAGGTTTTGAAAAACGTGGTTGACGAAATCGATTACCGGCTGGCTGCTGCGATAACTTTTCGTTCGCGGCTCCGTCTGGGCCAAATTCGTAAGGTCGTCTTCCGCTCGACCAAAAATCTCAGCCGCACCGCCACGCCACCCAAAGATCGCTTGTTTGACATCGCCCACGCAGAAGAATGAATGTTGGGCGTCATCTGTTTCGGTAACTCGTTTTGCAAACGGAGCCATGACCGACCATTGAACCGGCGAGGTATCTTGGAACTCGTCCAGCAGCAGGTGCCGGATCTGATTGTCCAACCGAAACGTCATCCCCTCGGCACTAATTTGGTCAACGAAATCGGCTAGGCGTCTGGTGATGTCTTGAAACCGCAGTTGCCCCGTGCTGCTTTTGAGTGGTTCGAATTTGTCTTGGAACAGTTGTAGCAAGTCGCGCGTGGCAATGTTCCGCAGAATGACGCCATTGACCAAGTCTGCTGCGCAGTGCTTTTTAATGCGTTGGGCAACTTCGCGGATCGCGGGGGGGATTTCTCGCCGGTTGTATTTCTCTTTGCCAGCGATCACGGCACCGACGATGCCGGCTTTGACGATGTCACCGTATCGCTTGGCGATCAGGTCGCCCTGAAGTTTGGCCCACGCTTTTTGCCAACTGCTAAGATCCGGGACTTCGACGTCCTCCATCGAATCCACGAACGCCGCTAGTTCGTCGTCATCCATCAGCCCGCTGGGCCGCGGAATCTGTTCCCAAGCGTC
Source organism: uncultured Pirellulaceae bacterium (assembly GCA_964558755.1). Lineage (GTDB taxonomy): Bacteria > Planctomycetota > Planctomycetia > Pirellulales > Pirellulaceae > Mariniblastus. Next base: position 32,202 of record CAZLFF010000021.1, read on the forward strand.
CGGCGTTGTTTCACAAAACACCTCGTACAGGTCGCCAACTGTTGCTCGGATCTCGGTTGCGATCCTTCGCGTCGCTTCCCCGTGAGACATCAAGTGCAGCAGATTTGCCGTGTTGCGATGTCCGAGGATTTCTTGAATGGCTACGTCCTGCAATCGCTCGATCTGCTGTTGCTCGACAATCTCCCACGTTGCCGGGAGGCCAAGTTCGAGGCTAAACGCTTTGGCGAATCGATTGAAGAAGCTGTCGAGCGTTCCAATCTCCAGCCGGTGCAAACTGCGTAGCAGGTTCTTCAAGACCGCGGCGGCGCGTTCGGTCGAGAGCATCCATTGCATCTCTTCAGACAATTTTTTTGCTGAAGATTCATCGAGCGCGGCGGCCGAGAGTCGGGCCACGATCCGATCCAGAATCTCGCCCGCGCCTTTTCGAGTGAATGTGGTCGCGAGAATGGAGTTTGAATCAGTTCCCGATGCCAGCAAACGCAAGTAGCGATTGGATAGCTCAAATGTCTTACCCGTTCCCGCTGATGCCCGGATGATCTCGTTCGGGAATTGGCCTTCTAGTTCTTCATTGGCGGTTTCGTTGCGGCTCATGAGGATACCTCCGTCGTGGCAGCATCCGTCACTGAAACCGAATCGATTGAAAATCGCTCAAACACGTTGTCTTGGCAGATTGCTGCGTAGTCGTCGGCGTACTCCGGTGGCGGATAAACCGGAGGCCAGAACTTGGCGGATCTTAGGTTGCGAACGATCGATTCAAACTCTAATTGGGCCGACTCTTGCAAGCCAGGTAGCTTTTCGGCTTTGCAAAACTTGATTTCGTCGGCCTTCTCGTGCAACAGCACAAAGCCCGCGATCATGTCATCTAGATTGGCATCACCGATCGCGTTGACCTCTTTTACCAAATGTCGGTACAGTGGCAATTGCAGGTCTTTCCACTTTCCCTTCTTCGGCGCGTAATGTTTCGAGTCCGGCGTCGGACCTTTTGAGGTGGTCTTGTAGTCCCAGACGGCCACTTGCCCGGTGGTTTGATGCTGATCGACGCGATCGATCTTGCCGCGAATGGTAAACGGTTGCCCGTCGACTTCCATTTCGTGCTCCAGAAGCTCTTCGGTACTAACGATTCGCCAGCCAGCCGCGCGGTGAGCAGCTTGCAGCGGCGCGAAAGCCCGCAGTCGCTCGCGGAGCTGTTCGATCTGAATTCGCACCGCCGGTAACTTGCCGCCGTGCTTGGCATCCGACTGACGGTCGAGTTCCGCAGATAGAAACGCCGATATTTCGTCAGCGTCTTTTGATTCCTTAATCGGATCGTTGGCGAACGCCTCTAGGACGTTGTGGCACAGATCGCCGAACGCACCACCGTCGAGTTCTCTCCAGTCGTCGGTGATGGTGTCCAGCCGCAGCACTTTGTTCAGGTAGAAACGGTACGGGCATTTGATGTACTCACGGAAACTGGTCACCGTCAGGTTGTCGATGGTTTCGATTGGAGTTGGCGCGGGGACAGTAAACTGTTGCTCTTTGGGCGGCGTGTTCGTGGTGGTTAGCCAGTCGGCCGAGCGTCCGTCGCTGTCGTGGTGGAAAAACGCTCGGGCCCGTCGCGCGGCGACCGTCGGCGTGTCGGCAAAAAGCAATCGACTCGGTCGCAGCGGTTCACCCTGCTCATCGCGGCGCCCGGTGATCAGCAAGAACCGTTTTCGAACGCTGGCAATGACCGACAGCACGTAAGCATCGCGGGCGTAGCGACGGTTGTTGTCACGAACTTGCAACTGCTCGCACAACGCGTTGGGCAAAAACTGATGTCCGATCTCTGAGGTCGGAACTTTGCCCTCGTTAAAGCTGGTGACAATCAATACTTCCGCATCGTCCAGCGGTAGGTCCAGCCAGCCCGCCAGTTCCAAGGCCGTCGGATTTGAGTCCGGGATGACTCGTCTGCCCGCCGCGGCATCCAAGGCCCAGCCGAGTGCTTGGCCGGCGGTAGTTTCCAGCGTAAAAGAATCGGGCACGTCCGTTTGGTCCGACAAAATATCCAGCAGCGTTTCGCAGGCCGCTAGTGCGACGGGAGTCACACCAGCATTCGAATCGGTCGGCACTTCGATCTTTTGGTTTCCGTAAACCTGAATCAACAGTTCACTCCACGCCGTCGTCCACTCCGCGATCGGTTGTGGGGGACCCGTCAGAGGTTGCAGCAGCTGGGCCAAACGCAACGCAATTTCGTTCAAACGATCGGCCGTCCGTGCGTTCCGTTGGGCTCGGGATTGCGATTTTGGATCCTTAGGGTCAATCTCTGTCGCCAAGATTGCGGGATCACCGAAGGGATGCGGTTCGCTCAAATCGATTCTGCTTGGAAGCTGAGCGTTCTGGAACTCGTCGAAATGATGCAGCCAGTCGTCTGCATTCACGCTGGCGGTCAGCCAGTCAAACAAGTCGGGATGACGAATCAATGATGCGAACGAGTCGTAGGATTCGTCGATCAAAAAGTCGCGGACGGCCAGCAGCAGCCGCGCCGGTGCGGTGCGGCTGATTGGCGTGCCCGCCAGGCGTCGGGATTCGAGTCCAATGGTTCGCAGGGTCCGTTCAACCAGCGGTGCGTGGGTTTCGTCGGGTAGGCCGATCGTGATTTGGTCGGCGGCTAACGCGGATTCCTCTGGCAGAGCGGCCAGAAAATGAGCGGCGGCGAACGCTTGGTCGGTCGGTCGGTCGGCGATCAGGATCTGAGAGTCTTCGATCGCGATCGTTGCGTCTAGCCAGGCTTCGGTGACAACGCTTCCGAATTCGTCAAAGCGATCCGCAATGGACTCATCCGCCGCAACGAGCGCAGAAATTTGCGGGCGATTGTCCGTTGGACGATTGGCTGACACGGAAATTTGACGCAGCATTTCAGAAGTCGATCGGTTAACGTCGGCGCAACCGACCAGCACGATTTCGCGATCCGTCTGGCAGCGAATCTCGTTAGCTTTCAGCAGCCCGGCCGCCGAAAAGTTACGTGCTCCGTAGCGGTCCCACAAATTTTCATCCGCCAACAACTTGTAGTAACGTTGCTGGATCCCGGTCAGGACTTCCCAGCGTCGTGCTTCGCCGGCCAGAAAACTAGAGTCTTTTGAAACCTCACGGTGAACGCTGTTGAAGCTCCAGATATCGTTGGCCAGCCGGATGTGCAGGTCGCTGATCGCGGTGGCCAAGGATTGAAAATCAATGACAACGTCAGGATCGCGTTCACCCAGCAGCGGTTGCAGTTCGTCGGCCGGCGTTTGCTCGATCGCGTTCACCCACGCGATGTGCTGCGTCAATTCTGATGCCAACGGTTTGGCTGCGACGTACAACTGCTCAGGCAGCGACCCGATGGTCATCATTCGCGGTGGCTGCAAACGCAACGATTTCACGTCGGAGCAAGCGACCAGCAACTGCAGGAGCCGATGCTGCGACCGCGCGGTTGGAAGGACCACCAACGCGTTAGACAGGTCAACCATCGGTCCGAGCGATGACTCGGTGCGGTACGTTTCGATTAGCCACTCGGCGGCGGAAACGAGCGGAGGCTGGTCCAAGCCCAAAAACACGCGATGCAGATTGCCTTGTTCCATGACGCTCCTTCTGGTTGCGGTCGAGCGACGTTCCGCGTCGTCCCGAGGCACAATCATATCCGATTGGCGGATGGGCTTCACGTCGGTGTGGCTAGGTATCGTTGGCTTAGGTGACCCGGTGACGTTTCTATCGGAAGTATCTAAACTTGGGCTCATCGAGAAAATCGACCACACCGAAACCAATAAAGCCGAGGAGAGTTTTTGATGAGCGATCGAATTGTAATGCGAACGGGCGAGAGTTTGGTCGCCGGAGGGCCTCCGTTTACCGCGGCGGAACCGGAGGTCGTTATCGGAGAGCTTGACGGTCCGGTTGGTACTGCGATCGCAACACTGACGGGCGATCAGGCCGCTGGTCATAGCAAGGTTTTTGCGATCTTGAATACTGACGTTCAAGTTCGACCGGTCACGCTGATGGTCAGTAAGGTCACCGTGAAAAACAGCCGCTACACGAACATTTTGATGGGCACGGTTCAGGCTGCAATCGCCAACGGTGTCCTTGACGCGGTGCGAGCAGGTTTTATCCCAAAGGAAAAGGCAAACGACCTCGGCATCATCTGTAGCGTTTGGCTCAATCCCGGCGTTTCAACCGACGACAACCTCGATCACAAATCCCTGTTTGAAATTCACCGCAAAGCGATGACTCAAGCGATCGAGAAGGCGATGAAGAACGAACCGTCGATTGATTGGTTGCTTGAGAACCAAGAGAGCATCACGCACAAGTACTACGAGCGTGGCCTCAAAGGCGAGATTTAGACTTGGTTTGGTCGACCGCTGGGATTGCTGGTTGAGCCCGTTGTCAGAAACTGGACTCTTCTTCCTCGTCGGAGATTGAAATTTCTGGCATCGGGTCTTGGAAATGCTCCCAAGAGCCCGGGCCAAGTTCGTACTCCTCGTCCGTCAGTAGGCATTCGTTTAGCTTACTTGTGACGTGATCTTGATCTAGGTTCTGGCCGATGAACACTAGCTCCTGTTGACGATCGCCATATTTATCGTCAGTCATCCGAGCTTGGATTTCGGAAATGATGTCCTCTTCTTCGGGCCACGATTCCTCGGGAGCCGACGCCCACCAGAACCCAGCGGGTTCAAGCAGCACCGAGCAACCCGCTTGCGACCAGTTGTAAGCCCAGTCATGACGCGAGGCGATCCACGCGATTCCTTTGCTGCGTAACACGCCCTGAAAAAGACCAGACTCCATGTCGTCACCGATAGCATCCCAGATCCGTTGCGGATGAAATGGGCGGTCGCTACGAAAGGTGAAATTTGAAATGCCGTACTCTTCGGTTTCAGTTTCTTCCTCGCCGCGTGGAGTAGCGAGCCAGTCAGACGAAAGTTCAGCCGCCGCCTCGATCTGAAAGCGCTTCGTGCCAAGAATTGAATCCAGTGGAACTTGGCTCTTGTGCGATTCAAGAACCACTGCCGTGCTGTTCAGCTGACTGATGATTTTCTTGATCAGACCAATTTGTTCGGCAGAAACCAAATCCGTTTTGTTCACAATGATGACGTTCGCGAACTCAACTTGGTCAACCAGCAAATCGACAATGTTGCGGTCGTCTTCATCCCCTAGGGCAATCTTGCGATCCTTCAAAT
>CAZLFF010000022.1:0-618 GCA_964558755.1 uncultured Pirellulaceae bacterium
ATTCAGGACTTGCCAACGATGGCCGCGGTCCCGGATTCTCATCAGACACTCGATCATTGACCCGAATGTGGGTGAAATCCGGGTTTTATGATTCGGTTGAACTTGGCAAAATGCGGAAGACTTCCCTGCCCCCAACCAAGGCGCTGCCAATGCGGCTGAAACTTAAACAGACGCTAGAGATGATCGTCTTTTGCGTGCTGCTGGCGTTTATTCAAATCCTACCCATCGATATCTGCGCTCGAATTTGTCGGTCGCTGGCGTGGCTTATGACGGACGTGTTTAAGTTCCGCCAGAAAGTCATTCGCGAGAACATCTTGGGCGTCTATCGCGACGCGTCGGATCAGCAGGTTCACGAAATGACCACGAAGATGTGGTACCACTTACTGCTGATGAGCTGCGAGGTCGCCCAAGCGCCGCGTAAGATTCATGACACTAACTGGCGGGACTACGTTTTCATCCGTGACGAAGTCCGCATGACGGGCTACTTGATTGATTACCGGCCGCTGGTGGCGGTTTCTGGTCACTACGGAAATTTTGAAATCGGTGGGTACGTGACCGGGCTACTGGGCATGCCAAGCTACACGGTCGCGCGGACGTTGGACAATCCGTACCTCGACG
>CAZLFF010000022.1:628-22452 GCA_964558755.1 uncultured Pirellulaceae bacterium
ATGCCAAGCGGCCCGGCCACATTTGCGTCGAGCGCCGCTTTCGCAGCGTCAACGGCCAGTTCCTATTACCCAAGGAAGGTAGCGCGCCGGCGATTCAGGCGGTAATGGATAGTGGCGGGATTCTGACGTTGTTGGGAGATCAGCACGCGGGCAATAAGGGATGTTGGGTTGATTTCTTGGGGCGTCAGGCGTCGTGCCACAAGGCCGTCGCACTGTTTACGCTTAGTGGAAATGCCCCGATGATGGTTAGTTACTGTCGGCAAACGGACCGCCCGCTGCATTTCGAAATCGGCTGCACCGGCGTTGCCGACCCGCTGACGATGCCCGATTCGCTGAAAGACGTCACCAGCCTGACCCAGTGGTACAACGATCGGCTGGCCGACGCGATTGAGGTCGACCCCAATCAGTTTTGGTGGCTGCACCGGCGTTGGAAACCGAAAACCGTGCGACAAAAGAAGCAATCCGAATCGACAGTTGCTGCTTAGTTCGTTGCTCTGCGAATTATGTTTCGGCGGATTGGACACGAGGGGATAATGTTTGCAAGCACGGGGTACGGCACGCTGCAGGTTTTGTTACGATTGAGTACCGACGGTTCGACAGCTCCTGTGGGCGAGCGGAAGAATGCGAGCGACCTGGGGCGAATAGGAATGTCCGATCTTCGATGCCTTTGCTGGTCGACGCATGCGTTTGCCTCCCACGCACGCCAGTTGGCCTGACTCACTTCCATTGACGCGTCTGCCTTGTGATCACCTACCGACCGTTTTTGAACACCGACCCGCCGCACATTTTGGATGTGTGGAAACGCCAGCCACCGCTGCGTGGCCAGGTTGGTTCGCTCACGAGCGACTTGTTAGAGCAGCAGGTTTTTAGCAAACCGTTTTTTGATCGAGACGGGCTCTGGCTGGCGATTGATGAGTCAAATGAGCAGCCGCAAGCGATCGGCTTTGTGCATGCGGCGCTCGGCCCGAACGAAGCGCTTGACGACGTTGATCCTGCCGCGGGTGTTATCTGTCAATTGAAAACGGTCGATCACGAGCAACGTGGTTCGGTCGCGGCGCAGCTGCTGCAACATGCATGTGACTACCTAAAGCAACGCGGCGCGAGGGAAGTTCGTTACGGCGGTTGGTTTCCGAATGCTCCGTTTTACCACGGTTTGTACGGTGGCAGTCGAGTGCCGGGTGTGTTGGCGGACGACGTGGCGACGCTGAATGCGTTAAAGGAGGCCGGTTTTGAACAGCACGATACGATTTCAGTTTGCGAGCTTTCGTTGACGGGTTTCAAGGGGATCGTCAACCGTCAGCAGATGATGTTGCGACGCACGTACGTCATTCGCAACGACGGAGATCCTTTGGCACGGACGTGGTGGGAGAACTGCACGTTGGGGGGCAGCAACCGTGATCGCTTCACTGTCGCCAGCAAGATCAGCCCGGAGGAATGCGGGTGGGTCTCGTATTGGGACATGGAACCGCTGGCCAGTCAGTGGAACGTCACGGCTCGGGGGCTGTACGATCTTTCGATCGCACCCCAATTGCAACGGGCAGGCTTGGCGACGTTTCTAGTCGGCGAATCATTGCGGCACTTGATGCAACAAGGGGTCACGATGGTCGAAGCTCAAGCTCGGCAATCGGATGGTGCGTCGCTGGGCGTTTTCAAGAAATTGGGTTTCCAAGAGGTCCGCCAAGGCATCCTGATGCAAAAAACACTCGGGTGATCGGCGCTGGGCGAGGCGGTGGCTTCTCACTTGAAACGGGAATCGAATTGTTGATAATTGGGCCGCGAAGTGCCCCCTTGCAACTGCATTTTAGTTATCGATTTTTTGGCGAATATGATGAGCGACCAAGACGGTTTGATGATCGAGGCCGAGGGTCTCTGTAAGTTTTATGGCCCGTTTGCCGCGGTCAATGATGTTAGCTTTGTTGTGCCCCGCCGTCAGGTTTGCGCCTTTTTGGGACCCAATGGTGCTGGTAAGTCGACAACCATGAAGTTGTTGACTGGGTTCGTCGCTCCGACCCGAGGTGCGATTCGCATTGCGGGCCACGAGATGGAAACGCAGCGTATCGCAGCCAGCAAACACATTGGATACCTGCCCGAGAATGGCCCGTTGTATGAAGAAATGACGCCCCGCGGCGCATTGAAGTATCTGGCCGCCGCACGCGGGCTGTCGTTTGCTCAGAAAAGAGACCGCACCGATTTCGTTGTTGAAAAATGCGACCTCAGTGAAGTCTGGAACAAGCAGATCAGCAAACTCTCACGAGGTTTTCGCCAACGCGTTGGTATGGCTCAAGCGTTGTTGCACGACCCGGATGTGTTGATTTTGGACGAACCAACCAGCGGCTTGGATCCGAACCAGTTGGTTGGGATCCGTCAGCTGATTAAAGAACTGGGTGAAACCAAAACGGTGCTGCTGTCGACCCATATTTTGCAAGAGGTCGAAATTCTGTGCAGTCGCGTCGTACTGATCGATCAAGGGCGCATCGTGTTCGATGACTCGATCGGGAAGATGGGCCAACGCGAGCAGATGGAACAGCAGTTTCACTCGCTGACCAAGTTTGCGGCGGCAGTTGGCTAGGTTCGGTTTCGATTAACTTCGTTTTCAGATTCGTCTTTTGCTTCTGCGAGAGAACTCCCCCACGCAAACGCACGTTGACACTTGCGATACGCGTTACACCTTTCACCGAGTTTTGATCCATGATTCGTTGGCATGTTGTTTCGGCCGTTTTTTGGCGAAATGTAAAGCAGTATTTTTCGGGTATTCTTGGGTACCTGTTCATTGTTGTTTTCGTAACCGTTAGCGCGGTCATGGCGTTTAGTCCGCAGTTCTTTGCAGACAATTTGGCGAACCTCGATCAACTGAGTCGTTGGTTCCCGATGTTGCTGTTGTTTTTTATTCCGGCGATTACGATGTCGGTTTGGGCCGACGAACGACGTCAGGGAACGGATTCGATACTGTTTACCTTGCCCGCGTCGGATTTCGATATTTTGATCGGCAAGTACTTGGCCGTTGCCGCCGTTTACACGATCGCGCTGTTGTTCTCGATGACGCAGCTGATTGTGCTCGCGTTGATTGGTCAGCCAGATTGGGGAGTCATTGCGACGACGTATTTGGGCTATTGGCTGTCGGGGCTGTCGTTGCTGGCGGTGGGCATGTTCGCATCGTCATTAACGTCCAGTTCATCGGTCGCGTTTGTGCTGGGAGCCCTGATGTGTGCGGTGCCGGTGTTGATCGGTACCTACTTCCGCGGCGTGATTGGCCTCGAGCGATTGGGCTTCGAGTGGAATCTTCGCGATTTTACGCTTGGCCTGATTTCGCTGTCCGGCGTGGTGTATTTTGCGTCGTTGACCGTGCTGATGCTGTACTTGAACCTGGTTGTCATTGGCGAGCGTCACTGGCGACGCGGTCAGCAATCGACTCTCGCCAAACAGTTTGTTGTGCGAGCGGCTTCGTTGGCGGTGGGTTTGGTCGCGTTCAATTATCTGTGCGGCAACGCGGTGTCCAGCATTTGGTCACGAGCTGATTTGACCGGCGAGCAGCTGTATACGCTCGATCAGGCGACCGTTGACACGTTGCAGAACGTCAAAGAATCTGAACAGCTGGTCACCATCCAGTCCTTCGTCAGCCGCAATGTGCCTCGCAAGTACGTCAATGCCAAAAAGCAATTCGTTGGTTTGCTGCGGCAGTTCGACGAATACGGTGGCGCGTACGTGGACGTACGCTTCGTTGATGTGACGCCCAACAGCCAGGCCGCGATTGATGCTCAGTTTTTGGGGATCGAGCCCGAAGCCGATCGCTCGGAGGTGGGTGGCCGCACGGTTGAGCAAGACGTGTTCTTGGGGGCCAATATTTCTAGTCCCAATGGTGATGTGACACTCCCGTTTCTGGGTGAGGATGCGTCGCTGGAGTACGAGCTAAGCCGCTCGATCGCGACGGTTGCGAACAAGGACGACAAGTTGAGCGTTGGTATCTTGGACACCGATGCTCATTTCGGTGGCCCCGAGCTGAACGGGCGTCGCATTCCGTGGGCGTACAATACGGCGCTCGATGAGCTGAAGAAACAGTTTGATTTGACGAACATTGCCCCGGCTGATCTTGCGGACTACCTGCCGACCGAAGGGCCGACCGACGAGCCAGCTGAAGACACGGATTCGAAGGACAAAGTCGGGGATGATGACGATGCTGTAGCCGCGACGAAAGTCGTGCCGCCTGCAAAAGAGGCTCCGGACGTGATGATCGTCGCGGACCCCAGCAGCCTAGACGATGCTGGCATGTCGGCGTTGCTCGATTACTTGCGAGCCGGTCACAAGGCCGTGATCTTGGCGGACCCGCTGCCATTTTTCTGGACTTATCAGAACCCGACGGGACTAGGTGTGATCAACGCGCCGCATCAGCCTCGCGTACCGCCTCAGTCTCAGTACGCTCAAATTTTGGCCAGTTCATCGCAGCCGAAAGCCGATGGTGGTCGAGCCAGCGACTTGTTGGAACTGTTGGGTGTCGAATGGGGTTATGGGCAAACGGTTTGGAGTCTCTACAACCCGCACCCTAGTTTCAAGGGTGATTGGCCCGAGTACTTGGGCGGCAGCTGGCCCGAGTATTATGGGCCGTACGATCGAGCCTATGTGTTCGTTCGTGACCATGCCGACACGACGGCGTTCAATCCTGATAGTACGATTTCCGGTGGCTTAAAAGAGCTACTACTGTTCTACCCGGGGGTCGTGAAGCCAATCGACGGAGCCAAAACAACCTTTACCCCGCTTGTGAATCTAGGCAGTGATTCGGGATCGACGGCGTGGGAAGACCTGACGATGACTCCCACGCAAAAATTGCAGATGTTCGACCCGCGCACGGGCCGCATGTCGATCCAAGAAGAAAAAGCCGAAAGTGTGATTGGTGACGATTTGGTGGTGGTGAAGCCACGACCGACGACGTCGATCGATTCAGACGATCACGTCGTGGCCGCCCGGATCACAGGAGAAGGCGACTCGCCTCTCGACGTCGTTTTCATTACGGACTCAGATTTTGCGTCCGACTTGGTGGGCCGGCAAGAAGAGAAGCTTGGCCAGCGGCTGGACAACCTCGCTTTCTTGCAGAATGCCGTCGAGGTGTTGGCGGGCAACGAAGATTTTGTCCAACTGCGGAATCGTCGCACGAAACCGCGAACGCTGGTGAAGCTTGAATCGTTTATCGAGGAGTACCGACAGGCTCGCTCGGTTCAGCAACAGCAAGCGGAAGCGGAGATTCAAAGCGAACTAGACGCCGAGCAAGAAAAGCTTGATGCAGCGGCAGAAGAAATCGAAGCGAACCAGTCGCTTAGCTTTTTCGAAAAAATGCAGCGTACCTCGCAAGAGGCATCGGACGCCCAGCGCCGGTTTGACCTGCGGCAAAAGAAGCTCGACCGCGAGCTGACACAGAAAATCGCAAAATTGGAAACCGAAGAGCAGGATGGAATCTCACGATTGGAGAACGCGGTGCGATACGCGTCGATCCTTGCGGCTCCGTTGCCGGCGGTCTTGCTGGGCGCGATGGTACTGGCCAACCGCCGCCGCAAAGAAGAAAAACACATCGCTCCGGAGCGACGTGTGCCGAAAAGCTAACGACCGAAGCCAAAGTTAACGGCCAAGCGATAGTATCGCATGGCTCAACCTACACCACTGCTCGAAAATTGACATTGAACCCGATGCAAGAAACTACCAAAACGAAGATTTTCGTCGCCAGCGCAGCCCTGTTGGTTTTGGCTGCGATTGTTAGTCACTTTGTCAACCAACCTCGCGCGGCCAGTGACTTTGCGGACGTCGGGAAACCGTTTTACGAAGATTTTACCTCCAGTGACCAGGCTCAGTCGCTTGAGGTTTTCTCGATGGATCCGGAAACCGCCACGCTCAAGCGGTTTAAGGTCGCCAAAGTTGACGGGCTGTGGCGGATTCCATCGCACGAAAACTACCCCGCCGAAGCGGCCGCTCGCTTAGCGACAACGGCGACTTCCGTGATCGGGATCGAACGTGCGTCGCTGGCTGGACGTCGGGCGAGTGAACATCAACGCCTAGGTGTTGTTGATCCGCTAAGTGAAGACTTGGACGATCCTGAATCAGCAGGTCAACGTATTCGGTTGATGGACGAAAGCGAGAGCGTGGTCGTTGACTTCATCATCGGTAAGCAAGTCGAAGACGTCGTTGTTGCGGACGAGGATCGAGCCTTTCAGGGCGGCGATAACCGCCAGACGTACTACTACGTTCGACGTGCCGACGAGTCGCAGACTTACACGGTTCCGTTGAGGATCGATCTGTCGACGAAGTTCTCTGACTGGATCGACCCCGACCTGCTGCGGGTCGAAGCGGCTGATATAGAAACGATCAACGTGCGAAATTACACGTTGGAAGAGGCCGTTAGTGGCAATCCCCTCATGCCTCAGCGGGCGTTGACCAAGAAAACGGGTGACACGCTTGATCTAACCAAATCGGGGCCAAGCTCGTGGCAGTTGGCGGGCGTCGACGAAGCGAAGGAGACCTTCAGTCCGGCCCCCGTTTCGGCCCTCGTTCGCACGTTGGACGAGCTGAAAATTGTTGATGTTCGTCGCAAGGCGACCTTCATGGGCAAACAGATGCTGACCGCCGATCTGGAACTGAATCAGGCGCCTGAGTTCAAAGAATCGCCCCAGCAGTTCAATCAAGCGATTCAAGGATTGGTCTCGGAGCTAGAGAGCAAAGGATTCTCGTTGGCCGGCAACGCGAAGAAGTTGGAACTGGTCTCGGATAACGGCGAGATCGCTTTCGGCACGCGTGACGGAGCGTTGTACACATTGCAGATTGGCTCGGCGTTCGAAGAAGACAGCCAAGAGATCAAGGTCGCTGGTGCGGAGTCATCGCAAGGTCAAAGCGAAGGAGAAGGATCAAAAGACGGTAAAGAAGCCGCCGACAAATCCGACGACGTAGCCGAAACGGATGCGGTGGAAGACGCGAATGAGGCCTTTGATGATACCGACCGATACATGCTGGTGCGGGTGAAGTTTGACCCGTCGCTGCTGTCGAACCAGCCGACAGAACCTGTCGAACCAGCCGAGCCGACGAAACCAGCCGACTACGAGCCCCTTGCCGAGGAACCTTCGGAGGAGGAAGCCGAGCCAGTCGAGCCGGCAGATGAAAAATCGAAAGACGAAAAAGCCGCTGATGATGATTCGAACGACGAATCCGACGATGAGGAGAAAAAACCAGAGCGGGATCCTGCTTCGGAGGCGTACGACGCCGCGGTTGTCGCGTTCGAACAGGCCAAGGTGGATTACGAGTTGGCTAAAACGCGGTATGCCGACGACAAGAAGCGGTTTGATGAGCGAGTGGCAGAGGGTGAAAAACTGGTCGCGGAGCTGAACGAACGCTTCGGCGAGTGGTACTACGTGATCTCGGGCCAAAATCTAAAAGCGTTGCAGCTGACACGTAAGGAACTGGTGACCGCGAAGGAGCAACCTGAACCTCCGGCGGATGAATTGGCTCTACCCGATCGCCCCGACATCTCGTTTGAAGGTGGCCCGGCAGAATCCGTGAAAGAGCAGCCGTCGGAGCCCGCCCAGGAATCGGGAGCTGAAGAATAGCTCGGTTGGGGTTACTCTAATCCACCGATTTGCCGGCTGGCTTCATAGGCTGCAACGCCAACGCTGCATGACAGATTTAGGCTGCGGACGTGCTGACCGGTGGGAATTCGCAGTAGCCGATCTGCTTGTTCCGACATAATCGAATCCGGTAGGCCCGACGTTTCGCAGCCAAAAACGAGCGTATCGCCCGGCCGGTAGGAAACGTCTGTGAATGATTGCGTGGCAAACCGGGAATAGAACCAAGGCCGCGACGCCTGTGATTCGTCCAGTCGCTCTAGCAGGTGATCCCAGTGATCGACGGCCTCCCATTGCAGAAATTTCCAGTAGTCCAAACCGGCTCGTCGCAGGGTTCTCTCGTCGATACGAAATCCCAGCGGTCGCACGAGCCATAATTTGGCCTCCAGCGCCACACAAGTCCGCCCGACCGCACCGGTATTGCCGGGGATCTCTGGTTGATAGAGCACGATGTTCAGCCGCGGTTGGTAGCTGGGGGTCAAGCTTGGTTCAGAATTCACTCGCAAAGTGACCTTTGTGCCATAGGGATTCAAATAATCGTTTCGCTCGTGACGAACCAACAGATTCTGGCCGACGAACGTTCCTTCGGATCGCCCGACATTGTAAGCAGGCGCTCAATCAACCAAAATGGCCAGACAGGCTCTCAAAACCAAAACCCCGGTACATGAAATTCGATGGCAGAATCGACGGTTAACATTACGCGGAACGAAACCCGGGCCGTCAAAATTGGCTCCATCACGATCGGCGCGGGGAACCGGATCGCCGTGCAATCGATGACGGCCACCAAAACCACCGACGTCCCCGCGACCGTCGCTCTAGTGCAATTGATGCACGACGCGGGAGCCGATGTGGTTCGCATCGCCGTTGATAGCAAAAAGGACGCGGCGGCTTTGGCTGAGATCCGCAAACAAACCACTGCGAATCTATCGGTTGACCTTCAAGAGAACTATCGGCTAGCGGAAATTGTTGCTCCGCACGTGGATAAAATCCGCTACAACCCTGGGCACCTGTACCACCACGAAACTGAGAAACCGTGGCAGGAAAAGGTCCGCTATCTGGCGGGGGTCGCGGCCGAAAACGATTGTGCGATGCGTGTCGGAGTGAACTGCGGTAGCGTTGATCCGGCCAAGAAAGAGAAGTTTGACGCCGAGGACTCGATTTCACCAATGCTGGAATCGGCGCTCGAGCATTGTGAGTTTCTGGATTCGATCGATTTCACTCGCTACTGCGTTTCGCTTAAGGATAGTGACCCCGCGAAAGTTGTCGAAGCCAACACGCGATTCGCAGACGCTCGGCCGGAAATTCCACTGCATTTGGGTGTTACCGAGGCCGGCATGCCGCCCGACGGAGTCATCAAGACGCGGATTGCCTTTGAGCAGTTAATCGGTCGAGGGATCGGTGACACGGTGCGGGTGTCGCTGACGGTTGCCAACAGCCGCAAGGGCGAGGAAATCGACGCCGGTCGGGGAATTATCGAAGACATTTACGCGGGCCGCGTTCGTAGCGTGGTCGATTTCAATACGGACTCGCTGAACATCATTTCGTGTCCCAGCTGCAGTCGAGTCGAAAACGAAGCGTTTATTGATCTGGCAGAACAGGTCAAGCAGATGACCGAATACGCGAAAGACCACGCGATTACGATCGCAGTCATGGGCTGCCGGGTGAACGGGCCTGGCGAAACGGATGATGCCGACCTAGGGCTGTGGTGTGGCCCCAAGGTCGTTAACCTGAAACGTGGCACGGAAGCACTCGGAGCATTCGGCTATGACGAAATTCTTCCCCGATTAAAATCGGAGCTCGATCAGTTGATTGCTGGCCGCTAATTAAGCTAGTTAATGTAGAAGCTCGACCGAGACAACGTCTTTAAGGTGGCCAACATGGTCAACACTCTCTTCCTCCCTGAACTGCGCGAGATGCTGGCGTCGGGCAATGCCGACGAGATGGCCGAGTTCTGCACAGCCCTGCACCCTTCGCGAACGGCTGACTTCATGGAGGGGCTGGATAATCACGAACTTTGGGGTGTGCTCGTTAACGCCGACGTGGCAACTCAGGTCGATATCTTTTGTTATTTTCCACATCATCGACAAGTCGAACTGATCGAATCGCAGAATCAGGATCAGCTGGCGGCGTTGATCGCTGGGCTATCCCCCGATGATCGAGTCGATCTGCTGCAGGATGTGGACGAAGGAGTCGTGTCCGATATTCTGCCGTTGATGCCGGTTGAGGAACGACGCGACTATCTGCGATTGAGCCAGTACCCCGAGAGTACGGCGGGTGCGGTGATGACGACCGATTTCGCCAAGTTGCCTGAAACGCTGACCGTTCGTGAAGCCATCGACGAGATCAGCCGGCAGGCCGAGGGATACGAAACGATTTACTATTTGTACATCGTTGACGAAGAAGACCATCTGCGCGGGCTAGTCTCGGCGCGTCAGTTGCTAACGGAGACGCGTAAGCCAGAAACGCGACTTTCCGACATCATGGAAACGGACTTGATCGCCGCGCTTGTTGACGATGACCAAGAGGAAGTCGCCAATAAGGTAGCTCGAATGGACCTGCTGGCCATTCCCGTCGTTGACCCCGAGCGTCGTATGCTGGGCATTATCACTCACGATGACGTGATCGACGTTGTTCAAGAGGAAGCCACCGAGGACGCTTACCGGAGCGCGGCGGTTGATCCGCTGGATGAAACCTATTTGCAAACGTCCGTGTTTACGCTGACTTGGAAACGAGGCATCTGGTTAGCGGTCCTGTTCTTTTTTGCATTGATGACGGCGTTCGCGTTGCAGCATTACGAAAAGCCGTTCGAACAGTGGGCATGGTTGGTGCCGTTCATTCCGCTGGTCATCAGCAGTGGCGGTAACAGCGGCAGTCAAAGTGCAACATTGATCATCACCGCTCTATCGCGCGGGCATATCACCTTGCGTGACTATCGGCGGGTGATGATTCGAGAGATCAAGATGGGCATGCTGTTGGGGTCAGGGCTTGCGCTGATGGGCTTTTTGGTTTGCTTCCTGTTTGTGCCCGATGATGCGGGCTTGGGCCCGTACGCTACCTTGGTGGTGCCGTTGACATTGCTGTTAGTCGTTTTGTGCGGGACGTTGACCGGCTCGGTTCTGCCGCTGCTGTTCGAGAGCCTCGGGTGGGACCCGGCGATGATGAGCAATCCGTTTGTTGCAGGGATCGTCGATATCCTCGGCATTTTGATCTACGTCACCGTTGCCGTTCGCTTGTTGAACCCAGTCGTCGGCGGCTAACGCTCAGCTCATCTTGGAATTAAGATTCGCCAGTGAGTGAGCGAGTCAGCTGCGAAATTGTTTTAGCGCTTCCAATGTCGCCACGATGTCCGCCGGGAGCGGCGCTTCGATTTTCATCCGGTCGCCGGTTGCCGGGTGGTCGAACTCAATGCGGTGCGCGTGCAGTGCTTGGCGTTCGAGTACCATTTGGTCGGCATCGGAAGCTCGGCCCGAAAAATCCTTCAGCGTCACGCTCGCCCGACCGCTGTAAAGCTTGTCGCACAGCACGGGGCAGCCAATGTGCCCCATGTGAACGCGGATTTGATGCGTGCGGCCGGTCTTTGGCTTGACCTTCACCGCGGCGAAACCGCGAAACCGCTCTTGCACCTCGTAGAACGAACTGGCTGCGCGGGAAGACGAATGGTTCTCTCGGATAGCCTTCTTTTCGCGGTGGTACGGATGGTCGCCGATCGGTTTGTCAATCTGATCGCGATCTCGATCTGGCGCTGGTGTCACGAGGGTGAAATACTCTTTGCTGACTGTGCGGGCTTCGAATTGTTGCGACAAAGCCGAGTGCGCATCGTCGGTCCGGGCGACCAGAATCACGCCGCTGGTGTCACGATCGAGCCGATGCACAATGCCGGGCCGCGTTGGTCCGCCGATCGTGCTGAGGGTCTCAAAATGATAGGTCAATGCAGAGGTCAGTGTTCCTGCCCAGTGGCCTTTGGCAGGATGGACGACCATGTTCGGCGGTTTATTGATCGCCACAAAATGTTGGTCTTCGTACAGCAGGTCCAGCGGAATGTTTTCGGGGATGGAGCCCTCAGGTTCTTTTTTCAGTGGCAGGAACTGGACCACCTGCCCCTCCTTTAACCGAGTTGATGACTTGGCTTTGTT
Organism: uncultured Pirellulaceae bacterium; assembly: GCA_964558755.1. Classification (GTDB taxonomy): domain Bacteria; phylum Planctomycetota; class Planctomycetia; order Pirellulales; family Pirellulaceae; genus Mariniblastus. Next base: position 12,354 of record CAZLFF010000022.1, read on the forward strand.
GGCGTCCAGCAACACCGTTTCGTCAGCGATCGCACGTTGCAATTTGACTCGGCTAAAGCCGCCAAAATGTTTGACTAAAAACGAGTCCAAACGCATGCCTTCTTCCGCGGCCGTCACGGGCACTTTCTGCCATGCGGGCGTCGGTGCTTGGTCGTTTCGATCTTCAGGCGTGGAGGTCGGCGAGGACAAGCTTGTCTCATTGTGAGGAAAAGATCGAACGGAACGCAGGCCGTGTTTCGGCTTGGTCCATAAATGTTACGGAGGCCACAAAGTTAGCCTTGAATCCCCTACGACCGAACGTTTCTGAGCCCGTCGCGGCAAAAATGCTTGGGATTTGCTGGAAACTGGGGAGCTGAATGCTTAAGCTTACTTGCTTGAGAGAAAAGTTTCGAGGCGTCCCCGTCGGCCACCCAATGCAGCAGAAAGTAGAACTCGGTTACTGCGAATCCTGCGCTGAAAATACGGCCCATGCACAAGTGGCGGCTCAATTGGCGACGCAGCCTCACCATTGGGTGTCAACTCGATTGGGTGGTGGTCCGTGGTATTGTCGAACCTGTCGGCGGCAACAGTGGCGTTTGACAAAACCTTTGCGCGGCTCCGCGGACGGCACCCCGAGTATCGATTCGGTCGCTGAAGCGGAGGCTTCTGCTGAGGCGTCGGTGTCGGTCGGGAACTTCATTCGCGGTGAGGGTAACCTAGTGATGCAGAGTCACCGGGCGAATCGGTTTACCGAGAAATTTCGGGTCAGCGTGGTCCAGCGTGTGCTCGAAGGCAAGCAATCCTTGGCTCAGATCGCGGCCGAACTTGAGATCCCGCAAGCGGACATCATCGTCTGGCTAGGTCAACAATTTGCGGAGAAGCAAGAGAAAATTGATCAGCTAAGTCGGACAATCGAGCGCCTCATGCCGGGCGCTGGTGAATCGGTTGGGTTGTCGCGGGTTCAGGCAGAACCGATCGTCGGGGCACGGATCGATGAAGGAGACGATTTGGGCAAGCGAGGCGGTGCCGGCGTCGTCGACGGCATTGTCAAACGAGACTGATCTCTGCTGATTCCGAAACCGAATCGAGCTTAGAGGTGCCGCGGATGTTAGACGGTGGCAGGCTGGGTAAGGCAAAAAGTCCGATCCGTTGGGGTTGGAAAATTCGTTTTTACGCTCGACTATCAACCCTTTGCAGTAGAAATTTTCTGTTTTAGGGGTAGGATTTGAAGTGGGGCGAAAAGATATCAAATCGGGGGCGGTCATGGCACATCGAATGAAGGAAGGTTATTGCAATTGGTGTGCAAACAATGCCGATCACGGACGATACTCGAGTTCGGTGTTCGCGGCTGCTTTTCACGCCTTGGTTCGTATGATGTCTGGGGGCTCGAGCTATGGCCCTTGGTATTGCTCAGAATGTCGCCGCGTTTCGAAGTTGCTTAATCCGCCCGTCGAGAGTCATACGATCCGTCAAGTTGGGCACGCCGTCGGTGGCAACGAATCGGTCGCTCATCCGATGTTGCATCCTAGGTCTCCTGAAGACACCGTTGTCACGCTGAGTAGCGAATCGACTCAGCGGTTTTCGCAGAAGTACCGAAACGCAATTGCGCGGAAGATTCTTGACGGTTCGAGCACCTTCAAGCAAGTTTCTGAGGAGCTTTCGATCTCGAAAAAGGAAGCGTGGAGCTGGCTGGTTGAGCTATCGGTCGGTGAGAGACAGCAAATTGTGGATCTCAAGAACCGCGTTCGCCAGCTAGAAAGCCGGTTGGGGGAAGTCTCGAAAGAGGACGGCCCCGTAGATCCTTGGGACTCGGATGTCGTCAACCAGTGGTCTTCGATTGTCGTTGGTGCTCAGTTGGACGTCACGAACGAAGCCGCACCCAAAACTGAGCTGGGCGATTCTTAGATTCGGGCGCCTGCACGAAGCGCGACGGTTTGTGCGAACGTTCCTCCCAGTGCCATGCGGCGGGTTTAGGCTCGGATGGCTTGGGATCGAACGATGTGAATCGGCAGAAGGCCAGAACTATGGTGTTGCCACGTCGCTTTGTCATCGCGCGGTTCATCGGTTACGCTGGAGCTACCTTAGTCGAAGCGGTGTTCGCTTGGCTTGGTTTCGCTTTGCGGACCGAGGCGAGGGTTACCGACTCCGAAAAAAACTTTTCTTACACGACCAACGATTAACTACGGAACGACATGAAGTTTATTGAAATGAGCGGCGAGCAATTGGAATCAGTCATCAATGATGGCGAGCTCCATTCGGCCGACTTGGGCGCTGCGGGTGTGACTCCGAATTCAATTGTTCGAGTCAATCAGCAAGGTGACATCGAGGTGCGCCTGCCTCACAAGTGGTCAGTGATCGGTGGCTTACTTGGTAGCTTTGAGGAGCGTGTCCGCGAGACAACCTCGCTGGACTGGGTTTGAGCGGGCGTCGTCGTTGATGGGACGAACCGCGGCAAGCCTACGCGTTTCCGTCTTGATCTTGATCGCTCACTCGCAGATCGATGAGTTCTTCGATCCAAAGCCGGATGTCGTTGTCGTACTCCATCGACATGTCGGTTTTGATCAGCTGGCGTAGAATCGCCGATGAGCCGTCTTTCTGCAAAATGGCAGAATCGGCCGTTTGGAATCGGAACTCAGGGTCGGGTGCGATCAGGCCGCGGCAGAACGACATCAGCAAATCGTCGTTTAAGATATCCTCGGGTAAGATACTCTCCAACCGATCACCTAGGCTCAGTTTGGATTCAACGAGTGTGTCTAGGTCATCGGTTTGATCGGCCAGTGGACGTCCGGACAAAAGCTCAACGACCACGTAACCCAAACTTGCCAGATCGCTCAGCGGTGTATTGGCCGAGCCCCGCAACACTTCAGGCGCAGCGTAGGCCGGCGTGCACGAACGACGGCTGGGCGGTGCGTCGACGTCGAAGGCGGTTCCGATATCAATTAGTTTCACGTGCCCGCTGCTTTTGAGCATGATGTTCCCGGGTTTTACGTCACCATGAACCAGGCCATGACGATGCATCGCACTCAAAGCGGCCAAGCACTCCCGCACGATGGCGATTGCGACACCCGTTTTGAAACGCGGCTGTTCGGGACCGGCCGTGATTAGCGTGTCGTTCACGTGCTGCCAACGCTTGTTGCTAAATCGCTCTTTGATCACGCCCAGCATTCGCGGTGTCAGTAAGCGGCGTAGGTCAAAACCTTCGACCCACTCCATGACCATCATGCGAATCCCTTCGAGGTCAAGAAAGTTCTCAACGACCAACAGGTTTTCATGCTGAATTCGAGCAACCTTGGCCGCCACCTGCGCTTGCCGCCTCATATCTAGCTCATAAGCTTCTTGCGATGCGTAGCGTTCAGGCGAGAAAATTTTCAGCGCGACGGGCAGCGTGAAACCGTCCGCTCCGCGACGCTCGGTTAGGTACACGACGCCCTGTCCACCAGCGCCCAGTTTTTCTCGCAATCCAAGATGGGTCGTCCAGCTGTGGCGTTCCCGCTGGATCATGCCGTCGTAGACAAGTTGCAACTCGTGCGTATCCGATCCTTCGCCCAGCTCGTCACGACTAACGGTTACCGCCAAATCATCGACAGACGAAGTCGTAAAAATCGTTGGTGGCGGGAATTCCGTTTTATCTCCGTCGTCGCTCATTAAAACCTATCAGTACAAACTGTAATCAACCCAGCTATTGGCCTTCTAATATAACCTAGAACCGTCCGCCTCTAACACCACGAACGATCGACTCGATGCTCGGGTTTCGGGAAACCAAGTGGTTTATCGATCAAATTGAGCAACGTCTGGCCCGCATCTTGGTTGTGCCCTAGTTGGCTTTCACGGGTTGCCATGTAGCGCGTTAGGTTTTCGCAGAACAAGTTCACCGTGACTGGGATTCGGCGTGGCGACTGAGCCCCTATGTGCGGGGTGATGAGCACGTTTGGCATGTCCCACAATGGGCTGTTTGGCTCAATCGGTTCCGGATCCGCTACGTCCAAACCCGCGCCACCCAGATGCCCGTCCTGTAAGTTTGCGATGAGAGCGTCTTGCTGAACGACAGAGCCACGCCCGACGTTAATGAAATAGGCACCCGGCTTGCAGGCGGCAAACTGTTGGGGCCCGAAACTATGCTCATTTGGTTCTGACAACGGCAGGGTAACGATCACGACGTCGGCACTAGGCAGCATTTGCTCGATGGCTGAAGCATCATAAACCTCATCGACAATGCCCGCCGAAACCAACCCCAGTGCGCTATCGGGGAACCAGTCGCTGCCTGTGATTTTGCCTTGCTCGCCGACAATCGGACGCAACACTTCAGCGATTCGCTGTCCGTTTCCGCCCAAGCCCAAGATCGCGATCGTCTTGCCGAAAAGATCATCGGTTGGCCTGCGGACATACTCGCGAGCCTGCTGGGCTTGAAAGAAAACGGGCAGTCGACGACTTAGACCCATCAGTAGCGCTAAGGTCGTTTCGGCGACTTGGTTGGAAAACAATGCTGAGCAACCGGTAACCACGATGCGTGAGTCGATCACCGCCGGGACCAAGCAATGGTCGAGCCCCGCGGCAGACGACTGAATCCATTTGAGGCGACCTTGCTGAACGACGGAGTCCCAATCAACAGGTGACTTGGCGTGTCCGCAAAAGATGTCCGCTTGAAAAATGTTGCTGCCGATGTCTCCTTGAGCGGAAACGATCACGTCGTATTCGTCCCCAGCCGTTTTTCGAATTTGTTCAATGTGCGTGTCACCCAATGGAAAGCAGAGAACGATGTTTTTCTTGGACATGAGGAAGTACTAGACGGAAAAAAACGCTACGATATTCGGGGACGACAAACGCAAGTTTAATCACACCCGTCATCTTTATGAATGAGCCTACCCCACACAATCGACCTGGCCCACATCAGCGTGATCAAGCAGCGGATGTCACGACGTCGTCGACGCTCTCGATCCAAACAGCTCAGCAGCAAGTCGATCAGTGGATCCAAGAGATCGGTGTTCGCTATTTTTCGGAGCTAAGTAATCTGGCTCAGTTGGTAGAGGAGGTCGGGGAGCTGTCCCGGATTATCAACCGCACTTATGGCGAGCAGAGTTTCAAGCAAGGTGAGCAGCCGTCTGACTTGAGCGATGAACTGGCCGACGTGTTGTTTGTCTTAATCTGTTTGGCCAACCAGACTGGCGTCGATCTCGCCACTGCACTGGAAAACAACCTTGCCAAAAAGACCGACCGGGATCGGGATCGACATCAGCAGAATCCAAAGTTAACCAAGTAGGGTTGGACAAAAAATGGCTGGGCAGCCATAATTTCCTACCGAGTAATCGGGTGATCGAGTTGGGTCGCTTGTCTCCAACGGGTACCAGGAAAAGAGTTGACAAAATGAGCATTACCGTGATGCGCAAGGTCCAGTTTTGTGCTGGCCACCGTTTGCTGGGCCACGAAGGCAAGTGCGCGAACCTGCATGGGCATAACTACTTGATCGAGTTTCATGTAACGGGCAATGAGATCGATGAACTGGGGCGTGTGGTCGATTTTTCGGTCATCAACCGATTGTTTAAAGGCTGGATCGATGAAAACTGGGACCACGGTTTTATTGTTTGGGACAAAGACGAAAACGCGCTCAATGCGCTTGAGCAAGTAACGCCCAACAAGATTTATCGTTTGCCGTATAACCCAACCGCCGAGAACATGGCACGTTACTTGTTGACTCGGGTCGGCCCAGAGCTGATCGAATCAATCAAAGGATACGACCTGAGGATGAACAAGGTCGTCGTCTGGGAAACAGAGAACGCCTTCGCAGAGGTAACCGTTGATGCCAGCCGAAATCAGGCGGACGCGAGATTGCAGCAAGTTCAAAAAGCGATTCTGAACTAGGGGCCGACATTACGGTAGCGCGAAACGCCACCGATTGATGTATTAACAGCTGCAAGAACTGTTCTTAAGTCACGACTCGTTGCGGCACGGAATAGATGTTGAAACGGTTGGTGGTTGTGAAGCCAATGATCGTCATTCCAAACTCCGCCGCGAGTTCTATCGCCAGACTTGATGGTGCCCCGACGGCGACCATCACGGGCAGTCCGCCGAGCAACGCTTTCTGAACCAGCTCAAAACTGGCGCGCCCGCTGACAACCAACACGCTCTGGTGCAGAGGCGTTGAGCCCGCCAACAGTTGACGACCAATTAACTTGTCCACCGCGTTGTGACGGCCCACGTCTTCTCGTAGGTCGATTAGCTGACCTTGAAGGTCGAAAAGTCCAGCGGCGTGAAGCCCTCCCGTTTGCCTAAAAACCGCCTGTCGCTGCTGCAATTGTTCGGGCAGATGGGCAATGATTTCGGCGGGCAGCCGAACCTGATCGATTGCTTCAGGGGCAAACGGCGTCAGGCCCTGGGCTCGGATAGCATCAAGCGATGCCTTGCCACAAATGCCGCAGCTGGAGGTGGTATAAAAGTGACGCTGCAATTTTGCCGTGTCAAAAGGCGTGCCGGGCGAGAGCTCGATCAGTAAGGTGTTTCCGCGCGAGTGCCCTTCGGGCGGCGGACCGACGAACTCGTGCGAGGCCACATCAGCAACGGTCCGAATCAAACCTTCGCTCAGTAAAAACCCAACCGCCAACGCATAATCGTCGCCCGGAGTTCGCATGGTGATCGAAAGGCTGCGGCTGCGACGTTCACTGGCTGTCCCAAACACGACGCGGACCTCCAGCGGCTCTTCAACGGCCACGACGTCGTCCACCGGCGTTAATCGCCCGTCGGCCCAGCGGGTGATTGTCAACTTTCGTTCCGCAGCCTGGTCAGTTGGTTGGTCGTTTGTCACGGTCAACTTCCGTTGGGGTGAATCCAACATCTTGGTGGACATTGGAAAATCCCAAGCCGACGCGTGAGCGATGAATCGTTCCCTGCCAATGCGCTGGATTGAGAAAGGTCGTTTGAACCTATCCTAGCCCATGCCGACTGATGTTGCGATTCGAGGTGGCGAGCGGATCTGTCAGGATCCGTCCGGCCGAGTTCCGTTGCTGCCCGATCATCGATAAAATCGCCGTCATGAATAACGACCAAATTGCGGCGGTGCTAGAACAGCTGGCTGACCTATTAGAATTTACCGGAGCAAATCCGTTTCGCCTGCGAGCTTATCGGAATGGCGCTCGGGTGATTCGCGATTTGCCAGATTCGATTGCGGGGCTAGTCGCGGCGGAATCGGATTTGACCAAGCTGGATGGAATCGGTAAGGGAGTCGCGGAGAAATGTCATGAGCTAATTGAAACCGGAAAGCTGGCTCAGGTGGAGGAGATTCTTGACGAGGTTCCGCGAACGGTTTTGGATCTGTTGAATGTTCCGGGGCTTGGCCCCAAAAAGGCCGCAACGCTCTACAACGACTTGAACATTTCAAACTTAGAGATGTTGCAAGCGGCCTGCGAAGCCAATCAAGTTCAGACCCTGCCAAAGTTTGGTGCGAAAACCGAACAAGCGATCTTGAAAGGGATCGCGATTGCGGCGGCTGCCAACGAACGAATCAAATGGGCCACTGCTGACCGTCTTGCCGAACGGCTGCGCGAACATATGTCTGGGTGCACGGCGATCGTTCGAATGGAGTTTGCTGGTAGCTACCGGCGGGGCAAAGAAACCGTTGGTGATCTAGATATATTGGTCGACTCGACGGATGCCAACGCGGTAATGGATTACTTCGAAAAATTTGCCGAAGTCAAATCGATCATCGCTCGTGGCGAGACAAAAATGTCCGTCCGGCTTGAGCGCGAGTTTCAGGTCGACCTTCGCGTGGTGCCGACCGAGTCTTTTGGTGCGGCGTTGCAGTATTTCACTGGCTCAAAAGATCACAACGTGCAGATCCGAGGCCGAGCGAAAAAGATGGGGCTGCGGATCAACGAGTGGGGCGTGTTTCGAACCGAGGCCGATGGTAAGCCGATCGAGAACACCGATGAACAGCCGATGATCGCGGGTGAGACTGAGGAAGCAGTTTACGCGGCGTTGGATTTGCCCTGGTTTGATCCCGAAACCCGTGAGGCTCGGCGGGAGATTGAGTGGGCGGAGGCGGGCAAGTTGCCGCAATTGGTGACCGTCGACGACATCGTTGGTGACTTGCACATGCACACGGTGGCAACCGATGGCAAGAACACGATCGAGGAAATGGCGGCGGCCGCGCGGAAGCGTGGTTTGCAATTTATCGCGATCACCGATCATTCGAAACGAGTCACGATGGCGAACGGACTTGATGGCGATCGGTTGCTGGCCCAGTGGCAACACATCGATCGGTTAAACGAACGGCGGCAAGATGAATTTCTGATTCTCAAAGGTATCGAGTGCGACATCCTTGAGGCCGGTGGAATGGATTTGCCTGACGAGGTGCTGGCGGAAGCCGATTGGGTGATCGCCAGCGTGCACTACGGTCAGAAGCAGCCGCGAGATCAGATTACCGATCGAATCTTGGGCGCGATCGCCAATCCCTATGTTTCCATGGTGGCTCATCCGACCGGGCGGTTGATCAATCAGCGTGAGGCGTACGAGGTTGATATGGAAGCCGTGTTCCAGGCCGCTGCGGAACACGGGAAATTGCTCGAGCTAAACGCGAACCCGCGTCGGCTAGATTTGCATGACGCGCATCTGATCGCCGCCAAGAGCCACGGCATTCCGATCGTCATTAACACGGACGCGCACAAGATCGGCGGACTCGATGACATGCGTTTCGGCATCAAACAGGCGCGGCGCGGATGCTTGACTTCCTCGGATGTCGCCAACACAAGGAGCTGGGACGAAATGAAGAAGCTGATTGGTAACTAACGGCAATCACCAAGCGTCATTGACCAGCATTTGGCAGTAGCTTTCATAGCGTCGCGCATCCAGTTTGCCGTCCGCCACTGCCCACTTCACACTGCAATCGTCCTCGTGGGTGTGGGTGCAGTCGGGAAATTTGCAACCGTTAATAAAGGGGCGGACGTCGCGGAAGAAACCACCGACCTCCTCTGGAATCACATCCCATAGTTGAAAGCTGCGGATGCCGGGCGTGTCGACCAAGTGCCCGCCATCGGCAAGGGCGATGAGGTTAGCGGTGGTCGTCGTGTGCCGTCCCTTGCTGTTCTCCGCGCTAACGTGGCTGACGCGGAGTTCCAAGCCGGGCTCGATCGCGTTGAGCAGCGATGACTTGCCCACCCCGCTCTGGCCGGTTACCACACTGTCCTTGCCGGTAACCCAGCTTCGCAAGCGTGCGATCCCCTGCCCTGACTCGGTCGAGGTAAGCAGCACTGGGTAGCCCAACTGGGCCCAGACCCCGATGACGGGTTGCAGGTCGGCCGGTTCAACGAGATCAATCTTGTTGATGACGATCACCGGTTGAATCTCGGATTTTTCGCAGGAAACTAGCAAGCGATCGATCAAGTTTGGCTTTAACGCGGGCTCGGCCGCACTGGAAACGATGAACACGAGGTCGATGTTCGAAACGATAATCTGCTGCCGTTTGCGACTCGTCCGGCTAATCTGATTGCGGCGAGGTTCGACTCGCACGATGACGGCTTGGTTAGCGTCCGTGCCTTCGGGCTGGAGCTGAATCGTGACTTCGTCGCCGGCAACGACCACGTGTTGCAGATCGGTCGCAAGCGATTTTAAGATTCCGCGAACGGTGCACTCGTAGGTTTGGCCGTCCGCCTGCACGATGCTGGTCAGGCCATGGACGCGAATCACTCGCCCGGATCGGCACAGGTCAGGGTTAACTTGCAGGTCAATCTGAAAGCCAGCGGTTTCTTCCTCGCTGGCGGCACCAACGACCGTTCGCTTCCGCGTCAGTTTTCCCTTGCCCGAAACCCGTTCTTGACTGGTAACGTCGTCCATCGCGTCCGCGTTGTCGCTGAATTCACGCGTGAAATCGGTCTTCCTCGCTCGCCCGTGGTAGCGTTTACGAAACTCGGCTCGCACGGTTTGCTTCGATTTCTTTTTCTTGGCCATGAGAGCAGTATAGCGAATGAGAGATCGGCCGAGGCTGCGGGTCGGCGCGGTTCAGACGCCGGCGGTCGATCCAGTTTCGACCTTGCGGATTTCCATCCAAAAAATATGTCGGATTCTTGTTGTTTGCACTCGACACTCGAACCGGATTAGCTATTATCTCGGTGCGGGATGGAGCAGCCCGGTAGCT
>CAZLFF010000022.1:22462-33059 GCA_964558755.1 uncultured Pirellulaceae bacterium
GCGAGGCTCATAACCTCGAGGTCGTCGGTTCAAATCCGGCTCCCGCAACTTTATCTAAACTATGCTGAAACCTACGTTTAGGTTACCTGCCGTCGGTCGGCAGTGCGGCTCAAAGCCAGTGACAAAAGGGTAATGCTAAGGGGTAACTCCCCAAAGCTTACCCTTTTGGCTTCTGTCAAAGGGTCAAGCACATGCCGCGTCTATTTCACCGACCGCCAAAATATTGCCTCCATAAAGGAACGAATCAGGCTACTGTTTCGTTAGATGGCAAACGCTACTACCTCGGTCCTTACGGGTCTAGGAAAAGCCATATTCGCTATCAGGAATTCCTCAAGCAGTGGCATGCCCAAAGGGATGTTGAAGTCAGCAATGAACCTCCAAAAGAATCAGGTCGAGTTTCGTCGGTAACCGCCGCGTCACTGCGAGACAAACGGCGTCAAGGTTCACCCGTGACCGTCAACGAACTGGTTTATGTATATCGAAACCACGCTCGTGAGTACTACCGAAAGAACGGAGTGCTGACTCGCGAGGCAACGATAATCGACGACGTGATGCGAATTCTTCGAAAACACCACGCGACCGACTTCATCGAAAACTTCGGTCCGGTCGCCTTGGAGGCTCTCCGAACAAGAATGATTGAGGATCTCGATTGGTCCCGGAAACACATCAATAAGCAGATCAGCAGGCTGATTCGGATGTTCAAATGGGCCGCAGCCAAGGAATTGGTGGATTCATCAGTTCCTATGGCGTTAAGTTCTCTGGCTGGACTTAAAAAAGGCCGTTGTAAGGCCCGTGAGACACCGGGCGTACGATGTGTTGATGACGCCACGATTACCAAAACGCTGCCTCAATTGCCTGAAATCATCGCTGATATGGTGCAAGTCCAACGGTTGACTGGTGCTCGCCCCGGGGAAGTCTGTAGTATGCGTCCTTGCGACTTCAACCGGTCCGAAGACATCTGGGTCTATACGCCCTCAGAGCACAAAACCGAGCACTTTGAGAAAAACCGCGTGATTGTGGTTGGTCCCAAGGCTCAGGCAATCTTGAGTCCCTACATGAGCAGACGAGATGAGGCGTTCTGTTTCTCGCCAGCTGAGTCAGAGGAACGCAGGCGGAGACAGGCCGCGTCAAATCGAAAAACTCCGGCCGCTCAAGGTAATTGCCGCGGGACAAACCGACAGCGAAACCCAAAACGCAAGCCCAATGATCGCTACGTGACGAGCAGCTACCGACGTGCTATCCATCGCGCCTGCGACAAGCTGAAAATAGAAAAGTGGTCACCGAATCGACTGAGGCATACATCAGCAACCTTGATCCGCAAGGAGTTTGGAATTGAGGCGGCTCAAGTCATCTGTGGTCATGAGAATGCAGCCGTCACACAAGTTTATGCGGAACGTGATTTGGAGCTTGCGAAAAAGGTTGCTAGAAAACTGGGGTAACTAACTGGAGCTAAACACCCGCATCTCGAAGCGCATGTTCGATCGCCGTTAACAAGTGGTACACGTGGCATTACTGCCCGGATCAAAACTTCGCGGAAGGATTATTTAGCGAGGATATTATTGTCACTGAGCTGACCGAAGAGGAACAGCCTCACGCTAAGTTTTCACCCGACTTGGACGAACCTGGCCTGACCGTCTCCGATCCACGGCCTTATGCGAAAGCCAAGCCGGGCGCAACGTGGAATAAACACTTCGAAGCGTGGAACTACACAAACCCGCCCGATTTTGCAGGATTACAACCTCACAAACGTAGCGTTTTTCGCACCATCTTGGTTGCGTTGAATGTGGTGATATTCGCATTGCTCGGATGGTCCTTCGTGCGAAAGCGCTTCGCTAAATAGGAAGGCTAACAAGATGCTGTTCGGTATCCCAATTCTGTCTTTGCTGCTCACCATCCTGTCTGCTCCGGTGCGTGAAAGGCTGTGGAAAAGATTAGGAAAAATTGTCCGGGTTGCTGTTGAGCAGCAAGCGCCAGATGGCAGTTGGGGAACCGACTGGAATGCCGAGTTATTACCAAAGGGGCGGAAAGGTAGGTTGTCGGACCATCGTTCATTAGACCATAAGCTTTTGGCGACAAGCCACATTCCCGAATGGATGATGTACCTGCCGCAGGAACTGGAGGTTCCTAATGAGGTGATTCAACAGGCAGGGCGGTGGCTGTTCCGTCAATGGAGCACCATCAACGACAAAACTTTTGTGGCTGATAACTTCTGTCCGTGTAGTCATGCGGCGGTTGTCCTCGGCATGCTTTGTAAGAAGGAACAAGGAACAGTCGAGCCATCCTTGATTCCTTGATTAACTAATGGCTCAGCTAGAAGGAGATTATGATGAAACGGTTACAAAAATTGGCCTTGGGTTCCGGACTGCTATTGTTAGCAGTTGCAGGCGTTGGGCTCCAACAGGGGGTCGTTGAGAACTCAACGACGGTTGTATCTGATCAGCAAGCTTCGCTGCTATATGGTGGTCAATGTGAGGCCGGAACAACTTTCGGTCTTATCGACTGGTGCAATGGTTCGGATATTGATTGCTTTTTTATGGCCGGCTATGTGGATACGGGCGGTAACGGTCCCCAAAAAGCAAGAAGATTTTTCTGTGGGGTAAAGGAATGTGGTGGGGTTACACGCAAGGTGTCGTGCGGTGATGATGATTGAGTTCAGTCGTTCTGGCTGATAGCGTCATTGCTGCGGAAAGAGGGGCGTTGCTTTGCGTGCCTCTTTCTTTCTTCATTTTGGCCGGGGTAACCGCTGGCCCTATATAGATAGAGGTCCATATGTTCAGCAACAAAATAAAGATCGTTCAGCACCATTCGCAATCATGGGTTCTGTTTCATAGCCTGGGATTTCTTGTGGCGTGGAGTATGGCACCTGCGGCAGTGGCGAACGAGTCCGGTTTGCCCGGCCCCGTGCGGGACGCGTTGTTTGCCAATGCCGCGTCCATGAGATCGGTCACACTCAAGTGGGACCTACAGCGACATAGCACCCGTACCATCGAAGCATTAGTCAAGGATCTAGGATCCGACCGCTATGATTTCTATCAGCCAGAAACAGGCGAGGTGTCCTTGCAGGCAGAAATGTTTCACGTGCGCAAGAAAGTGTATCGCAATTCGCCCTCGTCAGATGATGTGAGCAAATTCCAAGTAACTGAAAACATCACAAGTTTTGACGGTGAATATTATTTCAGAGTCAATTGCGGATCGTTTAAAGATTGCTGCGTGTTTGCGAGCAATGAAGAGTTTAAACGTATTACACCTGAGGTGCTACAAAGATCTGGTTTCCAGATGAGGACCAGAGAGTTCCCTGTATCTGATATCCTCTCCCATCTCGAAAACGGCGGCAAGCTTTCGTCGATCTCTGAAACGCAGGTGGACGGCATAGATTGCATCACGATTCAAGTGGTGCCTGAGCAGTGGATCTATCCCTACTGGAAGGACCGCGAGTACAAATACTACCTCGATATCAAAAAGAACTACGCAGTTCTGCAATTGGACTGGCTGCTGCCCGATGGGCGTCTGCTGTGTCGAATCAAAAACAGCGACTGGACAAAACTGAAATCCACGGACACATGGCTACCCAAAAAATCATCTTGCCAGTGGTACACCTGGCATTACTGCCCAGATCGGTCTTTCGCGGAAGGCTTGTTTAACGAAGACATCATTGTCACTGAGCTGACCGAAGAGGAACAGCCTCACGCTAAGTTTTCACCCGACTTGGACGAACCTGGCCTGACCGTCTCCGATCCACGGCCTTATGCGAAAGCCAAGCCGGGCGCAACGTGGAATAAACACTTCGAAGCGTGGAACTACACAAACCCGCCCGATTTTGCAGGATTACAACCTCACAAACGTAGCGTTTTTCGCACCATCTTGGTTGCGTTGAATGTGGTGATATTCGCATTGCTCGGATGGTCCTTCGTGCGAAAGCGCTACGCTAAACGACAAGGGTGACGAGATGCATTTCCGTATCGCAGTTCTGTCTTTGCTGATCGCCTGTCTTTCATGCTTTGGGACAACAACCGTTTTCGCCCAAACCTTGAAGGTTCTTAGTACCGATGAGCTTCAAGACTTGATCTTGAAAAATCAGTCAAAGATTGAAAGCGTTTATTTTGACTATCGGGGAACGGATGCCTACGTGGGGAATGATCAGTTCCCACGTGGAACATATCTTCGGCGAATTGTCGCAGCCAAGGCACCGAATCTTTTTAGTCACGAAACTGCTCACGGTTCTGATCACCTTGCGTGGGAAAAGGATCCAAGACGCCGCCACTGCATCGTTGAGAATGACCAAGTTTTTGACAATTGGGTGACCAACCGCGCCTACAATAAAATTCTATGGGCCCCCGATGCTCCACTTCCAGGTAGCATGCCGGGAGAACCGATCATTCTTGCTACGGGTATTTGGCCGATGGTCGATCGTAAGGCTCCTGAACGCGAAGGGAACCCGCTCGTGCTTCGCGATGTTGCTGAAAGTGATCGTTTCTCGGTTCGCCCAAATTTGGAAAACGTTTCTACACATTGGTGCCATGTGCTCGAGAATCCCGGAATTGATGCCTTGTGGATCGATGTAGATCAGGGCTGTGCATTGCTCGCTCGGAATTTTTACGACTTGAAAACGGGAGAACTCTATCTCAGGCACGAACTGGATGGACATAAGGAGGTGAAACCGGGAACTTGGCTACCGTCCACAGTTCGGACCATCAAATATGACTACCTGGCGGATGATGCGAACAAGAAAATTCAGGTTCTTTCAGACTTAACTCTTCAAATTAGCGTCGCGCGAGTCAACGATGTTCCGGATTCCATGTTTGTTTTTTCCTCGAAACGAGGGGCGCTTTGGCTTAACCCCCCGAAAGAAGAATCGCTAAGTGCAATCCAAACGCATTCAGGCGGTACCGATCACTTGGATAATCTTGTTACGTGGGCCAAACCCATTTTGTCTGATCAACCTCCGGTGGAACCCTCAATTCCATGGCTCTCCTGGATTTTGGCCGGGCTTGCTGGGCTAGGTACATTTTTAGTACTTGAAGTCATTTTTCAACCTCATATTGCCAGCACGCTTCCAACCGAGGTGCCTGGCTGCAGCGGCGACAATTCATGAGATCCCCCGTCATTTGCCTTCTGTTAATTCAGGTTGGACTGCTTGCTTGGATGAATTGGTCGAATGGCCTTGGTCAAACCGAGTGCGGCCACCTCGGAGCAGCGGCCTACTATGGAGAGACCGGAAATTTTGACGTATTCCATGTTAATCCGCCGCTTACTCGAATGGTTGTCTCGGTCCCTATCGCCATTTGCAAACCAAACCTCGATTTCAAAATGTACTCGCCAAGGCCGGTCGACCGAAGCGAATGGGACATCGGAGTCGATTTTATTGAAGCAAACACGCGAAGCAAAATCCGCTGGTGCACGTTTTGGGCAAGATCCAGCCTGATTCCCTTCCTTCTACTTGGTGGATATTGCGGGTTTCTATTTTCGCGTGATTTGTACGGAACCGCCTCGGCCTATCTGTTCTTGGTGCTTTGGTGTTTTTCTCCATTCATGTTGTCGTGGGGAGCGACCGTTTGCCCCGATGCAACGGCTGCTGCGATGGGCTTAGTCGCCGTGTATTCATTCCGCAGTTGGATTCTTGATCCTACGGCAAATGGGGCCGCTGTAGCCGGAATCACGCTAGGTATTCTGCCTCTAGCAAAATTGACCTGGGTAATTGCCTTTGTTGTATGGCCGTTAATCTGGGTGGCGCTGAGGATTCATCGAATCAGGAACTCCAAAGAGAGAAACTACGTCTCTCCGATATTACCTGCGAAACAGCTAGGTATGATTCTGGTTCTTGGAATACTCACGATCAACCTTGGTTACGGTTTTGATCGATCCTTCCAACGACTTGGCGAGTACGAATTCAATAGCGAGGTTCTTGGGGGGAGTGAATCCGAACGCCAAAGTGAAAATAAAACTGTTCCTGGAAATCGCTTTCATCACACAATTCTGAAAAACGTACCGATTCCGTTGCCCGCAGAATTCATTCAGGGCATTGATACTCAGAAACGGGACTTCGAGAAGGGGCTTCCTTCGTACCTTTGCGGAGAGTGGGCTAACCATGGTTGGTGGTACTACTATTTGTATGCGCTGGCAGTCAAAGAGCCTCTAGGAACTTGGTGCTTATTCACGTTGTCGGTATTTGTGACGGTTCTCTGCTCTGCATTCAATGCGTCATTTCGTGATGAATTGATTGTGCTTGTTCCAGGGATGGCGATCCTAGTCTTTGTCAGTAGTCAGACCGGTTTTTCGGTCAATACACGCTACGTAATTCTCGCTTTACCATTTTTCTATCTCTGGGTCAGCAAGCTTGCGAGGGTTTTTCAGGCGGATATCTTTGGTTTTCGAAACTGGGCATTGGCTGGCGCAGTCTCCACAGCAATCACTTGGTCAGTTATAAGTAGCCTAGTGGTCTATCCTCATAGTCTGTCCTATTTCAACGAACTGGTTGGCGGCCCCAAGAGCGGCGGCAGGTATTTGCTTGGCAGCAATTTTGATTGGGGACAAGATGTGTGGTATCTCAAAGCGTGGCTTGATGATCATCCGGAAGTGGAGCTAGACGGTAATATCTTTCAACGCTCATATACTTTGACTGTGATGGAAATTCCCGAGACAGGAAACCCTCCCCCCAGTCCTACAGGTGACGTCAAATTCGACGACGAAGTTTTAAAACGCCTAGGTCCGAAGCCTGGATGGTATGTGCTGAGTGCGAACCACCTATACGGCCGCGATGGCAAATATCGCTATTTCGTCGACCATTTTAAACCCGTTGCCCATGCCGGATACTCGATCCAAATTTATAAGATCACGTTGCGCGAGGCCAATCGAGTGAGAAAAAAAATGGGGCTACCTGGAACTCAAAGCACGGTTGCCCGTCAGGCTACAGGAAAGTAACTGCATAAACCCCTATGTTGAATCTTGGTTGCGGCAGCAACAAGCGGCAGTGCTCACACACCATCATTTTGTTTTCAAGTTGACGAACGTATCCACAAACAATGTTTTTGAAAATCCCACCAACGTCTTCAAAGAAGTATGATTATGCGTTTTCAAAAAATTATGATTGTAAGTGCGGTTTCTCCGTCGGCGCAGGCCTGAGTGTGAAAGATAATGCTTCGAAATTCAATCTTCTACTGCCAATCGAGAAACCACCGTTATCCAGCCTTCAATAATTGCTGAAACATTCCCACTAAGAACTCGTCCAGGATGAGAAGTGAAGTTGTCCAAACCAATGAATTCCAGTTTCTCGAAAAGTAGAACAAAGATGTCGTGGCCTGATTGTATTTCGAAGCGTACGGTGGCAATGCCCCGCTGCGGCCACTCCCTTTTCTACTGCCTGAAAATTGGTGTTTTTGCATTTGGACTGACCATTTCGCAAACAGCCCTCATGGCTAGTGACCCTTTCGAAGCATTGGGTGACAGGTCGCTGGCTTTGACTTACAGCCAAGCTGATGTCGACCCGATACCATATCGTCTGTTTCTCCCTAAAGCGTTTGATGCTGAAAAAGAGTATCCGCTGATTCTTTGGCTTCATGGAGTTGGCGAACAATGTGACGATAATGTGTCGCAACTTCGCCACGTCGACAGAACGCTCTATTGCAAAGGGCTTGATGGCCCCTCCCCGTTTTTTGTCCTGGCGCCGCAACTATCAAAAAGGGAGGACCAATATTGGGATTCACAAGTGACGGATGATGGGGATGACATGCTGGCCATGGCAATGCAAATTATTGAGGACGTCAAGAAAAACTACCCGATAGATGAAAGTCGTATATCTGCGATAGGAATTTCCTCCGGCGGAACCGCGTGTTGGGCGTTAGCCGACCGCTATGGCGACCGTTTTGCCGCGATCACCGTACAGGGTGGTGGGGGTAGAAGATCCTATGAATCACCCGGGCAACGCCTGCTTACAACACCGATTTGGGCGTTTCATGAAACGGGCGATCCCAAAATTCCTGTTGCTGGAATCCGCGAGACTATTGCCAGCCTTCAATCAGAAGGTGCAAACGCCCATCTTACTGAGATCCAGGACCAATCGCATAGTTACTCAAATTCAGCACACAATTGTTGGAATACGGCATTTGTTGACTACGATCTGTTACACTGGATGCTTAGTCAGACCCAAGGTGAGACGTCACTCCGCCCAGGCCAATATCGCCTAAGAGCGTATCCCCGTGTATGGTGGAATAGGTTG
Source organism: uncultured Pirellulaceae bacterium (assembly GCA_964558755.1). Classification (GTDB taxonomy): domain Bacteria; phylum Planctomycetota; class Planctomycetia; order Pirellulales; family Pirellulaceae; genus Mariniblastus. Next base: position 30,675 of record CAZLFF010000022.1, read on the forward strand.
CGATCGTCGTGGAACGAACCAGATTTTTTGCTTTTTTTATTAAGCATACTTTTCGCGATTGGCGTCGTTGCTTACCGACATTTCAAGAAGCTCAATGCGCACAGGGATAATTTGCTGCCGAAAGTGTTCTCAGATGATCTAGATAGGTAATTGGATATGGCAAAATCTAGCGCTGCCGCGAAACCTGGGTTGTCTAAACAACGTGTAGCCGAGTGCTACAAGCGAGGCGTACAGTTATCCACCAACGACAAGAACTACGACTACGCTCATGCAATGTTCGCTCAATGCGTGCTAAATGATCCAGGGAATTTGCAATATGTCGAGGCACTGGTTCGCAACCTCCGAGAATTGGTTCCATTCGTTCGCAAATGGCAGATGCCCCATCTGGGCGGTCATCCTCTCAAGAAAGAACTTCGGCAGGAGAATTGGCAGGCGGTACTTTGTAGGGGCATTGAACTCTTGAGGAAGAACCCTTGGGACGTCCCTACTTTGCGAGCGATGGCTGAAGCTTCAGTCGCGCTGCACTACAACGAAGTCGAGTTGGTCTATCTTAAGCAGGCCTTGGATGCAGCCCCAAAGAGCATCGAGGTCAACACCCACTGCGGGCAGTCGTTGCGCCGGATGGGCCAATACGACCAAGCGGTCGCATGCTGGCGCAGAGTGCAAATACTAAAGGGGAAAGGAAAAGACCAAGAAGCCACAAAAATGATTTCGCTACTGGCTGAGGAAAAAATACTGTTTCCGAATGGTCGTCCGTCTGTCGCCAAACCGAAAGAAGATCGCGTCGAACAAGTTGAGCAGGAGTCGTCGGAAGATGCCCCGCCCGTCAAGCCAAAGAAAACGCTTGTTCAGCCCAGCCCTGCTGTAAAACAAGCAAGTGCCAAACGAAAGAAGAAGTTGAAAGGTGAAGCTGCCACGAAAAAGGTGAAGCTTGATCCACGGCAGTCGCTGGAACACGCGATTTCACAAGAGCCGGAAAACGCTAGAAACTATGTCCAGTTGAGTGAACTTTTAGTTGATGCAGGTCAAGTGAATACTGCTGAGGCTTGGCTGGTCAAGGCGAATGACGTTTGTTCCGATAAAGAAGGGCTCGTCGAGCAATTAAATCGAGTCCGGTCTTTGCGTGGTGAAGATGCTGAAGAAGAACAGGTAGTTACAGGCGATCAAGCGAACGATTTGGAGGTGTCTGGCGCAAAACCCTCTTTCCCTTGGCTTGAGCTGGCTCTGGCATTGTCTGTCATCTTTTTGGTTCTTGAGATTTTTCCATCTGCGGGAAGAGTTGTTTGGGAAACTTTGGTGGCTTCGGAGGCAGCCGTTTGGAGAAAGGTTCAGTCTGTGGGAGGAGCGATTTGGTCGGTTCTCGATGTGCGTGAATGGACGCAGTTGAGTTGGTTTGTTGCTAACATTATTGTAATCGTTGCGCTTTTTGGATTCCGCTTCGCTTCTGAACGTCGTCGCGACGGTTGTTGACATCCCCATCTACGGATCAAACCGATGAAAATCGTGGAAGTCCAGATAAGAAAGTTATAATGCTTTTTGCTTGTTTGAAAAAACCAACGAGAAGTCTGGTTGTTTTGTAGGGTTGAAAATCATGTCTCGTCCCATAATCAAGTCAACATCTGGTTTTTCACTAGTTGAACTGTTGATCGTGATAGCGATCATCACCCTATTGCTGCAGATGCTTTTCCCGGCAGTGCAAAGTGTTCGCGAGGCAGCTCGACGTACAAACTGCGCCAACAGTCTTCGGAATCTGGGTCTTGCCGTACAGCTTTACGAATCCGCTCACATGGCGTTGCCTCTAGCGAACAATAACGAGCCAAACCACAACTGCGTTCAGTTCTTACTTCCATATCTCGAGCAAGCAGCCCTGTTTGATAAATACGACTTTGATGAAGACTGGGATTCGGAACGGAATCAGCCGCTGACAGATACGGAGCTAAACATTCTTCGTTGCCCTACCGCGCCTCGCGACTATCCGTACGTTTCCGACTACGCCGTTTGCGTGCAAGTCGATAAGGTTTTGGCACAAGAAATGGCCGCCGAGGGGCTGATTCGAGAAAGAAACGACTTGATCGGGCTTTTGCGTCACACCGACGAGAAGCGGACTTTTTCAGACGTTACCGACGGGCTATCAAACACGATTGTGTTTTGCGAGATGTCCGGTAGGCCGGATAGATACGAATTGGGTGTATTGACGAAAGTAAACGACGTGCCGGGGAGTCGTTGGGGGGACAATGAAGCACCGTTCAGTATTGGCAAACGGTCTAATGGCAGGGAACTCCAAACGGGAAGCCAGCTGATGAACGTCACCAGCGCCACAGAAATTTACAGTTTTCACAACCAAGGGGCCAATTTTACCTTTGGCGATGGATCAACTCGGTTCAT
>CAZLFF010000022.1:33069-36309 GCA_964558755.1 uncultured Pirellulaceae bacterium
TGTCGTTGATCACAGCGAGCGAAGGGGATTGATTTTAGAGAGCCCTGACCCAGAGCTCCATATGTGCCAGAAGGCCCCAGCGTGAGGCGAGGGTTTAGCTCGAAAATCGGTTGGCACCGTGACGGTGGAGCGGAAAAATAATGATGTGAATACCCGTTTGTCAGACCACATTGAATCCGAAATGAGAAGCGTGTCAATGAAAAAGATATTGAAACGGCTAGGTATTGGGTTTCTGGCCTATGTTGCTATTCGGACAGTGTTGTCAGTGCCAGTACCTGTGCTCTCGTCGCAAATCGTGAAAAATGCAGGCTTTGAGTATGAGTGGGAGTCTTGGGATCAAACAGGACCAGATGGAAATGGCTCCTCAATTTCCAATGAAGGCCACTATGGGCTTCGCTCGGCGAAGATCACTGACGCGGTGGGTGGATTTGAGCAGACGGTTCCGGTCGAACCTGGCAGAAGCTACGAACTGGTAGCCTATGTGTACGGTTCTGGCAAGATTGGAGTCGTCGTGTCGGGCGAGACGCTGACTGCGGAGACCAATGGAATGGAAAAGACTTGGGTACCTGTCAGTTTGCAATTTGAGACGGATGACGAACAAGAAGTTGTTGTGTTCGCCGCTTATCGTGAAGCCACTTTGCGAGGCGTACGCACTACAGCACGATTTGATGATTTCGCAATCAAGGCGCTCTAGGCAGCGAAAGGGTATGGTCAAAAAACTGAACCAATTAGCTGAGTTGGCAAAACGTGGCACTTCCGAGTACGGTCAAAAAAATTCGCCCGAACAACTTGCCAACGCAGCTGCCGGCTGAAGATTGGCATTGCAAAAGAGGCAATGCCATGGCCGCGCGTGGCGATTTGGTTCGAAACGCATCGGGCATTGAAACGCCGTTCACATCTTCTACAATAACTCATTGGAAATCAAATGAAAAGCGTTTCTCAACACGCTGCAACTGACGATCCGCCGGGTAAAAAAATGAGAATTTGACATCGCGGAGTGACCATCAGCACTCGTTTGGGCAGGTGCGACTTGTCGTTCACGCCAGGTGAAACCCAACGGTACACACCAGTTACCTCAATCACTGAACTCATGCAACACAGATTCAGCCTACGTCATTTTTTGGTCATCTTTTCAATTGCGTGCGTAGCTGTTGCATCGGTTAGCAGGCCTAACGTTTAACTTGCGGAGTATGTTCTGGCCGTTATCGTGCTACTTTACGTAGCGTCGCAAACGTCGATAGCATTGAACGGAAAAAGCAGAGCCCGAGTACTTTCAGCGGGTTCGTGCGTGTTCGCCTGGGCGTTTATTTTTGCCAGTTCGATCGCTCAAAATATACATTTGCATTTGCTCTCTGATCAGCTCAGAAGTCTGTTACATCCAGGCAACGGAGATGTGGTTGATTACTCAGGACACATATTCTGGATCACAACTGCTGGCTTCGCCGTGGCTGGACGGATATTTTCATCTATTTACCTTACAGAAGAGAACCAAACATAGCCGCGTCATATCAAACCAATGAGCCGGATCCTTTTCATCTGGATTGACTTCTCGCACTCAACATGGACCGAGTTTAGGGAAGGTGGTCATACCTGCATTGTCCGCACGGCGAGGCAGCCATTTGCACCAACGACACAATAGTGTTCTGGACGTGACCTTCGAGCTTCTTCCAGTGTTCAATGACCACGGAAAGTTTTTGATTGCCAAACTCGACATTTGGGTGACAACCAACGTCACCCAAACACTGCTGAGATGCTGTCGCGCCACAGGCACTTTTCCTTAAATCTTTTCGCGACAGACACTTGCGAAAATGCATGTCCGGGTTCGACCCCCGCTCCGTCTACTGATGATCTTTTCTCGCGGGACAATAGCCCTGCTTCGTTGATCTTGCCGGTATCGGCTGCAGAACAGTCAATCAGTCTCTAGGCCATAGGTGTTCTGGGTGAACCAAATCGAGTGTCTTACAGCAGTTGAACCATGCCAATCGACTTACCCTTTTGCAAATGAGAGATTTGCTAAGACATGCTAAAACTTGCCAAAAGATGCTAAGACTTGCAATAGCGCAAAAGGGTAAGTATGTTGAAGAAAACCTTGGTTTTGAGCGGTTTCCGCTGCGTTTCTGAAGTTGCCTCATAACCTCGAGGTCGTCGGTTCAAATCCGGCTCCCGCAACTTTTTGTTCTGACATCTGCTCGCCAGAGCATCCAAAACTTTGAAAACCGACGTTTGGCATCTTTGCCATCGTCGGTTTTTTTAGTGTCCAGCGTAGTGACGGACAGGGCGAGGCCGATCCGTTATCGAGTCTCGAATTTGCGTTTCGGTCGCGGTTTCATCGCGGAAGGGCTCAGCAGAAACGAGTTCGCTGGGGAACAAGTCTTTGCTGCTTCCGTGATTGCGGCATGTGCAGCTGTTGGGGATTCGGTGGGCGAAGTCACCGGTCATGCTGCGGTCCAACCGGGTAGTTGATTGACGGTCTATCCGTTCTAGTGCTTGGCGTGCCTGCTGAGGGCGTAAATTACTTGGCGGGTTTCTTCTGCAGCGTTTGCGGGTTCCGAATATTTCTGGCTGCGATCATGGACGGGGTTTTTGCTGGCTCGACGGCTGGCGCCTTCATGCGGCATAGCTCAAAAAGGAACCGAGATATAAGTGACTTTGCTCAGGAACTGAACGACGCTCGCCGAGTGTGGCTTGAAACAACACTTGAAGCCTGAGATTTCCAGTGCCCTACTCTTGTCACCTGATAGCATGGATTATTATGGGTGCAGACAAGATTTCATTTCGATTGATTCAAGGCTTGATCTCAGGAAATAACAATGAGCGACCAACATCGTCCCGGTACCCAAGCACTTCACGCAGGCCAAGAACCCGATCCGACAACCAACAGCCGCGCGGTGCCGATCTACGCCACCACAAGTTACACATTCAACGATACCGATCACGCAGCTGCCCTGTTTGGGCTGTCCGAGTTCGGAAATATTTATTCGCGGTTGATGAATCCGACCGTCGATGTGCTTGAGAAGCGTCTAGCGGCACTTGATGGAGGCGTGACCGGGCTCTGCTTCGCGTCGGGCCAGTCGGCGATCACGGCGGCCATCCTGACCATCGCTCATAGTGGACAAAACATTGTCAGTAGTACGTCGCTGTATGGTGGCACTTGGACGTTGTTTACTCAAACGTTCAAGCAGTTGGGAATCGAAGTTCGTTTCTTCGATCCCGATCAGCCGGAGAAGATCCACGAACTGG
>CAZLFF010000023.1:0-36290 GCA_964558755.1 uncultured Pirellulaceae bacterium
GGTTCGTGGTGTCCTAGAAAATGGTGACTCGCAGCCAAACGTGATCGCCGAGGACACGGTCTACGTCTACGAGGTCGACGAAGTCCGCGTCAGCGAAGCGCTGAGCCCGCTGATGAGTCGCTAATCACCCTCTCACGCTGGGGACTTTCAGATCCTCGCGTCTGAGCCGAATTTTATGACCGAGGCCGCATTCGTCCGAGTGCGGCCTTCGTCTTGCGCGGATCATGCCATCAGTGCTTGCATCGTAGCATTGATGTCGGCACCGATTCCGATCTTGAATTCACCCCACAAAAGCCGGTACGGTGGAGGAATGAACGAGTCGCGCCCCGAAATCTCGACAGCCGAATGGCGGGTTATGCACGAAGTTTGGCAGTTTCAGCCAGTTAGCTCGGCCACGATTATCGCTCGCCTAAGTGAATCGACCGACTGGACGCCCGGCACCATCAAAACGTTGCTGCATCGCTTGGTGCAGAAGGGCGCGCTCGAATTCCAACGCAAAGGTAATCGCTATCTCTATCGGGCATGCGTCAGCGAATACCAATGCATGGACGACGCGAGCGATCAGTTGCTGCATACAATCTTTCACGGCAGGCCCATCCCGATGCTGACCTACTTGGTCCAGTCTTCACGGTTGAGTGGTAGCGAGATTGAGGTGCTACAGCAAACATTGGCTCGGATCAAAGCCGACCTACCCTCTGGTACCGTCCAAGACAAAGCCAGTAGTTAGTCGGTGCGTCAATCTCGGATGCTTCATTCGCTGGCTCGATTGGCGACACGAACCCAACAAGTGACGTGACTGTCGCAGTAGAGTTCGATCTAGTCGCGCGCGACACTCTCGAACTGCCAGCCAGACGCGTAGAACTGGTGTCCAAACGGCTTCGACCACCGACACTCGGCCCGCACGCGACTGGCGTCCGTGCTGTTCAAACGATAAACCTCAAGAACCGCTCGTTGGCCCACGCGAATGTCACTTTCTGACAGCACGCAGACGCCCGTCACCGAAATATTGCGCGAGAAACCATGCACGGTTTCCGCTTCGTTGTCGGCATACGCCGGGATCACAATGTTAACCGGGCACACCAAACTCTCGCGATGCGCTGATCGCAGCTCGCGCTCAAATCGTGCGTTTTCGGAGAGCATCTCACGAATCAACCGTTCAACATCTGGATTGGCTGACCCCATCGATTGGTGGATCATCATAGTAGGACTCGACTGCCATCAAGGCGCTGTTAGCGTGCCACTGTCACGCGAAGAAAAAACTTGGGCATCTGGCGAGCTCGAAAACTTGATTCTCGAACTCTAAACGAACACGTGCACTGCGGTGACTCATCAACTTGCTGACTCATCAACCGTACCTGCGGACGAAGCTTAGATCATTGAGTGGCGGCAAACCCGAATCAAAATGCTCAGCCTCGATATCCAAACAGTCGCCGCAGTAGGGTTCTGACGATCGCAACAGTCAACAGGCTTACGCTATCCATTGAGAACAACAGGATTCACGGCCAGAGACCGAAGCAGACGAGGGCCGTCACTCCTTTCTTCGTAACGCCGGTGCCTATGTGGTTTGAGAGCCAAACCATGGGCCAACAATCGCTTCCGAACCAACGCGCTATCGTTTCCGCTCAGCCGCCTTTTACCGCTTTCAATCGTGCGACGAGTTCACTAATTACCAACGCCGTCGCTCCCCAGACCGTCTGGCCGGCGGCATGGTAGCACGGGGCTTCAATCGTGTGCCCGTTGTCTCGAACCACCGACGCTGTTGTTTGTGACGAGCTTTCCAAGAAAATTCTCAGCGAGACCGACAGGATTTCGTCCACCTCATTTGGATCCGCAAGCAGGACGGGTGGCTTATCCAGCCACCCGACAAACGGCGTCAATGTGAAATCGGACGGGGGCAGATAAACCGGACGCAACTGGCCGACTAGGGCAGTCGGCGGCAAAACGACACCGATCTCTTCGGAAGTTTCTCGAATCGCGGTCGTTGGCAAGGGTTCACCCGGTTCCTGACGACCACCCGGAAACGCAATCTGCCCGGCGTGATGACGAAGCTGTTGACTGCGGCGGATCAAAACCAATTGCGTTTCGCATTCGGCCAAATTCGATTGTCCCGTTGATCGAGCCGGATACAACAAAACCATCACCGCCGCATGGCGGCCCGTGCCCGGTAGGTCATCGGGCCGTCGAGCCGGACGGTGCAGCGTCGTCGAATCCAGCGGTGACACCCAGCCATCAAACCCAGCGCAAGAGACGGCCTGCTGAATTTGCTGTCGTGAAAAATCAGTCGAACTCATCACCAACGACCGCTCGCACCGCCGCCTGATGAGAAGCCGCCGCCTGATGATCCACCCGATCCGCTAGAAAACACTCCGCCGCGCGACCCTGAACTGGGACTGGGCAATCGTGGGGTCGAGTAACGACGAGTGCGACGGTACGTGCAATTCTTGCATCGCTCGGTGACCTCAACCAAACCACTGCTCCGGCGCGTGGCTGGCAAGATCGTTCGTTTGATCTTAAATCGCGTCACGTAGTTGCACTCCGGGCAGCGCGAATAGCGGGTGAACCAGCGACCATAGCGCAGTTTCACCACGTCCTCACATTCGAGGCATGCCCATACGTCGTAGTCGACGCTTCCAAGCGACTCCTCAAGTTGCTCCGGCTTATCCAAAAAGTCATCGTCTTGGACCTCGGTGAGCAAAACGCGGTCTAGGCGACACGTGTCACACGATCGTTGTCGGTAACGCAGGTAGTGCCGGGCACCGAGAAAACTGCCAACCAAACCAACACCGCCCAAACCCAATCCCCACAGCAAGTAAGGTGATGGCCAGTTGACTGGCGGACCAAACGAATCACTGGCTCGTCGACGCGGCGAGGCCAACTCGGGTGTGTAAGTAACTGGAATAAATGAACTCACGGGCGTCTGTTGCGGAGAGTTTTCCGCGACATCGTTCAAATTGGGCTGGTTGTCATTCGGTTCGGTCGCACCCGTTTCTGGGCCTGAGCCCGTCTCCAAACTTGAATCACCGCTTCCAGCTTCAAGTTCAGTCATCTGTGCGCTGTCTGGATTTGCGTCCGACTCATCCGGCATCTGCTCCGCCAAGACCGGAGCTTGCTCGGCGGAGATTTTGGGCAGCTTGTCCGGCACGCCTAACTGACCGACGCGCAAAATTCGTTTCGCACAGGCATGCACGCCATCGTAAATCGCACCGCCTGCATCGTTGGCCTTAAATTTAGGAATCATGATTCGATCCATGATCGCCTGAGCCTCACGGCGCGTTTTGGCGGTGTCGATTCCAACCCCCAAAACAATTTCCGCGGCGCGGTCTTTGATCGCGACGAACACGAGAACTCCTTGGTTCTTGTGATATGCTCCCAGTTGCCAGCGATTAAAAAGATTCGTGGCAAAGCGACGCTGCGGCTTTCCGTGAGTCGACTCGACCACAACGACCACTAATTCACGATTGTGTCGATCTTGAATGTCGGCACAGAGGTTGTTGATCAGCTCTTGTTGATAAAGCGAGGTTGTTTCCGTCTGATCGACCACCCAACTCTGCGGACGCGGAGACTTAACGTCGCGCAAGCCAAAGGAACCGCCATCCGCCAGCGCATCGGCCTGCCCGACCCCAATCGCCGCGATCACCAATATGAGCTGTGCAATTGCCAACCAGTGTCTCATGTTACGTATCCTTTATCACACTTCTCGGAACCGCGAAGTCGATTCAACAGTCCTTTAGTTTACACGGTATCTAACTCTCGCGTGGCCATGAACCGCTCGACTTTTCCTGTCGCACAGTACTTTAACTTCCTACAATTGAGCGATATGAACTTTTCATTCTATTTTGGATCATCTCAAATGCTCGCTCACGCCATCGTGGATCGCTTGCCGCTCTTTGGGAAAGTGATTTGGTTTGCTGCGCCGGGCATCATCCTGAGTGTGGTCTTCAGCCCGGTTGGTCGGACCGGGTGGGCTCAAGAAATCGAGCAGCCTGCTTCCGCCGTCGACGCGGCAGCCAACAATCTGGATGTCGCCAGCTTTGTCGGGAAAACGATTGACGTGCAGTATCAAGACGCGATGAACGACGGACCATTCGAGGTCGTCAAAGCGAACGAAGGGAAAACGCCCGGAACGCTACGGTCACTGCGAGTAAAAATCCCGGGGGAGAAGCGCAACCAGACGATCACGGCAAAGAAAGTTTCCGAGCTATTCATCGACCGCCAACCACTAGACGTCATCTACGACCGAAAAGAACGCGCGTTGGTCTTTAGCCCACAGAAGAAACTGGATCGCTTGGCTAAAGAGAAACAGGTCGTCGAACGACTGCGGCAGTCGGGCAATCGATTGTGGGAACCGCTGTCGGCCAAGCAACAAGCAGTTTTCCTTGCCGACCAGCGCAAGTTTTTGACGGAAGCCCAAAAGAAATTGCCTCATGTTGGCCTGCGTCTGATCGAGACAGAGTTCTTCATGGTCTTCACCGACATCGCGCCGGATCTATCGGCTGTTTATGTTGACAACTTGGACGCGATGTACCGCGAGCTATGCAATGCGTTCGGCCTATCGCCGCGACGAAACATTTGGTGCGGAAAATGCGTGGTCGTTATTTTTAATAACAAAGTTGATTACATGACATACGAGTCTAAGGTCATGGGCGTCAAAGATGTTGCGTTTCTAAATGGAACCGCTGGACTGTGTCACAGCTTTGGTAACGGGGAAGTCAAGTTCGCCGGCTATCGCGGCACCAATGCTAAGTACTTTGGCGACGTCCTGATCCACGAAACCACACATGGCTTCGTTCATCGCTACGTTTCCAGCAGTCGAGTCCCGTCATGGTTGAACGAAGGGATTGCCGAATGGGTGACCAATGCGATTATGCAAAACGGTCTGGTGCCCAAGAAACAGAAACGCTCGGCCCAGATGATTATGGCCACCGGCAGCTGGGGGGACTTCCTGATTGCCCAGAATATTTCCTTTGAGCACTACGGTGCCGCGGTGACGATGGTCGATATTCTGCTCACGCAAAACGACGACGGCCAGTTCCGACGAATGATTCGCGACATCAAGGAAGGCAAACCAACCGAGGCCAGCCTTAAAGAGCACTTCAAAGTTAGCTTTGCGGATCTCGAAAAACTGTATGCCGATTGGATCACGCGATAGCCAACCATTGGGAACTGAGCCCCGAAACCAACGGCCAGCATCCACTCGCCCCAACGAACCGATGATCGAAACCCCTTTCACTAAGGGGCCGCGATATGCCTGAGCAGCCCGTTTCGCTTTCACAACGGTCAATTTGCGGATCCTGGGGCGTTTGTCCAGAATCTTGGTTGCTTTCGCTGTCACACCCTTTTTGGGGAAATTGTTGACTTTACGCTGTAGATTGGTTTAATCGCAGTACGGCTCGACGACCTGCGTGTTTGCTTCCGCACCTCTTCTAATCTTCTTTAGCGCTTGTTTGCGACCGAAACGTCATTCGTTTTAAGACACGTTTCAATTCTAGGCGCCGGATTTTCTTTTCCGATTCGGTGCCGCACCGGAGATTGTCATGCAAGTTTCTTCACGGCACTCAACTGCTTCGGAACCCCCGTCTCATCCAGACCCAACCTCGCTAGCCGGCAACCAACACCGTCGACACGACACGAATTTTCACGCAGGCGACGTTTCGAATGGTGATTTGAAGAATGTTCCGCCGTCCAGCAATCAGCGATCGACTCAACAGGACGCCAGCGAGCAAGCATTTGCATCACCGTTTGTTGACATTTCAGATCTCCGAAATTTGCGACCTGCCGTTTGGCGTACGATCGATCGGCTATACCGAGCGGCGCAGCTTGCGGCCGATTGCGAGATGGATCGGGTTGCGTTCTGCGTTGACGCCAGCGATCTGTTTGACATGGGATTGTGGGCCGAGGAAATGCGGTGGCTGAACACCAAACGTGTAATCGACAACACGACCACGCGACGGGACGGCGAGGGCTTGGTCATTACGGACCTGGGAATCGAGTTGATGGAGCAATGCTTGGCAATGAATCAGCTGGAACAGTGCTTGGGCAACGTGATGGACGCGACCAGTGAGTCGATGGTTAACACCGACATCGTCCCCCGCTGGGACAACGAGCGCCATGAGCTGAGCTGTGCTGGGAAACTGGTCAAGAAGTTTAAGTGGCGTGCGGCCAACCAAGAAGCAATTCTTGCTGCTTTCCAAGAAGATGGCTGGCCGGCTCATATTGACGACCCGCTGCCGCAGGAAGGCAATGTCGATCCAAAACGACGCTTGGCCGACGCAATCAAGTCACTCAACCGCCACCAACGTGTGCCGCTCATTCGCTTCTGTGGCGACGGCACTGGCGAAGGCGTGTTGTGGGAGTTCAAGCGGTAGCTGTTTCTTGAATTCACGACAGGCGAACATCCATTTTGCGCCCGTCCTCACCCGCAAGGCGCCCCGAAACTATTCCGGGGCGTCTTCGTTTCGTATTGCCTGACGACTAACTGGGCTCTGCGACGGGTCCTTGCTCCAATCCACTACGGAAAACCGATGACTCTGAAATCAATGACCACGACTACCGCGTTTGCAATCCTAACGCTTTTCGCTTGCCAGCCTGCCACCTCGCAAACGTACGCGACACACGTGCATTCACCACAAATGCATTCGTTTAATCAATCGCCACCCTCGACGACCCATACGTCGTCCTTTCTGAATTCAACCGCCAACGCTTCTTATCCAGCGGTGAGCCCGTTTTCTAATCGGTCGACTTCGACGCTCAGGCCGAACGTGCAAACCGGTTTGGCGCAACGTAAGGCGAGCCAAGCTGCGAGCGGTCAGATTCACGGCCATGTGGGTGGTGGACTCGGCGGAGCCGCCTACGAAGGGGTGGGTTGGTCAAACCAATCGCCGCAGGCCGCCATCCAAAACTGCTGTTACTGGGGCACGCGACCGGTATCCCAAATCGGCGTCGCCCGCGCGCGCAATGGATGTTGGTTCGCTTGCGTGCTGTACCGGTAGACCGGTGCTAGGAAAAATATCGATCTTGTGACCGAGTGTAACCAATCGCAGCGCAGTGATTATGTGCTAACGGGTTGATTGCAAAATACTCTCACCCGCTGCGCGGCGGGACATTGATCGGTTGAAGAACACAAGGTCGTGACCCGGTGCCGATTGATGGCACTGCACGCATGTTTGGTTACTCGCAGCCAACGTGGAGGTTAACGTTTTCGACTGGACATCGGACTGGCTCTGGTCACGGCCGGATGATTCCAACACCGAACCGTCTGGCCCGTACAACACCATGAACCAGTCTTTATTGGCCGCATCGGTGCCGGTCGAACGAACCATGACGGCGATTGACTTGAGAGACTTGTCGGCTCGGTAGTTTTCCAGCACGATGACGGATTCATCAGGCAACGTGGTGTCGTTGGCAGCAGCCGTGCGATTCAAATACAGTTTCTGCAACGGACCGTGCGGAGACTGCCCTTGTTGAAACTGATCACCACTGCCGGCTGGCGGGGCCCAATTTTTATAATTATTGGCAATCAAGTACGTCCAGAATCGTGACTCGAACGCGCGGACCTCTGGGTCCGTTGATGTTGCTGCTTGCTGGGCAGCCACTGATGGGCTGCCGACCGCTGCGATCAACATGATTGCAACCAACCGAATCCCCAACGAAACGATGGTACTCATCTGAATCCTTCCTCGGTGCGATAAAATCTCGTTCCATCCCTATCAACGCAAACTCACACGGCCAATAGTTTACGTATTCGCCCAGATTTCGAAACGCGAGATTACGAGCGACCCGCTCATTGTTGCTGGCCCGACATGCCGTTCGTTTCGGCGAGCGCTTGCCGGGCTTTATTCGTGATCAGAACTGTGACAGCAATCGTTGCCAGCAATCCAATGACCAACAGGATCCATTTCGTGACGCTGGCGGTCTTTTGTTCGGCGGCCAGTTTGCCCAGTGACCCGACATACACGTACAAAACCGTGCCCGGGAGCATTCCAAACAAGGTTGCCACGCTGTATTCGATCCAGCGAACATTCGTCAGCCCAAACGCATAGTTGAGCAAATTGAACGGGAACACGGGGGACAGTCGCGTCAATCCGACAACCTTCCAACCCTCGTGAGAAACCGCTTGATCGATCGCTTCGAAGCGGGGGTTTCCCTCGATCCGCGCGGCAATGGCGTCTCGGGCAAGGTAGCGGCCGATCAAAAACGCGAGGTTCGCGCCTAGGTTCGCGCCGATGGTGATCCATAACAGGCCCCACCCGAACCCAAACACGGCCGCGGCTCCTAGCGTGATGACCGAACCGGGAATCCACGCAACGGTTGCGATGGTGTAGACCAAGATCAATGCAATCGGGCCCCAGACTCCCAACGAGTCAATCGACTCCGACAGCGATCGCCACCATTGCTCGACCGGTAAGAAACGAGTCACGACGAACAGCCCGATCGCTACTGCCGCGAGTACCAAGAGTTTTTTCAATGAAGATCGTTGGTTCGAATCGGATGCGTTCGACGCCGCTGAGTCACTGGCCGCACTTTTGGAGCCGGCGTTCTCGATGTCGGATTGGTTCATGGAGTGTACTGTTTTCGTAACCGATCGCAGATCGCTTTGAACTCCCGCTTTTTTGCCGCCGGGACCTCACGCCAATCGCAATCTTCCAGTGCGGCGTAGATTGCGTACAGATAGGCTGGATGCACGACCAGTTTCTTTCCGGTCGCGATTTGGGCTTCGATCATTCGTTGGTAGGTTGCCTCTGGACCCAACTGACGAACCTGCTCGGCGGTATAAATCCCGGCCGCATTTAACGTTTTCTCGATCGCCGGACCGAGATTCCGCATCTCGCTAATCTTACGCTCGTCGATTTTTCCACCCGTCGTCGCTCAGTTGAATAAGGGTCGCTAAGATAGCAGCTTTGTCGCGTCGCGGCCGACCTTTTTTGCCTTCATTGACGTCGCCCATGTCATCCGCTCAGCACGTTCTGCAATCTGTTTTTGGCCACCAGCAGTTTCGCGGGCAGCAAGAAACCATTATTGACCGTGTTCTCGACGGAGGCCACTGCTTGGTGCTGATGCCGACCGGAATGGGTAAGAGCCTCTGCTTTCAGATCCCCGCCCTCGTTCTGGCCACCAACACGCGAGCGACCGCATCCGAGCGACCTGCTTTGACGTTGGTGATCTCGCCGTTGATCGCGTTAATGAAGGACCAAGTCGATGCGTTGGTCGCCAAAGGCATTGACGCAACGTTCGTGAATTCGTCGCTGCAACGCCACGAACGAGAACAACGGTACACTGCGATCGCGGCGGGCGAGTTCGATCTGCTGTACGTGACCCCCGAGCGATTCCGCAAAGCCGATTTTTGCGAGGTCCTGGCGCGGCGATCGATCGTGCTGCTGGCGGTCGATGAAGCCCATTGCATCAGCGAGTGGGGTCACGATTTTCGTCCTGACTACACCCGCGTGGGAGAGATCCGACAGGCGTTGGGCAACCCGACGACGATCGCGCTAACGGCAACCGCGACGCCTGACGTCCAAACCGACATTGTCCGCCAACTGCACCTGACCGATGCGGACGTGCACCGCTTTCACGCCGGCATCGAGCGCCCGAATCTCTCGCTGGATGTGGTGCAAACCTGGGACGACGACGCAAAGCTGGATCAAATTGTCTCGACACGGTCACAGGTCGACGGCAGCGGCATCGTATATTTCACGCTCATCCGAAAACTCAGCGAGTTCAGCGATCTACTGTGGCAGCAAAACATCCCGCACCTAATCTACCACGGCGACCTGCCACGATCGCAACGCCGACAGTTACAAGATTCATTCATGAACGAAGACGGCCATCTTGTGCTGGCGACCAACGCGTTTGGAATGGGAGTCGACAAAGAAGACATTCGCTACGTCCTGCACGCTGACCTGCCGGGTTCGCTGGAATCTTACTACCAAGAGATCGGTCGCGCGGGCCGCGATGGCAAACCGTCTCGTTGCTTGCTCATGTACGACGAGCGTGATCTGGCGACGCAGATGGAGTTTATCCAATGGAGTAACCCAGATGCAGAATACTACGAACGCGTGTTCTATTTTTTGAAAACAGAGTCCGAACAAATCGCGGCCTTTGGCATCGAGTGGCTGCGCGAAAAACTGCACGCCAAAGATAAGCACGACCGACGCTTGGAAACGACCTTGGGCATGCTCGACCGCTGGGGAGTCATTGAGGGGAGCATTAACCCGCTGAAAGCGACGGTCGTCACCGAGCTACCCGACCACCTAAAAGACACCGATCGGCTGAACGCGAAACGTGACCGAGACCAACGTAAGCTGCTGGCCATGCTGCAGTACGTCAAACACGAGGCCGACCGCAAACAGTTTATCAACGAATATTTCGCTCCGCCCTCGGGGACATGGGCGAATCAACAGTAAACGTCGTGAACAAAATTTGGTTGTCGGCAGCCGGAACACCCGACCGACTCGCAAACAGCACCCTGCACAATAGATTTGAGGTTCGTTTTGCTGTTTAATGGAGATTGTTAACACTTTCACGAGGTCGAGTTATGTCACAAATTTCGAACGGTTGGTTCACGGGAGCGTTGATTTGCATCGTGAGCGTTTTGTCGCTTGGGTGTTCTGAGTCGCCTTCGACCTCAGCGTCGAACGATTCGAAAAGCGGAACTGGCGATAGTTCCTACACCGTTGGCTTCGTTCAAACGGGATCGGAAAGTGACTGGCGAAAAGCGCATAGCGACTCGGTTCGTGAAGCTGCGGCCGACGCGGGCTACGAGCTAAAGTTCGCGGACGGGCAAGGCAAGCAAGAAAATCAAATCAAGGCGCTTAGTTCGTTTGTCGCTCAAGGCGTTGATGCGATCATTCTTTCACCGCTGGTTGAATCGGGCTGGGATAACGTTCTCGAGAAAGCAGCCAAACGCAAAATCCCCGTTTTGATTCTCGATCGACAGGTCGAAGTGGCCGACGATTCGCTGTTTGTTACTTACATCGGAGCCGACACGTACAACGAAGGCCGGTTAGCGGCCGAGTGGTTGGTCGGAAAAGTTGACGGCAAAGCAAAGGTGGTTGAATTACAAGGAACGCCAGGAGCATCCCCGACACTCAATCGTTACAAAGGCTTCCGCGACGTCATCAAAGACCACCCGGAAATTGAGATCATCGCAACTCAAAGCGCGGACTTCCGTTTGTCCAAGGGCAAGGAAGTCATGGAAGCGCTGCTAAAAACTCACGGCGATAATGTAGAAGTCGTTTATGCTCATAACGACGACATGGCCATCGGCGCGATCCAAGCGATCGAAGACGCAGGCAAGCGACCGGGCGACGACATCGTGTTGGTGTCCATCGATGGGGTAAAAGCGGCGTTTGAGTCGATGGTCGAGGGCAAGCTAAATTGCACCGTCGAATGCAATCCGTTGCAAGGTCCAATGGCGATGGAAGCGATCGGGAAGATTCTCGCAGGGGAAGCCGGCGACATGCCAAAACGCCAAATGATTAAAGACGAAGTCTACGATCGCTCGGTCGCCAAAGACGTGATCGAATCTCGGAAGTACTAGAGTACGACTGAAGTATTAGGAACCCTGCTCTCTTGTTCGGCGTGATGCCAGCCAAGAACCCGCATGACGCCGCTGCTCTCCATCCAAAATCTGCAAAAGCAATTCCCCGGCGTCCAAGCGCTGGCAGGAGTGGACTTTGAGCTTCGGCGGGGCGAGGTTCACGCGCTGATGGGTCAAAACGGAGCCGGAAAATCGACGCTGATCAAAGTGCTAACGGGCGTTCACCGACGTGACGGCGGCTCGATTCAATTAGATGGAAACCTGATCACAGCCAGCTCGCCCAGGGATGCGGAATCGCTGGGCATCAGCACGGTCTACCAAGAGATAAATCTTGTCCCGCAGCTTTCAGTGGCCGAAAACGTCGCGCTCGGACGGCAACCCGGTCGCTGGGGCCTAATCAGTTGGCGACAGCTCGAGCGAAAAGCTGCCGCTGCATTGCAACAGCTAGGGCTGAATCTGGACGTACGTCGTTCTCTTTCCAGTTACTCGATTGCGATTCAACAACTGGTCGCGATTGCACGAGCGATTGACTTGGATGCGAAGATTCTGATCCTAGACGAGCCCACCTCCAGCCTCGACGAGAAAGAAGTCGAAGTGCTGTTCGGCGTGATGCATCGTTTGCGTGAGCGAGGCACGAGCATCATCTTTGTCACTCATTTCTTGGACCAAGTTTATCAAATTAGCGATCGCGTCACGGTGCTGCGAGATGGGGTTAACGTTGGAACAGCGCCGATCGGGGAGGTAGATCGGCTGGAGTTGATCCGGCGAATGCTGGGCAAGGACTGGGACACCGACACGGGCCGAAAGCAAGCAAGACAGTCAGCGAACACTGAGAAAACCATCCTTGAGGCGAAACAACTGGGCCGACGTGGCTCGATCGAGCCGTTCGACTTACAGGTCCGCGCCGGAGAGGTGCTTGGGCTGGCGGGGCTACTCGGTTCGGGTCGGACGGAGCTTGTTCGACTATTGTTTGGACTCGATGGAGCCACGTCAGGCACCTTAGAAATCAATGGACGAGCCGTGACCGATTGGTCGCCACGCCGGGCGATCGAAGCGGGGCTCGCGTTTTGCCCAGAGGATCGAAAACTGGAAGGGTTAGTAGGGCACCTAACCGTTCGTGAGAACATCATGCTCGCGGTACAAGCCTCTCGAGCGATTGGCTCGCCGGTTTCCAATCGCCAGCAACACGAAACCGCCGCGCGATATGTTCAGCAGCTGAAAATCAAAACGCCCAGCGTGCAAACCTGCGTCGCCACCTTATCTGGTGGGAATCAACAGAAGGTTCTGTTGGCTCGATGGTTGGCAACCAATCCTAAAGTACTGATCTTGGACGAACCCACACGCGGAATCGATATCGGAGCGAAAGCCGAAATTGAACAATTGATCGCCCAGCTACGTGATTCGGGGCTGGCCGTGATCCTCGTGTCTAGCGAACTGGAGGACATCGTTCGAACGTGCGACCGAGTCGTCGTGCTGCGTGACCGACGTATTGTCGGAGAAGTCGCTGGAGCTGACATTTCCCAACAACGCTTGATGGAGATGATCGCTCATCGTGATGCAGCCTAAAACTGAACCACATACCGCGTCCCACTTTCGGTTGAGCCGGCTCAAAAACCTAACCGCGCTGTGGCCTGTCATTGCCCTGTGCGGTTTGCTGCTTTTCAACGCGTTTGTCCTGCCGTCGTTCTTTCAGTTCGAATTTCGCGATGGCAATGTATACGGAAGCCTGATCGATGTCCTCAACCGTAGCTCGATCGGTGTGATCTTGGCGATTGGCATGACGCTCGTCATCGCAACCGGTGGTGTGGATCTGTCAGTCGGTTCGGTGCTGGCCATCACTGGAGCAGTCGTGGCAACCTTGTTGGCAAAAAACGAGTTCTCATTCTTCCCGGCCGTTCTGATCTCGCTGGGCGTCGCGGTTTTCGCGGGAGCCATGAACGGGTTACTCGTTGGCTGGCTAAAAATCGAACCCGTCATCGCAACCTTGGTACTGATGGTTTCGGGCCGAGGAATCGCAAAGTACATCGCGGGCGAGCAAGTGATCTCGATCCCCAAAACTGATGATTACGCCGCGTTCGATTACTTGGGGAACGGTCATTTGTTCGGATTGCCCTTCCCCGCTCTGTTTGCATTGACGTTGTCCTTGGCCACCCTATTGGCGGTGCGAAAAACTTCCATCGGTTTGCTGATTGAATCCGTCGGTGGAAACGCGGCCGCCAGCCGAGCAACCGGGATCAACGACCGCGCGATCAAGTCGATCGTTTACATGTTCGCTGGTTTTTGTGCGGGGCTCGCTGGGTTGATCGACACCGCTTACATCAACGCCTCGGACCCAGTGAATGCGGGTGTGTTTACCGAACTGGATGCCATTTTCGCCGTTTTAGTCGGCGGCACAGCCCTGACCGGTGGAAGGTTTTCCCTGCTCGGCTCAGTCGCCGGAGCCGTCTTATTGCAAACGCTAATGACGACCCTGTATGCCTACGGAGTCGCATCCGATGTAGCACCCATCCCAAAGGCGACCGTGATCTTGATCGTCTGTCTGCTTCAGTCAAGCAAAGTGCGTGGTTGGTTTTCGAACCGGTTTTTCTCAGATGGGCGCCGAGGTACCGTCACTCTTTCCGATCATCCATCCGAGGGAGCAGGATGAATCAAGGCTGGAGAAATATCGTATCCAAACTATCGACCGCCAGTGTTTTGCTGCTGCTGTGGTTGATCGCGGGGCTAACGTTCGAGAATTTCTGGTCGCCATTCGTTGTGGCCGACTTGTTCTCGGAGAACGCGTTTCTTGGTATCGCCGCGCTAGGAATGACGTTGGTGATCTTGTCCGGCGGAATCGACTTGTCGGTCGGGTCGGTCATCGGTTTCACCACCATTTTTATCGCGACCGCGATCACCGATCATTCCGTACCGACTGGACTAGCATGGTTGGCAGCGTTAACAATCGGAGCGTCCTTCGGTGCGATGATGGGTTTTTTGATTCACTCGTTCGAGCTACCTGCGTTCTTGGTGACGTTGGCAGGATTATTCTTCGCGCGGGGCATGGCGTTCTTTGTGAAGCCCGAATCGGTGCAAATCCGAAACTCAACTTACCAGTGGCTGTCCGACTGCACGATTCCAATCGGCGGTGGCGCGGAACTGGAACTAACAACCCAAATTCTGTTGGTGGTGTTCGTGATCACGTTCGCCGTCACCGGTTTCACTCGTTTCGGACGCAACATTTTCGCGATCGGTGGCAGCGAATCGTCCGGAAAGCTAATGGGACTGCCGGTTGGGCGAACGAAAATTCTTGTTTACGCCGTCAGCGGGTTCTGCTCGGCTTTGGCTGGAATCACAATGACTCTGTACATGGACTCCGGCAACCCAATCAACGCCACGGCACTTGAATTGGATGCAATTGCGATCGTGGTCATTGGCGGAACGTTGCTCAGTGGCGGCGTTGGCAGTGTGACAGGAACCATGCTTGGGTTTTTGATTTACGGCACGATCTACCAAATCATCTACTTCGCCAGCCTAAGTTCCTCCGTCGCGACGATCGCAATCGGCGCGTTGCTGCTAACCTTTGTCATCTTGCAACGCCTGCTGGCAGCGCCGTCATCGAACGTTTCCAGTGATTGACGCAGCCAAGCAAATGCTTCCGATTTTCTCATAGTGAAGATAGCTTCGCGACTCAAAATGGCTCTCTTCCTTCCCGCCGGACGCCACGAAGCCCAATTTTTGACTTAGGAAGGCTGGAAAACGTCGATCCACAATATCATCATCGACTAGCAAAAAGTAGAATGGAGTTTCCCGCGAAATCGCTGACCAACGTAGATTATGGTTTCGCGACAACTTTCTTTAAGCCTCAGACACGCGAAGTAAATCGACATGGAAATTCTTGGAGGCCCGTTGTTCGGCGTGGCCGGAGCCGGTGAAAGCCACGGACCGGGCATTACCACCATCGTTTTCGGGTGCCCGGCGGGTACCTCGATCGACCGCGACCAGATTCAGCACTTCTTGGACCGGCGTCGTCCCGGCGGCAACAAACATGGCACGCCTCGCAATGAGAAAGACCAAGTCGTGCTCATTAGCGGAGTTTATCAAGACCACTCGGAAACCCTGCTGGCCGGACCGGTGATCGCGATATCGGGCGAGGAAATTAGTGCGTCCACAGAAAGCTACCAATCTGGCTTCGCGACCGGCGAACCAATTTCCGCACTGGTGCTTTCGACATCCAAAAAGTCGGGCGACTACACACAGCTAACTGGCGATCAAGGTGAAGTTCGCCCGGGTCACACCGACCTCGTTAAGTACCATCAATCCCGTGGCTTTATCGATATTCGAGGCGGCGGTCGTTCTAGTTACCGCAGCACCATTACCGATGTGATCGGAGGTGCAATCGCTCGGTCCGTTTTAAAGCAGCAATTTGGGACCGTCGTCCTGTCCTCGATTTGCCAAGTTGGAAACCTTAAGGCAGAGAAAAGTCTGGCCGAACTTTTTTCTGGTCCCGACCGAATCGACGTGACTGAACTCGAATCGCTTGAGCAAAAACTGGCTGGCGGGGAACTGCACTCGATTGACGAAACCTTCGCCAGCAAGGCCGCCGATCTGATTATCGAAACGCGCAAGGGCGGTGATTCAATCGGTGCCGCCGTCGAGGTCGTTGCGTTCAATGTCCCGGCTTTGGTCGGAGCACCGTTGTACGACAGTCTAAAAGTCCGTTTGATGGGTTCGCTGGGTGGCTTGAACGCCGTTCGATCGGTTGAGGTTGGTGCTGGTGCTGACGTGATCGAGCGGCTTGGCAGTCAGAATAATGATTCTATTCGCAGCGATGGCTATCAAGGTAACAACCACGGCGGCATGCTGGGCGGGATTACCACCGGGATGCCAATCACATGCCGTGTCGGATTTAAACCGACGTCAACGATTAACAAATTGCAGAAATCGGTTCGAAAGAACATGAAAGAAATCGATTTCGAACTAAAAAAAGGTCGTCACGATCCGTGTGTTGGCGTCCGGGCTGGCGTAACATTGGAATCACGTTTGGCAATCGAGCTGCTTAATGGTGTGTTGCATCAACAAGCAAGTCGACTTGATGCTGGCCAATTCGAGCTGCCGAGAAAGTACCCATCACGCTCCGGGTGATGATCTTTCAGCAAACATCACACGGAGTGTGATGAGTACTAACTGGCAACGACCACGATTTAAATCAAACATCCATGACCGAGCAAATTATACCCAACCCTCAATCACTGATTGTGCCGCGGCGGAAGATCACCGGTAGCTCCGCGATCTTGCTGCCATTTAACGCTGATCACTCAATCGATTGGTCATCCTTTGATGCTCATGTCGAACGCACGTGTCAGGCCGGTTTGATCCCAGCGATCAATATGGACACGGGCTATGCGAACTTGATCGACGAAGACACTCGTGTAGAAGTGCTAAAACGAACGCAGCAAATCGCAGGGACTGGCGGGCACGGAACGGGTTTCGTCTCGGGCGCCTTTGTGGCTGACTCGCCTGGCCAAGCGTTCAACTTGGACGCTTACGCGAAACAAATTGAGTCAATTCAAAGCCACGACGGGATCCCGGTTATCTTTCAAACCTACGGGCTGACCCAGCAAGACGGTTCGGACATCGTCGCCAGCTACGAAGCGATCGCAAAACATGCTGACCAGTTCGTCGCGTTTGAATTGGGTCAAATGTTTGCTCCTTTTGGCAGTATCTACACACTCGAAACGTACGAGGGCCTAGTCAACATTCCGCAGTGCATCGGCGCGAAGCACTCGTCGTTAAGCCGCGAACTGGAATGGCAGCGGATCGCTCTTCGCAACGAAGTTCGTCCTGACTTCAAAGTATTTACCGGGAATGATCTGGCGATCGACATGGTCATGTACGGCAGCGATTACTTGCTAGGACTGAGCACGTTCTGTCCTGATTGGTTTGCCGCGCGAGATGAAATGTGGGAGGCTGGCGATTCGGGGTTTTATCAGCTGAACGACTTGCTCCAGTATTTGGGCTTCTTTGCTTTCCGCGATCCAGTTCCAGCCTACAAACACAGTGCCGCGATGTTTTTGCAGTTGCGAGACTGGATCAGTTCCAGTTTAACCCACCTCAAAAGCCCGACACGACCCGAAACCGACGTCGAACATTTGCAAAAAATAATTGCGATGGCCGAGCCCCTACTAACGTAAATTTTCGGGCTCTCCTGTTAACCAACCTCTGCCTTCTTGTCGGTTCACGCGACACGAACCAAATACTGCATTCTCATGAGCAACTACCCTCGCGTTTCAAAACTTAAAACAGCCGACGACTTTCGCTCACACGTGCAGTCGTTGGGTGTCGAATTGCCGTTCGAGGAAGAACTCGAGTCGGGTCCCGATGCTGTTTTGAACCAATCGATCGAAAGCTCGGCCGGTACGATTGGCAACCGCTTTACGATTTTACCGATGGAGGGCTGGGACGGCACCACGGACGGTCTGCCCACCGACCTGACCCGACGCCGCTGGAAGAATTTTGGCCTGTCTGGTGCTAAGTTGATCTGGGGTGGTGAAGCCGTTGCCGTGCAACCGGGCGGTCGGGCCAACCCAAACCAACTAATGATCAACGATCAGACTCTGGGCGGAATTGAGGAACTACGAACTATCCTGACGGACGCTCATGCGAACGCGTTTGAGTCAACCGATGACTTAGTTGTCGGTTTGCAGCTAACGCACTCGGGCCGTTTCGCGCGGCCCAACCAGAAAGACAAACTGGAACCTCGCACTGCATACGCTCATCCAATTCTTGACCCTAGATTCAACGTTGATTCCGAAACGGCCTTGTTGTCCGACGATGAATTGAAACAGCTGATCGATGATTTTGTTTCTGCAGCAAAGCTGGCCGCCAAGGTTGGGTTTGCGTTTGTCGACATAAAGCACTGTCATGGATACCTGGGACACGAGCTGTTGTCGGGTTTCGATCGGCCGGGCGAATTCGGCGGCAGCTTTGAGAATCGGACGCGGTTTCTACGTGATATTGTGGCTGGAATCCGAGCCGAAGCTCCTAGGCTAGAAATCGGGGTTCGCCTCAGCTTGTTCGATTATTCGCCGTTCGAGCCGGGCCCAGACGGCAGTGGCGTTGCGTCTGCCTCGGGCGATTACCCGTATGCGTTTGGTGGCGACGGAACGCCAGAAGGCGCGGACTTAACCGAGCCGATGCAGTTCCTAGATTTGCTTAAATCGTTGGGCATTGATTTGCTTTGCACGACCGTGGGCAGCCCATACTATAACCCGCACATTCAACGGCCCGCGATATTCCCTCCTTCGGACGGCTACCAACCGCCTGAGGATCCGCTCGTCGGCGTAGCACGGCAGATTAGCGCCGTTGCTAAAGTCAAGCAACACGCGGCCGACCTGGTGACGGTTAGTTCGGGGCTGTCTTACTTGCAGGAATGGTTGCCCAATGTGGGACAGTATTTGGTGCGACACGGCATGACGGATTCACTGGGACTGGGCCGAATGGTTTTGTCTTACCCGGAACTCCCCGCTGATGCACTCGCGGGGACCGTGATGAAACGAAAGAAAATCTGCCGCACATTTAGCGACTGTACAACCGCGCCTCGTAACGGCATCATCAGCGGCTGTTACCCACTGGATCCGTTTTACAAAAAGATGCCCGAGCACGATCAATTGAAGCTGGCTAAGAAGTCTTAAAGTGACCAAGCGGGCAAGCGAATGAGCGGTCAAGCGAACGCGATGCTGGCTCAAGGGGCAGGCAGGAACCGTTGACTCGTGACGCCACACGCTTCGGCATGAGAACATAACTATTGGAGTTTTCCTGGACGCTGTCCTGTGATTTTAGAAATATGAGCCTTCAGCAAAACCTTCGTTGGCGTTATGCCGTCAAAAAATTCGACTGCAACAAGCCGGTCAGCGATGCCACCGTTGATGCTATTCTCGAGGCCGGCAATCTTTCCGCGTCATCGTTCGGCTTGCAGCCTTATCAGTTTGTGGTGGTAAAGGATCAATCCGTTCAAGACAAATTGGTCGAGGTATCGTGGAATCAAAACCAGGTGGCCGAAGCCTCTCATTTGATTGTCATTGCCGTCCGCAGCGACGTGGACCACGATTATATTAGTGACTACGTATCGATGATGGAGTCCCAGCGTGACATGCCGACCGGTGCCTTGGATCCTTACAAGGACATGATTCTCGGTTCCGTTGGCCGCATGGCCCCCGACGCGTTGCACAGTTGGGCCGTCAAGCAAGCGTACATTGCGATGGGATCACTGCTGGCCGCGTGCGCTGACCTGCGAGTGGACAGCTGCCCGATGGAAGGTTTTCTACCGGCTGAATACGATGAAATCTTGGGCCTAGATGAGCGACACCTGAACGCGGTGTTAGTGCTTCCAATTGGCTATCGAGCGGCTGAAGACAAGCACCAGCATTTCAAAAAAGTGCGGAAGCCACTCGAAGACATGGTCGTTCGAATTGGTGAGTGATTGGTCGCTAGCATCCTGCTCGCAATGTTCTGGACACGTGCCGGGATGAAACTCGATTTCACCCTTAACACGGCAGCCGCGGGTACCGTGACGCGGAAACAAAAAGATCGTGTTTTCACTTCAAACACAATGAAAGCCCGACGCAGACGGTTGCGGCGGTTTTGCGAACGATGCCGCCGTCGAATCCCGAGGTCTACCTTGCTGCCGCGTCAAAAATACGAACCGATTTCCAGTTAGGTTTATTTTGCTCGATAAACTTCAGGTGGTTCTCGTGTGTTTGGTAGGCGTCATGGGCCGCGCGGCTTTCGAAGACGACGACCAGCCCTACGTGGAATTGCTGGTCGTTAACTGGTCGAGTCAACTCTTCGTCACGAACACCAGCATGCAGCACGTTCCAGCCATCGATCGGCGACAGCAGTGAATAACATGACTCAATCAACTGCTCGCACTTCTCCGGGGAAGCGTCGTTGAGTTCAAAGTAAACCGAATGGGTCAGTGGAGCAGCTGAATCAGGCATGGCATTGGCTTTCGAAACGAAAATCTGTTTTGATCGACGGGGACACCGAAGACACTATGAGAACAAGAAAAATCGAACCAACCGCGTACAAAGCAAATCGGCCGATTTGCCAGTTATTGGTGGTCTCGGTACACGGGACTATTTTGAACAGGATTTATCCTTGATAACAGTAGGCCAAGATTCGGGTTAGAATCGGCTGTCTTTCCTCCCGACCTCCACGGGTCGACTTCGAAACTAAGTTATTCGGAACATCATGCTAATCGTCATCTCGCCCGCGAAAACGCTGGACTACGAAACGCCCGTCACGATCAAGAAACACACTCAGCCGCAGTTTACCAAGCGCAGTGCGGAGCTAATCAATGTGCTGTTGGATTACACGCCAAAACGGTTGAGCAAACTGATGTCCATCAGCGACAAGCTGGCCCAGCTAAACGTGGATCGCTACGAGGCATGGCAACCCAAGGCGACCAAGGCCAACGGGCGGCAAGCGTTGTTGGCGTTTAAGGGTGACGTGTATCAGGGCTTGGATGCGTACTCATTATCCGAGAGCGATTTCGAGTTTGCTCAGGAGCACCTGCGAATGCTGTCGGGGCTGCATGGAGCGCTTCGGCCGCTGGACTTGATGCAGCCGTATCGGTTGGAGATGGGCACGAAGCTGAAAACCGATCTGGGCAAGGATCTTTACGAGTTCTGGGGCGACGACATCACGGTGGCTTTGAACAAGCAGCTAAAAAAGATCAAAACACAAACGCTGCTGAACCTGGCATCAAACGAGTACTTCAACGCCGTGCGGCCGGACGTACTAAACGCGAAGATCATTTCCCCGGTGTTCAAGGATCGCGGCAAAGACGGCAAGCACAAGATCATCAGTTTCTACGCCAAAAAAGCCCGAGGCACGATGTCGGGCTGGGTGATTCGCAAAAAGATCACCGACCCCAAGAAGCTGACGAAATTCGCCGAGGACGGTTATCGTTACGACGCTGATTCGTCGACACCCGAAAAGCCCGTGTTTTTGCGGGATTAGTAGCCGCTTTTCAGTTGGCGAATATATTGGCCCAACGATTGCTTACATGGTCTATCGAACCTCAAAACCTCGGCAGATCGTGCGCTGTTTGTTTCGCTTTCGGGACATGGGTGACGATAACGTTGCGTTTTCGCAACCTGCTGTCTCACCGAAAGGAAAACGATGTCAAACGCGCTGCCGATTCACGAAGCCAATCACATCGAGTTGAAAGAGGCGTTCAAAGCCTGGGCCGGTCAAGCGATCGCAATCGCGTCTCCTCAACGAACACGCGAACTGTTTGCGCTTCCGATAAGTCAACCATCTGGCTTTCGCGACAAGACAATTATGGCGTTCCTGAAATGTCGCGCGATGAAACGCAAGGAGGATTCGTTTTTCGAACGGCTCCACCAAGAATTCTGGATCGGTCAAGGCGGCGCTGATTTCTCTGGCAATTGCGACCACCGCTTTGAAGACCTGTTTCTTGCAAAGCAATCTGAGGACTTTCTGAAACTGCAAGAGGTCTGGCGCGAAAGATCGCATCCCAAAATTGTGGAACTCGGTTGTAGCTCGGGGTTATTGCTCGATTATCTTACGAGGAATTTGTCAGGAACTCGTTCATCGATTGGCGTCGAACTCAATGCAAGTCAAGTGCGCCGCAATCAGCAATCGAACCACTTTGACCCCCGAGTTGAATTTCTCCAAGCTGACGGTGGCAAGTGGTTGCTCAAGCACGGTCAACGGAACAGCTTGTTTGTCACCAACGGAGGTGTCCTAGAGTACTTTACTCACGAACGACTCGATATGATGTTGTCGCACATCGCGACCAATCTGAAGCCCGCCACGTTTTTCTCGGTGGAGCCGGTTGCCGTAGACCACGACTGGCGATTTTCAAAACAGTCGATCCCATTTGGCAACGAGTTATCCTTCTCGCACAACTACTTGGACTTGTTCCAAACGAACGGCTTCCAGATCGTGCATCAACGCTCGGTCATGTTTGACCACTGGAAAATGGTAGCGACGATCGCAGTGATTGATTGAGAGTTCGAATTAACTGTGTTTCGGAATCTGCGTTAGACCGAATCGCGTTGAAACGTTTTTGCTTACTTCGCAGAAACTACTCCGGTCGGCTCCAAACGTTGGGCAAGCCATCCGGGTCGTAGTCGACGAAGATCACATTTGGGTTGCAGCAGACGGGGCAGTCTTCAACGTATTCCTGCTGACTGCCCTCACTGTGGTCCAGCGGAACAACAATTTCCTCGCCACAACTGTTGCAAACATAGCTGGCTTCGTCGTTTAGTTCCGACAATTCGTCGTCAGCATCGTCGTCTTCGAATTCATAGTCCATCGCATATTCCTACGAAGTCTTCAGCACTTCGGATTCGCTTCGAGCCCCATCGAACGCGATCATAATGACTTCCTCACCCGGTTTGACATCCACTAAGCCGACGATGTGCACGCTGCCATCCGAGTCACTGCGGGTGGCTCGGATGGCGTGGCCATCCGAATCGGTAAATCGAATATCAGCGCGGGGTAATGTTTCAATTTCCGGCAGCCGCGACGTCGGCTTGCGGCCCGTTTCCGAGCTGACGGTTTCTAACGAGCCACCTCCGCGTGGTGCTTCTACCGGCGAGTCCACCATGTTGCGAATACGGAAACCAATCGCTGGGTCGGCCTGTTGCGGATCGAATTCCATTTCCAAAAAGTTCCAATAATGCGGGTCGCTTTCGGAGTGCTTATTCTGATTCACGTCGCGAAAATTCTCGTGGTAGAGCGCGGTAACTTCCAGATTGCGTTCGTCGACGTCTTTCATGGTTGGTCCAAAGCCTGGGATCAAGCCGCGACCGTTATTGCGTCCGATCGGACCAAAGCTACACTCGATCACTCGTTGCTCCACATTTTTCATAATGCAACCGTTGTGGACATCGCCGTAAACCGTCACGATGCCATCGCGCGAACCCAGCAGTTCCAACACCCGATCAGCTCCAGCCTTCACCCAGCCGGCATAGTCGGCCGCCACGCGATCACGCTGGTCAAATTTTTTGGGGTGGTTCTTGCTCGGGGCGTTGCCGTACTTGGCTCCAGTCCAAACGGTATGCAGGCCGCTGATTCCGGTCAGACAAATCAGTGGCGACGAATCCGTGGCCAGCCGCTGTTGCAGCCATGCAAATTGCTCTTCACCTAGCAGGCTGCGGGTCGGATCGGTGCGATCGTAGAGACTCTTAAACGCATCCCAACCGGCATCGTCCCAGATGTCAACGTCTTGGCTGCTGCGCCAGAGGCGTGAGTCTAACACGATCAACGTGAAATCCCGGTTGGGCATCTTCCAGGCTCGCCATTTTTTCGGATTGATCGTCGGATCGACTTCTTCGTCACCCGTGATTAGGTGATGCACGATCTGAAAGTTGCGCCGCAGGTAGTCAGGGTCTTGGCCCAAGCCTTCTTTGTTTCGCAGCAACAACTGTTCGGGGCCTTTGATGTCGTCCATGCCATAGTCATGGTCGCCTGGGTTAATCACGTTCCAGTGTCGCATTAACTGCCAACGGCTCGTCGGTCCGCAAATTGTTTGGGTCACGACTTTGTAGGCGTCATCCGTGCTGGGCGGGTAAAATAACAACTCCATATACCAGACATCGTCTTCCCACAGCATGACTTGAAAGTTGTAGTCGTCCAGATGCTTGAATGATTCGACCGATGGCTGATCGCGCACCGTCCACTCGGGCGTCGAGCGCTTTCGATCAAAGCTCCAACCGTCAGCCGTTTTGGTTTGAAAACTCTCGTTAATCGCGTGACACGACAAGCCGCAGACTTTGTAGGGAGCGACCAACCGGGGTAGCCGACCCACGTAATTGCCGCTGGAGGGAACGTCTCCAACGAATCCCGTGCCTGGACCAACCGCGTCGGTGCCAATTCGCCGATCTGCCGTGACATCCACACCGTCTTTCCAAACCGTGTAATACATCGTCTGATCAGCTGGATTCGCTGGCAGCTTCGCATGGACCACGGCCGTGTTACGCCGCCAACGGTTGTTGACGATTTTCGCTACGCCCGCGACCGGCACTGAATCCCAGCCACCCTCGGGCGCGGGCGAGTCGGATACTTTCAGCTGGACCTCTTGACCGTCCGACGCGAACAAAGCGACAAACCGAACCTGCCAATGGCCGTCTACTTCCCGTAGCGAATCACCGAGCGGATAGCACGCGTAGCAGTCGCTGACGCCGATCTCGCGAGGCTTGTTTTTGAATGGAGCGACTTTAAATTCGTTGACCTCGAAATCGATGAGTCCTCCCGCCACGACGCCCGCGAATCCCTCGACGGCCGAACGCTTAAGCGTCGTCTTGAACGCCGTGGCTGGTTCTGCCGCGCCCAAGTTTGCTGAGTTTACCTGCAATGTCGCGGTAAGCTGCGAGTTCTGATCGTCTTGCGGTTCCACGTCGATCGTAACGAGGCACCGATCACCCGGCTGCAACATGGGAGCCTCGATCGACGGACCAACTTGGCCGCCGTTTTGATGACCCGACTTCAATTGCCAACGCTCGTCATCCGACCATGTCACCAGCGTCGCATGACGTAACTGCTGGTGGCTTTCAAACACGGATTTGGCACCGATCGCGACACCCATCAACCCGTTTCCCGGTTGGAACATTCTCCACGACGGTTCATCGCCGTCGGCTGGCTCCGGCCGATCACCCCGATACGTGAACTGAGCCTGTATCTGGTACCGACCGGACAACTTCCACTGCTGCTGGTAAATTATTCCCGGCAGCTGCGTCGGGTCGTACTGGGTCTGATACTCGAAGCCGTGCGTCGTCGCATGGAAAGGGAACCCTGTTTTCCGAACCCGATCACCGTAGTTGCTTAACCGTCGCCGGAGGGCACCGTTTTCGATCTTCCAATAACCGGGGTTCAGCGTTTGCCATTGCGACGCGTGGACTAGCGAATCCCGCTTGGCGAAAGTAGTGCGTGTTGCCGATACCGCGTCAGTCTGGGCGGCGGCCAGCCATGCAGGGCTTCCAGCGGTCAACGCGATCGCGGTGGTGGCAGCGGCCGATTGAGCCAAAAACTCGCGTCGGTCAACTGATTTGGCGGCACGGTTGTCGCGCATTGATGGCTCCGGTTGATAAGTTTCAATTCTCTTATTAATCGTACCGCACACGACTAGGTTTCACATGCCCGAAGGCCACACCGTTCACCGAATCTCGGCCGACCACAACAAAGCGTTCGCTGGCCAGAAATTGATCGTCACGTCGCCTCAGGGGCGGTTCGCCGAAGAAGCAAAACGCCTGACCGGCCGGAAATTAAAAGCCGTGTCGGCTCATGGCAAACATCTGTTCTATCACTGGACGCCCAAGCGGGGTGCCGCGGCCGATTCAAACTTGGTTCACATTCATCTGGGTTTGTACGGCAAGTTTCGAGTCCACAAAAATCCGGCTCCTGAGCCTCGCGGAGCCGTTCGCGTGCGGATGATCGGTTCCCAAAAAGCATTTGACCTGAACGGACCGACTCGCTGTGAACTGCTTTCGCCCAGCGATTACAAAAAATTGCTCGCTCGGCTTGGTGAAGACCCGCTGCAGAAATCAGCCAACCCAGAAATCGTCTGGAAACGAATCAGTCGCAGTCGCGCGGCGCTGGGCACGTTGCTGCTGAACCAGTCGGTGATTGCGGGGCTGGGGAATATTTATCGCGCGGAAATTCTGTTCTTGTTGGGCATCCACCCTGAGCAACCGGGCTCGTCGCTGGACCGTGGAACCTTTGACCGGTTGTGGCAGCTGTGCGTTGACTTGTTGGCGATCGGAATGAAGTACAACCGCATCATCACCGTCGATCCTGCGGTAATCGGTAAGCCACCCAGTCGCCTAAATCGCAACGAACGTTTGCTGGTCTATAAAAAGCCGCGATGCACTCGGTGTAACGCAAAGATCAGAAAGTGGACGCTTGGGGCCAGAACGATGTACGCCTGTGAGAAGTGTCAGAAATAGTGGCTCTCTCGTGGTCCGTCTGAACTGAATCAACCGTTTGAGTCGTCCTCTTATACCAACCGAGTCGGCGGAAAGAATTTCCATGATCGATTAATTCAGGTCTGCTGGATCACTCGTTCGTCGATCTAATTGGTTGGCAGGTAGATGTTGCTGATGTCGGTCCCGGAACAGATTGTTTCTCGTAAAATTGGCAGCTTGCTTCCGCGTTTGGTGATTTCTGTGTCGCCGATCTGGATCTCGAAATCTTCTTGCTTGCTTAGATCGACAGGCCGCTTAACCGCGAAAGGAAATAGCACCGGGCGATTGGGAGTGATTTCGATGTCGGGGGCATACTGAACGTCCTGAAATACGTTTGCTGGCACACCGTCGGAAAACCAACCGAAGTTCTGACGCAACTGGGTCGTTTCCGGAATGTCACCCCGAAAATACTTGGCCAATTCTGCAAGTCTTTGGGGATAGCCACCGTGCTCGATGCGGTGAGCCTGCAACGCAAAACGAACAAGCGTGTAACGGCGTAGCGTTTCTGAAGTGCTTCGCTCATAACCTAGCCAGTAAAAAGAATACTGGCGATCGCCTACTGAAAAGACTCTTCGATCGGCGTCAGGAATTTCATAGGCATGCTCGACTCGTTGCCGATTGAATGGATTGTAATCCGTTTCAATCTCGGCATCAGACCTCCAAATCTTCCAATACCGAGCGTTGAAGCCTCCGATCGCGTCCCACTTCAACAACCGTCGGTAGCGTTCTCGCTCCCATGGAAAACTCAGTAGTGCCGACACGTTTTGTGCAACTATGTGCTCGGTCGCATCAATTTCCTGCAGTCGCGAAAGAAGCGTGAACCAATCACGTTCGCCGCCGCGGTAGCGGTAGTTCAAAAGGTGGTTCTTTGATAGGCCTTGGTGGGAGAGACGACCCGGTCCCTTTCGTTTTGCCCAAGCGTAGCGTTCCATGTGAACTTCGTTCAGCTCCGCATCGGTCACCGTGCCAATGCCCTCGAGCTGATAGATTGCGGTTTGCAAAGAGTCGATCGTCTGATCGGGCAACTCGCTCCAGAGGATCAGCAACGTGTGGTAGTGGCCATTCCGATTCATGTGAGAGCGATAGTCAAAGCAAGTTCGCTCAAAGGTTCGATGGTAGGCTTCGATTGCTTTGAGGGACTTCTTAACGTTTCCACCCTCAAGTTCGACCAAAGCACTGGACATCGCGAAGCCTCTCAACAGCCTCGCGTTACCAACGTCCGCGCCATTTTCGATCGTGTCGAGAAACGGGTCGCAACCGACTTGGCGGCCGGCCGTTACAAGCAGTTTGACAGCTTCCGGCGACGCCTCAATCGCTTGCCGACATCGCTGCCTGGCGATCTCAACACGGTCCTTATCACGGTCTTCATCACCGCCGACTCCGCTCAGATCGTGCAACCAAATGGTCGTCAGACCGAGCAAGTTGCCCATCGCATGGTCGTTCTTCAAGTGCGATAAGATCTGTCGGTACATCGAGGCTGTTTTCGCACGCGAGGCCGCGTCCCCAAACTGCAGCTCGGATATCGTGTAATTCGCATTCGGGAACTGAGTCAACACACTCGCGATGTTATCGGTGCGAACATCTGGTTCGGAAATGGAGTTTGCTCGGTGGTGGACAAAACTCGCGAAAAGCACGCCAGCCGTTGTTGCGATTGCTGCGAAAGGAACTACATAACCGATCCAGCGGCGGTCATCGGCAAGCCAAAACTTAGATCGATACCACGTTGCCAAAAACAGAACGAGCACCAGTGGCAAGACGAACACTGCCAGACTCTCTCCCATCCAAATTAGCCACCCGATTCCGTAGTAGACGAATCCGCCGGCAATCAGCGACAGCACAATCGCAATCACAAAATTCCGCACAAACATCGACCAAAATTGGCCGATCGCGAGCCCCGTTAGCGTGATCGTCGTCGCGTAGGCAATCCCATTCTCTAACAAGTGGTGAACAAACCGGTCGTGCTCTAGTACCACTCCGCCAGCAGTTACCGCAAACCGCTCTCCCATCAGGCTGACAAGCCCAGAGCTCAGCAACGCAGCAACGACGGTGGCTACCGCGATCCATGGAACCATTCGCGTCAACCAAAACCACCGCGGTCGTTCGACATGCTGTTGGTAGAAGCGATAAAGCCCCGCTTGATGATCGGCTTGAAAAATCGTCGCGCTGAACAAAGAGAGCATTCCAACGGCCGTGATCGACAACACCCAAAACATGAGCAGTGTCTGATCGGCAAGTGAAATCTCTCGTGCTTCCGCAGTGAAACCGCATGCGAATATCAGCCAGACACTAAGGGTCGCCAGCAGCCATAGTCCGATTTTTGGTAGAGCGATCTTCCACGACTGCCACATCAAAACCGGAAACCGTCGAGCGGAACTGCGTGTGGCTCGATCTGATTCGGCATTGTAATCGGTTGCCAATAATGGGTTTCGCCAACGAGCCAAACGCCACGTGCGACCTTCCAACCAACGCTGGGCATTCAACGTAATCACAATGGTGGCCGCGACCGCAATCGCGAGTATAACGCCGAACTTAGCCCACCCGAAACTGTTCACCGTTCGTCGATCGATTGTGATGTAAGAAGTGGTCAATCCAACGACCGAGGCAATAAAAGCCGCGATCACGAACGCGTGAAACGTTGCTCCTGCCAGCAATGCAGCCGCGACACCAATGACAAGAAACGCAAGCGGTCCCATACACAGCAGTGATTGGTGAGCCGCCTGGTCTCCGACCAACAAGCCCGTTTTGGGCATGGATCCTGACGCCCAGTATGTGACCAGTCCGCCCGCCCAACCCAAAATCAGAATCATGGCAAACGAACCCAACAGGCCCACCAACAACTTCGTCCAGACCACCTGTCGCGGATGTAGTGGCAAACCATTTAGCAACTGATGCGTCCGGTGTTCCCGCTCGAGTGCGAACAACAGAACGCCATTGACGACGCACGTTAGCACCGCGAAACCTTGGCAACAAACCAAGGTCGCTTGTTGCAAGCCACTTGGATATCGACCGCCTGTCAGAGGCACGACGTTCACCAAAATGATGCAAACGCTGGCCCCGAATAAAATCGTGGTCCAAATCGGCAGCAACTGCCTCAAGTCTTTCCAACACAGCCGCTACCAAACGGTTGAGCGGTTGGGCGTAAAAAAATCCGTCGCCGCGGTAACTTTTGAGTCGAGAGTCGCACTCATGATCGCACCTCGGCCGAATGATTGGCTTGACCTAAATCCGCAGCGTGACTGCCATGACCAGACTTCATTAAACCAACGAAGATCTCTTCCAAAGATGGCGTGTGGACCTCAACATCTTGGACTCCCTCGGCGTCGCGGACCTGCCACAGACATTCGGGCGTCGTATTGCGAACCAACACGCGTTGGCGGCGGCCGGTTTGTCCCTCGTGCAAGACGATTTCTGCCTTGACGGCCGGCAGCTGGACATTGGATCCGGTCAACGTGATCACCCATTGCTCCATGCTCTGTTTCAAATTGTCCAATGAATCGCAGACCAGCACCCTGCCCCGGTTGATGATCGCCACCGTGTCGGCAACACGTTCGACCTCTGGGATCTGGTGACTAGAGAGCAACACGGTGCGACCGCTGGCGGCGATGTCGACCATGCTTTCGAGAAACTTTCGCCGCACCAGCGTGTCGAGCCCTGATGTTGGCTCATCCATAATCATCAGCGGTGGTTTGTGAGCCGCCGCCAAAGCGAGCGACACTTTCGCTCGGCCGCCCTTGGACAATTTTTTGATTTTTCGATCCAGCGGCAGTTCGTATTCGGTTGCCAGTCGTTCAAATTCCGCTTGAAAACCCGTTCCGTAAAACCCTGCCGTGAACCAACCGATCTCTGCCACCGTCATCCAGTCGTACAAGGCGGGGCTTTCGGGCACATAACCGACCGCGGCACGAATCTCGATGCCCTGTTTCCGGCTGTTCATACCCAGCACTTCCACCTCGCCCGCATCGGCGCGCTCGAGACCCAGCATCGTTTTCAAACACGTTGATTTACCCGCACCGTTTTCGCCCAGCAAGGCAAACACCACACCGGGTGGGATCGTTAGCGAGACGTCATCGAGTGCGACCGTGGACCCATAGCGTTTTGACAGTCCCGAAATTTTGACGACCGGAATCTGCGGCTCGTTCGAATCTTGACTCATGGCTTTCTCGCTTTGAGTGGAATCAATCGTTCGTAAGATTTAACTCTTTTTCTTCATTTCGCTACGAATCATTTTCATGATCTCGTCGTCGGTCAGCTGGCTCTGACGAGCCTCCTCCATCACGCCGGCAATGCGGCCTCGAATGAACTTCGTTCGCAAGGCCCGACATTTTTGCTTTGCACCGGTGGCGACGGCGATGCCCGAGCCGCGGATGGTTTCCAGAATCGCTTGATCTTGCAGCTGTCGATACGCCCGAGCCACCGTGTTCGGGTTAATAGCCAAGTCTTTCGCCATCTCTCGCACCGACGGAATCATCTGGCCAGTATCGAGACCACCGCTGGCCACCGCACTAACGATCTGCCGCGCAACCTGTTCATAGACAGGCACGCCGTTGCTGGTGTTGACTTCGAAAAAGAGCTCGGACATCGGATCTAGCCTGGGCGGCACGTGTTCTTCTGTACTATCTATGCAGTACAGTATCGGCATTCGCCACGATCGTCAAGCAAGAAATCTGGTGATGTCTATGAAAAAGATTGGCCGACGGTCCAATCGCTGCCAGCAGCCTGCCTCGTCGGGCTGGACGAGTTCCTTGATTCCGGCCTATTTCGGAGCGGATTTCTTATTAGAATATTGGGCTCTTAACCGATTCAGCGAAGACGAACGATGGCCACCAACCCGAACGACGACCACCTGCAAGACTTGCGCGACAAAATTGACGCGGTTGATCGCAAACTTGTGGAACTCATTAACCAGCGGGCGGAATACGTCGTTGAGGTGGGCAATCGCAAGCGAGGCAGCGGCACGCCCATTTACGCGCCACATCGCGAAAAGGCGGTTCTGGATAAGATTCAGAACTACAACCAAGGCCCGATTCTCGACCGGACTCTCGAAGGCGTTTACCGCGAGCTAATGAGTGGCAGTTTCGCACTCGAGCAGCCACTGCGAATTGGTTACCTCGGACCAGTCGGAACGTTCAGCCACCTAGCCGCCACACGCCAGTTCGGTTCCAGCGTCGAGTTCGAAGACCTACGCGCAATCGAGGGAGTCTTTCAAGAGGTTGCTCGTGGGCATGTTGATTACGGGCTAGTACCGATCGAAAACAGCACCGGTGGCGGCATCATCGAAGCGCTAGATGCGTTTCTGACGTATCACGATCAGTTGAACATCTACGGTGAAGTCCAGCTGGCGATTCACTTCAGCCTGTTGGCCAACTGCAAGCCAGAGAACGTCAAAAAGATCTATTCAAAATCAGAAGCGCTAGCCCAATGCCGTACTTGGCTGTCGACTCAGTACCCCAACGCCGAACGGATCCCATCGGAGAGTACGGCGGCAGCGGCCCGCCAGGCAAAAGCCGAGACGGACGCCGATCCAGACTGCGGCGCCGCGGCAATCGGCAGCGCGTTGGCGGGTGAGATTTACGGTTTGCACGCGCTGTTCGATCAGATCGAGGACCGACAGAACAACGTCACGCGGTTCCTTATTCTCTCACGCCAAGAAACTGAAATTTCTGGTAACGATAAAACTTCCATCATGTTCACGGCCGACCATCGCCCGGGTTCGCTGGTGGATGTGCTGAGCGTCTTCAAGCGCGGCGGCGTTAATCTGACTCATATTGAAAAACGCCCCAGCCGCGAAGTGAACTGGGACTACACATTTTTTGTGGACATTGCTGGACACCGGAAAGATCCGGCCGTTGCTGCGGTCATCGGTGAAGCAAAAGCTCACTGCAAGCAGTTGACCGTACTGGGCAGTTACCCAGCATCACGGGGCGTCTTGTAGGACGGTTTCATCGTGCTTCTGGAAATCCTCGTGAGAATCACGGCTTTTCCAGGTGTCCAGTTAGCCGTTCCTCGACAAAAACATAGATCGAGAACATTGCATCGCTTGCTTCGGTAACACCGCCAACTATAGTTGGCCGCTCACCATCTTCTTGCGCCGTGTCATTATGCTCCGATCTGTCTGCCTGCTTCTTACTGTGCTTTTTTGCTCGGCTGGAGCGTTAGCATCAGCGCAACGAATTGAGAAACTGACCATCGACAACGAAACCGTGGCGGTCGTTCAATCGCCATGGGAACCGGTGACCATTGAGACTTCGGCCAGCTTGCGTGGCCTATGCGTGCTTGACGATCGCGAGGTTTGGGTCAGCGGGTCGAGAGGCACCGTGGCTCATTCTTACGACCGCGGCAGAACTTGGCGCGTGAATCAGATCGCGGGCGCTGAACAGTTAGACTTTCGCGATGTGCAGGCGATCGATGAGGGTACCGCGGTGGTCGTGAACGCTGGATCACCGGCAAAAATCTTTCGAACAACTAACGGTGGATCATCATGGAAGCTCTGCTACGAAAATGATTCGCCAAACATCTTTTTCGATTCGATGACGTTTTGGGACAAGCGGCTGGGTGTCGCGATGAGCGATCCGATTGGTGGCCGATTATTTTTAATCGGCACGACCGACGGGGGGCAAACCTGGAAGCCGCTTCCGGCGTCACGGATGCCGCGTCTGTCGCGCGGTGAGGCTGCGTTTGCGGCCAGTGGCACTAACATGACGACCATTGGGGCAAAAGGAATGGCGATCGCGTTGGCTAACGGGAACCCCGCATCGGGGTCGCTGAACAGTCGATTGTTGTTCTCGCCCAACCGTGGTCGCACGTGGACCTCGTCGACGACTCCCATCAAGACGAACAAGACTTCGGGTGTGTTCTCCGTTTGTTTTGTCAACGAAAAGGACGGCTGCATCGTGGGTGGCGACTACAAACAGCCTGATCTAACTGCCAACAACTATGCCGTAACCCACGATGGGGGTGAGAGCTGGTCAACTCCATCGCCTCGAGTTCCCCCGTCTGGCTACCGCAGCTGCGTCGCGAAACTCACGCACGGCAAAGAGGTGTACTTGATTGCCGTTGGCCCTAACGGAACTGATTTGTCGTCGGACCTCGGAGCCAAATGGCGGAGAATTTCCAATATTGGTTTCAACGCCGTTCAATTCTCGCCGTCT
Organism: uncultured Pirellulaceae bacterium; assembly: GCA_964558755.1. Lineage (GTDB taxonomy): Bacteria > Planctomycetota > Planctomycetia > Pirellulales > Pirellulaceae > Mariniblastus. The sequence goes on from CAZLFF010000023.1 coordinate 33,657, forward strand.
GGCCGCAGTGGCTGGGCGGTCGGATCCAAAGGCCAGGTTGCTCGCTGGATTGGGGCTCGTCCGGTCCCTAAATCCGCCAAAAAATAGGCGTAATATTCTCTTTTCGTCGCCAGCCAGTTGCCTGCCTGACGTGACTGCTGGCGTTCTTTTCGTGGCCATGTCGGTTCCCGCAGTTTCGATTCGATTTGCCGAATTTCGGGGAAAATTGCCGGCGTCTCGCGGCATTGAGAGATCAATTGACTCACCTGTTGCGTATAGCAATACTTCGAGATCACCGGCACATTTGGCCGGCACATTTGGTTAACGGGCCGCGTGAAATTCAAACGACGTTTTTAGCGGAACACCCCAAAGGAAACAGTTTAGGAGCTCAGGTATGTTGATCTCATTCCTCAAAACAACTCTCCCAGCCGCGGCACTTCTATTGGTCCTCAGTCTTAATAGCTCGACCGCATTGGCGCAGCAAATTGCCGAAGAACCCGCGATCGAACTGGTCAGCCCAGATGGCGAGCCTCTCGAGCAACAATTTGGGGCGATGCCAGGGATATCACCGGACGACCAAGGGCCACAGGAGGGATCGATTCTGCCAGGGACCATGGCTGACGGGAAAGTTACCTTCACCGATCAAGATGGGACAAAGCGGGAGCTGAATCTATCGAATGCTCAAAGCGTGATGATGCGCCGGTCGACCAAGGTCGTCAAAAACAATGGCGAACGTGAAACGGTTATGCTCAGCACCGCAACGATTGTGGATCAAGACGGCAAGAAATACGAAATCGAGTTGGAAGGAGCCGGCGTTGGAAATCTGGGCGTTGGCGCAAACGATAACTTGTTGCCGGGCGGTGTCGCTTTGCCTCAACGTCGTGGTTCGACCTTTATGATTGGCGTTCGCTGCGTCCCCGTGCCAGCCGCACTCCAAGCGCAGCTGGGCCTTGAGGAGGGAACTGGTTTGTTAGTTGCGATGGTCGGCGAAGGTTCTCCTGCGGACGCGGCCGGGTTACAGCAGCACGACATCTTGTTGTTCTCGGACGATACGCAACTCTTGACAAACGCCGACCTCGTGGCGGCCGTCGAGAACGCGGGACAAAACAGCAAACCTGTGTCGCTAACGGTCATGCGTGGCGGACAAGAGATCGGCATTGAGGTAACACCTGCCGAACGGTCGACGCAGCCAATGGCGGGACGCCTGCCACGGATGCCTGATCTTGGGCTTGGTGGAGGTTTTGGCTTGGGCCAGCTGGGCGGCGACTTTGGCGATTTCGAAATTGAATCTTTCGGGCCCAACGAGGTGGGTGTCGATTTTGAACAAGCAATTGAAGGGCTGCGTCAGCAAATGCAGCGGGCCAGAGAAAGGCAACAGCAGCTGTTCGATCGAATGCAGCAACGATAGTCGTTCTTAGGCAGGTGATTAGCTGGAGTTAGCAATCGCTCCTGTCTTTAGAAGCTTGGACGACTCAAATGGTTGTGCGCGTGAGACGCCCGACTCCCATGGTCCCTCATTTGCGTGTCGAACGATGCGTAAACCTGACAGGTTTTCTGGGGCTCCCGTGCATCAACGGGCAATCGCACCGCAATAATCGACTCTTGCGGGCATCGCTCTTCCGTTGCTCCCTGCATCGTCCGGCGTTGAAAAGTTTGCGATTCCGACGACAATAGCGCGCTTAGAAAACAGGCTGATGAGCCTCGTTGTGTCGATTATTACCCTTCAGCCAGAATTCAAATCCATGAGCGATTCTACGATTAAGCCAGGCGTCGTGTCGGGCGAAGCCCTTGACCGTTTGCTACGTCACGCCAACGAAAATAACTACGCCATGCCGGCCGTCAACGTCGTTGGGACAAACAGCGTCAATGCAGTCCTTGAGACAGCTGCGACTGTGAACTCGCCCGTCATGGTTCAATTCTCCAACGGCGGCGGATCGTTCTATGCCGGCAAGAGCCTTTCTAATGATGGACAAGCCGCCGCCATCGCTGGTTGCGTTTCTGGAGCCCAACACGTGCACGCCATGGCCGAGCACTATGGTGTTCCGGTTGTGCTTCACACCGACCACTGTGCCAAAAAGTTACTTCCTTGGATCGACGGATTGCTGGATGCAGGCGAGAAGCATTACGCTGCCACCGGCAAGCCGCTTTACAGTTCTCACATGCTGGATCTTTCCGAAGAGTCACTTGAGGAAAACGTCGAGATCAGCAAAAAATACTTCGAACGCATGAACAAAATGGACATGCTGATCGAAGTCGAACTTGGAATCACGGGCGGTGAAGAAGACGGTGTCGACAATACCGATGTCGATAGCAGCAAGTTGTACACGCAGCCTTCTGAAGTCGCTTACTTCTATGAAGAGCTGAATAAGATCTCGCATCGCTTTACTGTTGCGGCAGCATTCGGCAACGTTCACGGCGTTTACAAACCGGGCAATGTTAGCCTGCAACCGGTTATTCTGAAGAACTCGCAAGAGCACATCAAGGAAAAATTCGGCACAGGCGACCTTCCTGTTAACTTCGTCTTCCACGGCGGATCAGGATCCTCACGCGAAGAGATTCGCGAGGCCATTGAGTACGGTGCAATCAAGATGAATCTAGACACCGACATGCAGTGGGCCACTTGGAAAGGCGTCCTTGACTATTACAAAGCGAACG
>CAZLFF010000024.1:0-35241 GCA_964558755.1 uncultured Pirellulaceae bacterium
TAACCGGCCTGTTGGCAGTGTTGTCGTGTGAGTTCCGCCAACCGTTGTTCGTCACCAAACAGATGAGCCAAACCGGTGACGTCCATGAACAGACACTCGGGCGAGTTCATTTTTGCTGGCCGCAGTTCATCAAAAGATTCTAGGCCCACGATCGGGCTGTAAATTTCCAGCGAATCCGCCATGGCCTCGAGCGCCGTGACGTCGGCCGCCGGTTCGTGTGGCAGCAAATAGCTTGGCTCTGATGAATCCGCTTGCCGATCAGTGGCCGGTGTTTGTACTCGCAATAAAGATTTGGCTTCCGCCAGCGGCATCGCGACCGAGACCCCGGCCCGCATCGCCAGCGGGCTGGCCGCGGCGACCAGTTGCCCGCGTCGTGCATCGCGCTCGAACAAAATCACTCGTTGCTTCCGCAGTTCAGGCTGGCTGACGATTCGACGCTGGATGGCCCAGTTGGGGAACCACAGGCAGGCGATTCGCGGCGATTGGTTCTTGCGCGGGTCCAATGGTGGACCACTGCACGGATTCTCGGGGTGAGCTAACGGCTGATTCATGGCATGGCCGTGCGGCGTGCACGTCTCCGGTGACGGTGTTAATCCCTAAACAAATCGCTTGTCCGGCGAAGGTGCCGCGGCAACGGGCGAGCGTCAGATGCAGCGGTTGCTCGTTCGGCCCAAGTTCCAGTGTCGAGCGTTCAGCAGGCGATAGGCTGCTGGCGCACCATTGGACATCGGCCCAGGTCGGTGCGGCGGCAGCCGATGGTGGTTGCACAAAAATTCCAACGCAGCCACTGGCCTCCGCGGAAAGTTGAAAACGCCGGAACCAACGCGCATCGATGGTTTCGATCGGTCCCCAAACGGCGGCGACGGCGGGACAGCGAAGCGACTGATCAATCGACCAGAGAAAGTGTTCCGGTGGCTCTTCAGCGTCCGAGTGTTTCGGTTTGCGATCGCTGCTGTGACTGCGATTGTTGCTGCTACGCAAGATGATGGTGCGCTCAAGCGGTAATCCCAGCGCGGCCGCGGCCGGAGGGTAAAACTGGTTGGCAGAATCGACGACAACCAGCGATCCTCCAGCGCGACAGGCGACGGCGGCCGTTAATAACGACAGGTAGTCGGCCCCGTTTCCTCCACCAGTAATCCACTGCACTAAAGACCCGCGTCGATAGCCACTGGCCGGCAGCAATCGATCGATCGCAACGCAGCCACTGCTGACCGTTTGCTCGGCACCCGCTCGCTCGGCCGATTCGATTCGTCGAATTCGTTGCTGCAATTGCTGCAACACGGCGCTCTTTGAATCGGCTTTCGCGTTCATGCTGCTCGCGTTTGCTTTCACGCTCATTGCTCCCTCCCTGACAACCTGAAAACGTTGTCGGGAAGTTATCCCGCCCGCTGGACACGTTTGGTCTCGGTGACCAAAAAAGATGAAAAAATGTTCAGTGGTGTACGGATATACATTTAATCCGTTGCAACCGGTCACGCAAGCAGAACCCACCACGGGCGTCAGAAGCTTGTTTGTGCGAGGGCAGAAGAAGAGGCAGCGGGGCCTAAATGCGGGGAATCGCACACCGCGGACCGGTTTTGGTGCGGGGAGCGGATGGCAGCGCGGGAGGTGGATAAGCCGTTCAGAATTGCGGCGGTGTGCACGCAGCCGGCTATCTTGCTTGCCAGCTCTCTGGGTAGATCACGACTTCGAGGCGTCGGTTGGGCGAAGTGCCGCCGAATGAACTTGCCGAGTGTCGAGGTCGGTTGCTGGCCATCGCCATGGTGAACATTTGCTTTCGCGGTAGCCCAAGCCCGACTAACTGATCGAACAGTGCCAGCGATTGCGTGGCGGTGAGCTGGTGGTCAGAAGTGCCGGCTGGTGAAAGTGGAGTGCCGTCCCAGTGAGCTTCAATGCCGATGATTTGATTCGGGAAGTTCTGTTGAATCGTGCCGACCAAGTTCCGCAGCATCGGTTGCCGTGCCGGTTGAATCTGATAGGTGCCGGGAACAAACATTTGGTCCGACGGGAATTCGATTCGAATCACATCACCATCCATCCGTGCCTGTCCGCCCGGGATCTGGATACGCGACAGGCTGCTCATCAGGCTGTTGTTTGCTCGAATGGTTGCCGATCCCAAACTGTTTGGGTTGCCACCCGAGGTGTACCCGGCCAGTTGTCCCGGCGTCCCGCGCGAGTTGCGTGCCGCGATGGATTGAGGGTTTTGGTTCGTTTGCTGTAACCGTTGCTGCATCGATGCGAGTTGCTGCATGGCTGACTGTCGCTCGTTGATTGCCACACGAGCCTGATTGGACGTGTCGCCCAATTGCTCTTTTAGCGTTTGGCTGTACTGATTGGCCAGTTGCAACTTTTGCTTATGAGCAGCAAGTTCCGTGTTCAGCAGTTGGTTGTCCGAGTCGTAAGCGGATAGGCGTTGGTTGGCGATCCGCAATTGCTCGGCCATCGCTTGGAACTGTTGGTATTGCTCGGGGCTGTTGGTTTGAATCCCGATCGCATTGCCGGCTGCATTAACATTGTTGGCAAAACGATTCGTGTTGCCACCGAATAGGCTACCGCCGATTCCTCGATTAGACACCGAGCCGCCACCTAGGTTAAACAGCGGCGAGCGATTGGCTCCATTGGCACCCAGCAAACCCGAGGCCGCCGGTTGTTGGCAGCCTGTGATCATGATAACGAAGATCGCGCACACGACGGCGGTGATTTGGGCGATCAGATTGTGGGTCAATTTGTTCATGGGAGCATCAAAAATTCGCACCAACCGGAGGGAACGCCTGCCAGATTCCGGCGGACTGTAGCAACCGGTCTCGATGGCGTAAACACAGATCCGGCGAACACGCTGCGTCGAGTTGGCGTGTTGGTCCCACGTTTGCCAAGTGTTTTGGGGTGCTAGCGGGCGTCTGCTTGCTCGTACCAAGTCTCGGGGTACGTCCCGTAGAATCGCTTGATGAAGTGACGGCCTTTGCTGTCTAAGCAATGTCTGGCCCATCCCCAGCGGACCATCGCCCGGTTGCTGATGCGGCCATTGGTCACCTCAGTCACCAATGCATTGGATTGCTTGATCCGAGCAACGGTGTCCAGCACGTTCAACGTCGTGACGAGGGTGTTGCGAGTGGTCGCCAGAGAGGACTGAATGTACATCAGCGTCAGAAACCGGCGATGGAACAACGGCTGGTTATAGAACAGTCGACAGACATCTTGCTGATTGCGAGCGGTTTTCAGTCCGGCGGTCAGGCGGATCTCCATCAGCGAGATCATTTTCGGCCACGGCCGCAGCCGCACGTGTTGCAGCTTTCCATCGGCGACCTCGATCATGCCGTAGGCTCGGCGGCGAATCACGTCGGCGTCTTGCTCTAAATCCCAAACCGTCTGGAACAGCTTCATCAATCGGCCTCGCCCTGAGCGTAGTCGATCCCCAGCAAGCCTTTGACCCATTGGATAACAATCAGCATGATGGTCATCAGCACCAGCCCACCCAAGAGGATGAACAGCAAATAGGGTCCAAGAAAAAAGATGCCGCGTCCGGCCGAGTTCCAGATCGCATTCCAATTGAGCAGCAAAACCGTTGCGCCGATGCACAGGTAGGGCCCGAAGGCCAGTTCGTTTTCTCGGGCGGCAAAAAGCTGAACGGCGACGACCACCAACGCGGCAAAGGGAGCCATCGCGAAGACTAACAACGAAGGCTGCCAGCCTAAGAAGGCTCCGATCATTGCCATTAGAGTTACATCACCGAACCCCATCGCTTCTTGCTGCATCGCGTAACTGGCGACCAGTCGGATGGACCAGACCAATCCGCCACCAAAGCCCAGACCGATGATCGCGGTGAACAAGCTGGTCCAGTGGACTGGTGGAAGCAACAACCAGCCGAGCCCAACCAAAACGCAAACGATCAGCCACATGCAACCAAAGAGCTTCGTTAGCGCCAGTGGCTGACGGGGACGAATGCGAATCGCACAGGCTGTTTTTCGTCGCGGCCGAAGCATGCTCGCCAGAGTAATTTTGATGCCTCGGAATAAACCGTACCGCAGCGTGTAGCGACCCGGCAGCAGCGCGAATACCCAAATGCTCAGAATCGCCAACGCGGTTGTGATGCCAACCCACGAGAAATGCCAGTCGGGCAGTGCGTTGGAACAACCGTAATGAATGGGCCGCAGCACGGGCCCCGCGAGCTCGTTCACCATTTCAGGCAATCGGAAGCAAGGCGCGATCGCGGCGATCAGCAGCGCAATCAGCGTTCCCGCCACCGTGACTTCGTCGGGAATCATTTTCTCGTCAAAGTCAATGAAGGTGGCGACGAACATTAATGCGATCAGCAACGCATGTCCCCAGAACCAAGTCTCCGTCCACAACACCGGTGCGGGTGATCCGCCAGTTAATCCGCCGCCAGATTGCCAAATCCAAAACCATGGCAAGCCGATCGCCCAGACGATCTCGATCAGCAACGGGCGAACCCAAAAGCCCCGCCCGAGTGTCGGAACATGTCGCCGAAGCGAAAACCAGCCGAGGACCGGGATTCGGTCAAGGCTTGTTCGTGACAGTAACGGATCAGTGCTCGCCATCCACGGGCTAAACGGACGCCGTGAGAAATAGCACCACGAGTAAATGGCCCAGTTAATCGCCGCCCCCGCAAACGCGCCAAGCACCGCCAGTAGGGCGATGGAAACGGCGTTAGGAAGCAGGGAGAGGGGCATTTGGTATTTTTAATTGTGAAATGTGAAGCTTCTGGTGTGAGAGTTCAAACTTTGCGTCTTAAAAGGCGAGATGCGTCCCGAGGCAAATGCATCCCGCGCCAAACTTTCAAAGTCCAGTGCTGAAGCGAAGCTCAGTATTTCGTAGAACCCTGAAAACTGAAAACTCCCCGCCCTACTTCTTCTCGGCCATTGACCACCAATCGAGAATCTCCTGAGCGACTTCTTCCACGGATCGTTCGTCGGTCGCGATCCTGTAATCCGCACAAGCCTCATAAACGCTGGTTCTGGCGGCCAATACGTTGCGAACTTCGGTGAACCCGTCATCGTCGGTAAGGCTGGGGCGCTGAGTCTCGGACATCGCGTCGCCATTGATTCTTGCCCACAGGATTTCGGCAGATGCCGACAGGTACACCACTTTTCCGGACGCTGCCATGACTTGGCGGTTTGCTTCAAACATCGCGGCACCACCGCCCAGCGAGACAACGTGTCGATCCAGCTTCGCCAGCTCAGCGATCGTCGACTGCTCCAACGTACGGAACGCGGGCTCGCCTTGGTCCGCAAAAATCTGGGCGATCGTCGTCCCCGCGTTCTCTTGAATCACCGCGTCAGAATCGACGACCGACCAACCAAGTTGCTGGGCCACCAGCGGAGCCACTGATGATTTTCCGCAGCCGCGGTAGCCGATCAGGTAAAGGTTCATGCGGAAGGCTTCAGGGGATAGGACTTGCGGTTCAGGATTTAGAAGGCGTGCCGAGTTCTGTTCTCCTGAAACCCGAACCCTACGCCCTGAACCCTTCTTAGTACTTTGCCGCGCTGATCGCGCGTTTGACTTCGTAGCGAATGAGTTCTAGATCCGCTTCTTTGTCGGTGAACAGCACAAACTGCTTGGCGGCTTGGCGAACGAACATGTCGATGCCGGTGACGGTGGGACGATTTTTCTCCCGAGCCTGTTTGATCAGCAGCGTTTGTTCGGGATTGTAGACGGTATCGAAAACCATGCACCCACGCTTGAACCAATCTTGCTCGTACGGCGTCGCGTCCATTTTTGGATGCATTCCAACCGGCGTGCAGTTGACCAAAATCAGACAATCGAACTCACCCCGCTGCTCCCACGGAATCGCCTTGCAGTTCATCGAATCCGCCAACGCTTCCGCGTTTCGAATGTCTCGCGAGGTGATCGTGACTGATGCACCGGCCCGGGTCAATCCAAACGCAATCGCTCGCGCGGCACCGCCAGCCCCTAGAATCAAAACTGGGCGACCTTCAAAGACATTCTCCTCATCGGGATGAGCCTCCTTGAGCGCGTGCTCGAGGCTCTCGACTGCTGCGGTGCAGTCGGTGTTGTAACCCAGCGTATCGACGTCCTTAAAGACAACCGTGTTCGCGGCTTTGATTCCCGCCACGGTGTCATCAAGCGAGGTAATCGATTTGAGCACTTTTTCCTTGTGCGGAATCGTGACGCTCAGCCCCTTGATGCCCATCTCCGGCGCGACGCTCATAAATTCGTCCAAGGACGCGGCAGGAACGCGGAACGGCAGGTACAGCATGTTCAGCTTTTGAGCTCGCAAGCATGCGTTGTGTACCTGCGGGCTAAAACTATGAGCAACCGGGTCGGCGATCACGCCCAAGATTTCCGTATCCGAATCGATGTCGTCATAGCGGTACTGATCGCGCATTTGCTCGAAGCTCAGTTGCCCCGGAGCCATTTTGCGATCGCTACTGACGGTCGCGTAAGTCAGTGGCGCACCGAACTTGCCGCATAAAATTCGTGATGGCAGGCCCATCTCGCCCATGCAAAACGCGACGGTGGGGATCTCGGAATCTCTGACCAAACGCAGCAGGCGGATGTTGTCGATCGGGTTGTTGGCCATCGTCGCGATCTTGATGATGTCCGCGTCCGTCTGACACATCTGGTGATGCGTTTCTTCGATATTTTGGGGCGTTAAATCGAAATTGTGATAGCTGACAATTCGCTGAGTGCTACCGTAGCGAGGAATTTTGTCGGCGATCTCCATTTCTAGGTCGACGTAATCCGCGCCGCCAACGATGGCTGACCGCAGCAGCATCACACGTTCTTCTTCGGACTTCATCCACTTGCCACCGTCCTCCGGCCTGCGGCAGGTAGCGATCACCGGACACGGCTTGTCGGCCAAGAGCCGTTTCATGTTGACCGGCCGGCGAATGTAGTCCAACCGCAGCTCAGCCAGCTCCGCACCTTGTTCGGCAATGTGTTTGTGCTCGGCGATCATCATCTGATGACGACCACGACCAATGGTAACGCAAATCATGAAACCAATCTGGGATGCAGAGTACGGAATGCGGAATGGCGACCGCGTAAATAACGAGTGAACTAAATTCGCTTGAACTTTTTATCGAGTTCTTCGCGTGAAAATACGAGTGCCGTTGGGCGGCCGTGGGGACAGTGATGAGCGTCTTGGCATAGCTCACGATGTTCGAGCAATGCATTGATTTCTTCGGGAGTGATTCGATCGCCAGCTTTGATTGCCGCCTTGCAGCTAATCATGTGCAGCAATTCGTCAACCAAGTCACGTTGATCGGGCTGCTTGGCCTCATTCATCAAATGTTCGATCACGCTGCGCAGCATCTCGGCCGGGTTGTCATTGGCCAGCATCGCGGGATAAGCACTGACTAAAACCGTATCGCCACCGAACGATTCGACTTCGACGCCAACCTGTTTCAGCAGTTCCGCGTTCTCCAAAACGATCGCCGTTTCGGCGGGCGGGAGCGTAACGGGTTCGGGCACCAGCATTTTTTGCGATTCCAGTTTCCCGTCGAGTACCTTCTTTCGCAGCTGTTCGTAGATGACTCGTTCGTGCAGAGCATGTTGGTCGATCACGACCATGCCTTCTTCGGTTTCAGTAATTAAATACGTGTTGGCGATCTGAATCGCCCGCGGCGCGATCGGTGGAGCGGTCGTGTCCGTCCGCTCGGTGGCTTCGTAGGGCGATGACACCACCGCGCCCGAGTCAAAACCACCGCCCGCACGTTCAACGCGATCAGTGTCGGAGTGAGGCATCGCGTGCGAGCGACGGGTTTCGCCTGCCGGTACGGCGAACGGGTCGCGGGGCGCTTGAGTCCAATCCCGTGTGGGGGCTTCATGACGGAAGGCGATTCGATCCTGTGACTCGGTGGGCGGTGTGGCCAACTGAAACGGGGTGGCCGCGCCGCCGCTCGGTGACGGGTTGTCTTTGATCTGATACTCCGGCACCCCCGCTCGCTTCGAAAGCTCAGCGCGGGCGGTTAGATCGGTGCTCAGGAAACGGCTGCGGAGCGAACTGAGTAGTTGGCTGTATATCTGACCACCGTTTTGAAAACGGACTTCCAGTTTGGCCGGGTGAACGTTCACGTCGACCAGCTCAAACGGCATGTTCAACCGCAAGAAACAAATGGGAAATCGTCCCACCATGATCAGCCCGCGATAAGCCTCGCTGAGCGCGTGCTGCAAGGCTCGGTCGCGAATGTAGCGATTGTTCAAGAACAGATACTGCATCCGATTGTTTGATCGAGTCACCGTTGGATTGACGACGTAGCCCTGCACACTGATTTCGCCCGCGTCGCTGTCTGTTTTACTATCGATCGAAATCAAGTGATCGGAAATCTCCGGCCCGAAAAACGCACCAATTCGCTCTTGCCAATTATCGGTCGCCACTAGCTGATGCACGGGTTTGCCGTTGTTCAGCAAGGTCATTTTGATCTGCGGATTGGCCAACGCGACTCGCGCGAAGGCTTCGGTGATGTGGCCTTTTTCGGTTTGCGGCGACTTTAAAAATTTTTGGCGAACGGGCGTGTTGTAGAATAGCTGGCGAACTTCCATCGTCGTGCCGTTGGGACACCCGCAGGGCTGGATGGGCTCGCGATGGCCGCCGTTGATTTCGAGTTCGTAACCGGAATCTTGATCGGCCGGCTTGCTGCGAATTCGCATCTGGCTAATTTCGGCAATCGATGCGAGCGCCTCACCGCGAAAGCCAAACGTGCCGACCTGAAACAGGTCGTCGGCGTCGATGATCTTGCTGGTCGCGTGACTGGTGACAGCTAGTTCCAATTGATCGACCGGAATGCCACCGCCGTTGTCGGTGATGCGAATCGATTCGATCCCACCCTTCTCGATCGCGACCTCGATTGCTGTCGCGCCGGAATCGACGGCGTTTTCCAGCATTTCTTTGACCACGCTGGCGGGACGCTCGATCACCTCACCGGCCGCAATCTTGTTGATCACGCTAGGCGAGAGTTCACGGATGGGATTTTTCTGAGCAGTCGACATGGTAGCGGCGGCGGATAGGGCCGCGGCGCGGGGGCCAGATGAGGGTTCGATTTGCCTCTATAATAGACCACAAGCCGCAAGGGACTTAAAGAGATCGGCCGCGGGGGCTTCTGCGGCGTCGCGATCGATCCAAAGCCAGATCGCGGTTTGCATTTTTGGTTCAAGCCACCTCGGAACACGCCCGTGAGTTCGTTGGACTTTCATCAAAAACCCGCCGGCCTGACCAACGAGCAAGCGGTGGGGCAAGTCGTCTCGAATCAGTCACTGTGGCGACCGCTGTTGGTCTTTGCCAGCACGATACTGTGGTTGTTGGCGCTTGCGTGCTACTTGTTCCAACCCGATCTGTTGGCGGCGGTGGTGTTGGTGCCGCCGTGGTGCTGGATGGTGGCGGGTGGTCTGTTGGCGTTGCTGGGGCTTGGCCGAACAAACTGGCGTTGGTCGCTGCTGGCGTTCGCATTGTGGTTTCTTTTTGCGTTCGTGTTCGTCGATGAGAGCCACAGCGTGATTCGGAGTGCGTGGCGAGCCGTTTCGCCAAACCCATCATCGGATCTGTCGTTCGAACGAGCGATCAAGGTTCGTGTCGTGACGCTAAACTGTGGGGGCAATTCGCGTGCGGCCGAGGAAGTTGCCTTGCACGATCCCGACATCGTGTTGTTACAAGAGTCACCCAGCCGTGATGGTGTTCGCAAACTGACGCAAAAGCTGTTCGGTGCGAACGGGCGTTTTATTCATGAGGGCGACACGGCGATTTTGACGGCAGGTAAGGTCGAGCGACGAACGCCCGACGGTCAGAACGAGTTTGCTCATGGGCGAGTCCAGTTGGCGCTGGGGCCACCAATCGACGTGGTCAGCCTACGTTTGTCCCCGCCCGTTTCTCGATTGGACTTTTGGAGTCGCGGTTTCTGGACGGAGCACCACGACTGTCGCGCCGAGCATCGCAGCGAGATCAATCGCTTGGTCAAGCATTTGCGGCAAGCGGTTCCCAAGGGACCGTTGATCTTGGGCGGCGATTTCAATACGACACCCAATGACTTAATCCTCGTTCGCTTGAAGGCCAGATTATTCGATACGTTTGCTGCTTCGGGGCAAGGCTGGGGAAACACAGGAACGAACGATTACCCGTTGTTCCGCGTCGATCAAATTTGGGCCAGTCGAGACTTTGCTGCCACCGTGTCCGCCGCTCACGCGTCCGAGCACTCGGATCATCGCATGGTGGTTAGCGAGATCCAGCTTCGGGGCAGCGTCGCTGCGGATCGCGCAATGACACGCAATGACACGCAATGACAGCAACTAACCGGTTTGTGAAGTAAATAACTAAGGGTTTGGCTATGCAATTGTCCGACCGTTGACCTGTACTTCTTCGAAGTAATACTAATTTCTAGCTCGGACCAAGACGTGTCGTCGAAGCCGTCCCGGATCGCGTTGGGCGATGTAGAATGAACGGAGGGTGAGATCATGATCAGACATTTTCGAAGTCGCCGCGGTTTTACACTCGTTGAACTGTTGGTTGTGATCGCGATCATCGGCGTGCTGATTGGGATGCTGCTTCCAGCGGTTCAAAGCGTCAGGGAAGCCGCCCGGCGATCGCAATGCCTGAATAACATGCGACAGCTCGGGATGGCAGCGCACAACTACGAAAGTGCGCTTGGAACGTTGCCGTTTGGTGTTTTGATAAAGCCCGGAAGCCCGACTCGAAAAGAAATGGCTGATTCGCGGTTTCAGGATCACCAAAGCACGGGTGCTCTGGTCGCCATGATGCCATTTCTAGAATTGCAGAATCTGGCGGATCAGTTCGATCCGATCGCATTCAATGCTCGTGAGTTACTGCGGTCCAATGGCTACGTCAATATTAACGCTTGGAATCAAGGCACCAGTGATCCTCTGACGCCCGGTCGCGGAGCAGGGGTGGCGTTCGGTTTAGGGCGTCGCGTTGAAATTTTTCTGTGCCCGTCTGACAACGGCTTCACGCCGTCTGAATTATTAGGGGTGCCGATCTATGGCGTCGAAGGCACCGTGCCAGGTTTTGGCCTTGGGTATCGGATTTCGGCCAAAAATCCAAGCGCGGAGCTCGGGTTGTCCAGCTACGTCCCCAACATCGGTGCGATTTGCATGATGGAAGAGCTGACCGATGATTTGGAGAAGCAGGGTTTCGCGGGGCACCACGGTCCGATGCGGAATCGCGATTCCGATCCGATCAACCACATCCTTGATGGCTCGTCGAACACAATTTTGTTCGGCGAAAACGTCGGCCGAAACACGCCGTTTCAGAATACGCGTTGGAGCTGGGTGCTGGGTGGTGTCTCAGTTGGGCAACCCAGCTATTACGAGCGGGTGGATAATAATTTCGGAACGACGATTGAATCGGTTGACTACCAATTCGGATCAGCTCATCCCGGTACCGTCGGCCTTGTTCGTTGCGACGGGTCGACCGTGTCCTTCGCCCGCGAGGCGGGATCAGACGACACGCTGATGCGAAGCCTGTCGGGCGTCGCCGATGGTGGCGTCACGACAGAGTTTTAAGAGGCGTCGGTGCGATCCAAATCGTCCAACCAGAGATGGTACCCACCACAATCCAGTGATGACTAACAGTACTCATCACATTCCATGTGATGACCCAGAGTGCCCATCAGATTCCATCTGATGATTCGAAGCCACACACCAAATAGCAACACGCAACAATCCGAAGCCTGAATGGCGTTTGTAAGAAAGCTGGGGTGACCGAGGCAGCGTTTTTGCCTCAACAACCTTTCGATGGATGTAGACGTTTAACGTATCTTGGGCTTGTTTCATCCGCGACCTCACATGGAATGTGAGGAGTACTTTGGTCATTCGCTACCTGAGCTCGTACTCTTTTAGTTTGCGATAAAGATTTCGTTCGCTGATGCCCAGGATGCGAGCGGTTTCCTCACGGTTGTGGTTGGCCAGCGTTAACGTGTGCTCGATCGCCCAGCGTTCGATGTCCTTGAGCGACTTGCCAACCAACGACGAGCTACTGCCATCAATGGCGGACAGCGAATCGGCCGTGGCGTCATCCGCGTCGTCAGCGTTTGGCGGGGTCGTTTTGCCGGGCAGCGGACCGTCGTAAAGATCGGGTGACAGGTCATCCATGTCCAACAAGTCGTCCAAGTCCATCACGACGAGGCTTTCGATCACGTTCTTCAGCTGCCGCACGTTGCCCTTCCAGTGAAAGTCCAACAGCCACTTACGTAGCTCGGGCGAGAAACTTTTTACGCTGCGACCATTCTTTTTGTTGGCTTGTTTGCGAAAGTGATCTGCCAGCGGCAAGATGTCCTCGCGGCGATTCGACAACGGGTCCAAGTGAACGCTGACGATTTTTAAACGGAAGTACAGATCGCTGCGGAAGTTGCCTTCCTCGATCTCCTTTTCCAAATCCTTGTTCGTCGCCGCGATCACGCGCACGTTCACAGGAATTGGTTTGTTGTCACCCACACGAGTGATTTCGCGCTCCTCGAGGACTCGCAACAGTTTGATCTGCGTGGCCATCGGCATGTCACCGATCTCGTCCAGGAATAGCGTGCCACCGTTGGCGTATTCGAATTTTCCCTGCCGATCCGAAATCGCATCGGTGAACGCGCCTTTGACGTGCCCGAACAATTCACTTTCGACCAGATGTTCGGCGACGGCCGCGGTGTTGATTGCCACGAACGGCTTTTTCTTGCGTGGACTGTTCTGGTGAATCGCCTGAGCCACCACGTCTTTACCGCTGCCCGTTTCGCCCGTGATCAAAACCCCCGCGTCGGTCGGAGCGATTCGGCGCAAGCGATCGACGGTGGCCTTCATGCTCGCGCTGGCGTAGATCAAGTTCTCGAAGCCAAATTTCTCGTCCAGCCGCATGTGCAACTGCGTGTTCTGTTGCCTCAGGTGAACGGCTTCGGCGGCTTTCGAGACCGCGGCCTGCAAGCGCTTGGGTGTGAGCGGCTTTTCCAGAAAGTTGAACGCCCGCTCACGCATGGCTTCGACCGCGCGGGGGACCGTGGCGTGGCCCGTGACGAGAATGACCTCGCATTCAGGCTGAGTGTCTTTGGCTTGTTTGAGGATGGCCATCCCGTCAACATCGTTCATCATCAGGTCGGTGACGACAATGTCGTAGGTGTTCGACTCGAGCAGCTTACTGCCCTCGGGCCCGGACGTGGCGAGCGTGCAATTGAGCCCAATTCGTTCGATGCTCTCGTGCATCGCTCGGGCCAAATCCTTGTCGTTGTCGACCAGCAGCACGCGGACGGGGTAGTTGCTCGTTTTCTCTGAATCTTCGGTCATGCCGCCAGTTTAATGGGTGGTCGCGGCGGCGTGTAGGCTTGAGCCCCCAGCGGCGTTATTTTCGCGAACGCATGGCGGTTGAGCCCACAAAAGGTGATTGCGGAATTGAAACGCTCTTTTATTACTATCCCAAAACGGAAACGCGATGGCTCAGCAGAACTACTTAATCATCGGCGGCAGTCACGGCATCGGCTTGGGCTTGGTTCAGCGGCTCAGTCAAGCCGGGCACCTCGTGACGGTACTCAGCCGAACGTCGGACCAGTTAAGCGGTCTCGCCGGCGTCAGCCATTTGCCGTTTGACGTTACCACCGACGAGCTGACTGCATCGCAGTTGCCGGCCGAGATTCATGGGATGGCGTATTGCCCGGGCAGCATTAACCTGCGTTCGTTTCGTGGTCTGAAGCCCGAACAGTTTCGCGAAGACTTTGAATTGAACGTGGTCGGAGCGGTCAAGTCTCTACAGGCCGCGCAGTTGGGTTTGAAAGCGGCCGAATCATCCAGCGTGCTAATGTTCAGCACCATCGCCGTCAGCCAAGGCATGACGATGCACGCTTCGGTTGCCGCTGCCAAAGGAGCCATCGAGGGACTGACGCGATCGTTAGCCGCCGAGCTAGCGCCGAAGGTTCGTGTGAACTGCATCGCGCCCGCGTTGGTGAACACGCCGTTGGCCGAACGATTTTTCGCCAGCGAGGACAAGGTGGCTGCGATGAGTGAGAGGTATCCGCTCAAGCGAACCGGAACGGTCGACGACATCGCCGCCTTGGGTACATTCTTGTTGTCCGATCAGGCCGGCTGGATCACGGGGCAAGTGATCGGCGTCGATGGCGGCATGGCGGGCGTCAAGTGATCATCACCCGGTGCGGTCTCCATGACCGAAGACATTTCGGCGTACCAACGCTTAAGCATCGTTGCCGCCCTATGCCGCGCGACACGTGATCTCTAGCGACTTGCTAACCCCCAGCGAGCGATACGCTTCCTTCAAGCCACGGTAGCCGATCGCGTAGGCGGTCAAATGCAGGGGCAGTGCGGTGGCCTTACCGATCAGTCGCGTGGGCAACAACTCGAATCCACTGGACTCCAGGATCGAGGATAAATTGGCTCGGTCGAAGGTATACAGGTGCTCGGGTGGCCAGAATTTTTTGTACTCGGTTCCCAAGCGACGAACCTTCGCACAAGTCGAATCGGGCGTTTCCAAAATCATGACGCCGTCGGGTTTGAGCACACGTCGCCACTCGGCCAGCGTTTCGCGAACGTCTTGCACGTGCTCGATCACATGCCAGTTCGTCAGCAGGTCAAACGTATTGTCTTCGAAGGGCAGGGCGGTGCCAGTGATTTGGTGGCAGTCGAGTCCTTCCTGTTTGCAAAACTCGACCGCACCTTGGCTGACGTCCACGCCGGACGCTTCCCAGCCTAGATCCGCAGCCGCTTTCACTGTCGCGCCGACGCTGCAACCGATGTCCAGCAATCGTGGTCGGTCGGTGGTCAGATACTTGGTCGTTGAGCCCAATCGGATCGCGGCGGTTCGTTCCTTGCTGCGCCGGCGACTGCTATAGCCGCTGTGATAATCGCCTTCGTAGACGCTGTTGGATTCAAGGATGCCTTTTTGAAACAAGTTACAAACGGGACACCGCTTCAGCTGGTGCCCGGGTCGATCGATGAACGATTCTAGCGACCCATGGCCGCAGTTTTCGCAGGTGCAATCATGTTCGTTCATCGGTCCGCTTCCTTGGTTTATCTGTTCGGTCGATCTTCCTGATCGGTGTCACCGAAAAGATTACGGTAGGCGAGGGTGTCGCGACAATGCGACTCGCGGCAATGCTAGCGGGAACGGGACCGCCAGCGAGATCCGGTTCGACAAGGCAAACACCGGTCCATTTCGTTAACAGCCTGGGAACCGTTTAACCTAATGCTTCCCAATCCGGATCACGCTTTTCCAAGAATGCCTTGACCCCTTCGATTGCGGCGGGGGTTGTCCGAGCAGCCGCCATGTTGGCGGCGCCGATGCTGAGCTGGGTGAACAGAGATTCGCCAATGGTTTCATTGAGCAAATGTTTGCTCATTTGATGCGACTCCCGCGCGCCCGCGGCGCACTGGTGGGCGATTTCTTGGGCCCGAGCCCAGACGAAATCGTCGCCGACGGTTTCGTGGAACAAACCCAGTTGCCGCGCGTCGGCCGCAGAGACCGGCTTGCTGGAAAATAAGAGCCGGGTTGCCGTTTGCGTGCCGGCTCGGAAAGCCAACAACGGTGTGGTCATACCGGCGTTCAGGCCGCGCAGCGGTTCGGGCATTAGCAGCTGAGCCGATTCGCCGGCGATGACGAGGTCGCTGGCCAGCATTAGTGCCAATCCGCTACCGACGTTCCAGCCGCTGACTGCCGCGATGATGGGTTTCGGATATCGCAGCATCGTTTCGATCAGCTCTTGGAACGCTTTCGCGTCATCGTGCCAGATTTTGAACGCGTCCGGCAGCTCGGCCGTTTCTTGAAGCTGGAACAAATCAGTGCCCGAGCAAAACGTGTCGCTCGCGCCGGTGATGATGACCGCGCGCACGGTTCGTTCGTGCATGAAGTCGTCCAACGCTTGCTGGATCAAACCAATCATCTCGCGGGAGAGCGCGTTGCGGCGGTCGGGTCGGTTGAGCGTAATCGTGCCGCTGGGCACGTCCTTCCGCAATTGCACGTTGTCAGAAATCGCGATCATGATTGCGTTCGAAAAAAGTGCTTGTCGCCGGAGGGCCTATTTGAGTTCCGGGCACAGCCGCGCCACGAAATCCTCCGAGACCACATAGTACCATTTGGCGAATGACTGGTTGAGCGCCCCGGCACGCTGGCGTCCGATCGCCAGCTGTTTGTCTCGGTCGGCGATTTTACGCAAGTACGCTTTGTCCTCTTCTGATTCGCCGTCCGCTTTTTCCGGCATCGGAACGAGTGATTCGTCAAAACTCGCCGCCAACATCATGTAATGGCTGAGCTTAAGCGAGCTATTTCTCGCTTGACTATCGATTGCGCCAACGAGAGCTTCGACGACCACGCCGTCACTTGTGCGGATCGTCACGCTGCCGCCGGTCGATTCGAACTGCCACGTTTCGTTCTCGAAATCAGTCGCGCGGAAGCCGTACTGAGCCATCGGGTCGAATACGGTCCGCTCGGTTTTCTGGTCTGGTTTGCGAAGCGCTTTCGAGATCGCTTTGCTTTTCGCCTGAACGTCGGTAAACGGAAAGCGGCCGATCGCGCCGGCGGCGATTTGGATCAGCTGCTTTTGTTGCGGGGACAGCTCGGCCGGTTTCAGTTCGCCCGCATCATTGGCCAATTGCAGCTGCACATCCAGCTGGTCATCCTTCACGGCGACGGTCGCTTGATAGGCATCCTGACGCTCAGCGGTGGCCAAAGCATCGGAATCCAACCGATAACGGTTGATGACAACGTCGAGAATTTCGGAACCATTGGTTAATCGCATCAGGTTCGGATTCACCCACGCTTGAAAATTAGGATTGATCACCGCTGGATCAATCTCGACCACGTACACGCTCGGTTGGCCCGGCACACGCACATAGTGTTTTTTCTTGGTCGGATCGTTTTTGACGGGCAGACCGACAATCAGGCTGGCGAGTTCTCGGTTATTGCGATCCGAGAGCGTGATTTTCTTGCCGACGCTGGATCGGTTGACCGTGCTGTTCATCTCAGCCGGATCGACGACGCCGTACTTTAGGTGGTCTTCTTGGTTGTCCGATCGTTTTTCGAGCACGATCTTGTCTAGCAACAGGTTGGTCGCCTTGCCTAGCTGAGCCCCATTATCAGCGATGAAATTTTGATGCGTCGGGAGAATCCAACGCTCGCCCTTGCGACGAACGATTAGTGTTTCGACTTCGTTGCGGTCCGTGTTGTGGATCGCGATGCGGATCGAGCGAACGTTGCTGGTATCAAAATCTTTGAACAGCGGGTTGTTGACCGCTTCGCTAACGACGACCGCTTCGGGCCACGGGTACACGCTGGCCGCCGTCGCCGCGGCTGCGCCGGCGATGATCAACATCAGCAGGGTGGTGCGATAGGCTTGGTTCATGGCTATTTCAATCTCCTTGCCTTCGAGATTCCCTCACGCTCGCGGAGGCGACGGCGGAAAAAGACAAAGATGCCGACCAGCAACGGCGGGATCGGTGGGACGATGACGGCCATTAGCTTGAACCAGCGTTGGATTTCTTGAATTTTCAGTTCCGCGTTCAAATCGATCTGCCGCTTTCGTTCGCGACGATCGTTTTCGAGTTCTTGGATTCGCGTTTGGAACTTGTTGGATTGCTCACGGCCTTCCTGCTGCAGCAAAATTTGTTTCGCGGCCAGCTTTGCCGCATCGTAAGGCTTGCCTTTGTCCTTCTTGGCTTGCTCCTGCCGGATGTATTCTTGCAGTGGCTTGATTCGCTCTCGGATGTCGGCTCGCAAGCGATTGCGTTCGGACGTTAGCTCAATTTCGATGTCGTTGGTCGCTTTGATCACTTTGTCCATCGCCGAGCTATACGTTTCCTCGACCACCTGTAGCGTTACATGTTCGACCTCACGATTGCGAAGCGCCAGATACGCGTCTTCGCCGGTTAACGAGTCAATGATGTTCAGCACAAAATTCATGTTCTGAAAGTGATACTCGATTCCCTGTTGAATCGGCTGGTTGCGAATCTGCACAAAATAGTCGGCCAGGACGTCGATGTCGGCCACGTAGACGACGTTCGTTTTCGTAGCCGAGGGTTCGTCGGAATCGCCGTCCGCCGAGTCCGTTTGAGCGCCGCGGATGGCTGCGGCCAGTAAATGATTGTCCCGCGCGGCACCACGCTTGCTGACCAATTCGGCTGGATTGTTGGTTTGCAGCAAGTCGCTGATGCGAATGCGACCTGACCTTCCTGTGGTGACCAGCGGCAGGTACTCGAGCGTTGCATCGGGGACCGGGGTGAAGTCGCCAGTGAATTGAAAGAAGACCTCGTCGATCTCACGCGTCGATGGATGGTCGGGTGAAAACCGAGGATCGTCCGGGTCGCGGTTCTTCACGATGACCAGTTCGGGTGTGTTCAGCCGCGAGTTCGCAGGATACGGATTCTCGGCCGTTTGCCAAACGATCCACGACAGCCGCTGATCGCGCCCGTCCTGCAATCGAATGATCGCTCGGTCGACATCCATCTCCAACGCATCCCACAGCGTTTGGATGTCGGCGACCTCACGACCGGCTCTCGCGATTGCACGTGGGAAAAAGGTACCGCGGACCGTTTCGAAGTTTTCGGGGTTGGGAAACGGGTCCTCGAAAATTGCGGTGGGCTGGCCGGATTGAATCGCGGTGATCAAATTTTGCAATTCGCTGGGCGCCATTTTGGACGGCTGCACGACAAGCAACGCGTCGTAGTTGCGAGTTCGATTTTGGTCGGCTTCTTCGGTGTCGGACCACAGGTTGATCGGGTTTGAAGCATCGACCAGTTCGACCGTGTATTGCTTCTCCAGTTCGCTAATGATCTTCAGTCGAGGCACTCGGACGCTACGTTCGTTGCTGGTCACCACCGCGCCGCTAACCAATGCGTCGGTGGTGACGAGTCCGATGGTTTTTCGATCGCTGCGCGACACCGTGTTGATCGATCGCATTAGTTCGTACTCGATCGGCATCCCGTACGGCAGGAAGGGCAGCACGATGCGTTCCAAGCCACTCGAGAACGCGACGCCCAGAATCACATCCTGATCGCGATCGGCACCGCGTGATTGACTGGTCACGCGAACCGGTCGAATGCCGTAGCGTTTTTCCGCCAAAATGGCCTCTTGGCTGTAGGGCTCGACGCCTTGGTGCAAGGTTACCTGAACACGATTGCCGCCCAGCACGTGGAACTCTCGCAGCAGATTGACTAAATCGTAGCGCGTTTTGACGAACTCGGTCGGGACGTTGCTGCTAATGTATGCTTCGATCTTGACGGGCGGTTGAGATTCATCCGTGTCGCCGGCCAGCTCGTTTAGCAAACGAATGGTTGACGGTGACAGCGTGCTGACCTGAGAGTCCGAAATGTCGACTCGCAGCCGATTCAGCGGGCCGTGTTGCACGAACAGCACGACCGAAACCGCTGTCACGACCAGCAGTGCTGCTCGGACGATGTAATGCCAGAACAAAGACGTGCCGTCGCGGCCGCCCAGCCAATGCCGGCGTCCAATTAGAATGAGGCTCAGGTAGATGCCGATTACGACAATGCCCAAGAAATAGCAAATGGATGGGGCGGAAACTAAGCCGCGTCCAAAGGGCTCGAACCGTTGTAGTAGCGACCAATCGTACAGCCATTGGATCCACTTGCTATTCGAGAAAATCACATCCGCGCTGCTGAAGAAGGCCAGCGGAGCATTGATCGCGACGCCAAAGATGAAACCGACGGTCAGGTTGTTGGTCAGGAAAGACGCCACCATGCCCAGGCTGATCATGGCGATACCCATGAACCAGTAGCCTAGATAAGTTGAAAACAGCAGGCGATTGTCCAGCTGCCCGCCGGTCATCGCCAGCAGCACTCCGTAATTGGACAACTGCGAAAAGAGCAGCGATACGGTGAAGACCAGCACGGCGGCAAAGTATTTGCCGATCACGATGTCAAAGTCTTTGGCGGGCAGCGTTAGCAGAAGCTCGTCGGTGCCTTGCCGACGTTCCTCGGCCCAGATGCCCATCGTGATCGCCGGAATAAAGACCAGCATGATGAAGGGCAAATATTTATTTAGCTGATCAAAATTCGCAAGGTTGGTCGTGAAGAACTCGTGCGGCCAGAACGCAGCAAACGACGTCAGCAGGACAAACAAGCATAGAAACACGTAACCGGTCGGGTTACTGAAGTAGCCAATGAAGTTCCGCTTCATCACAGCCAGTGCAGCCTGCCTCCAGATACCCAGCGGCACCATCAGCAGCATCAGGACGGCCAAAAAGGCGAGGTCCATCACCAGCATAAAAGCGAATTCAATGATTTGCAGGGCAAGCATTATTCGTCCGCTTCCTTCTTCAGCAACGTGCCCGTGACCGGGTCATGGCCGGTCAAGTCGGCAAAAATGTGATCGAGCCCTTTCTCGTGCGGGTCGATGTCGACCAGCTTTCCGTCGTACACCTTGCGACCTTCGTTGATCATGATCACGCGGTCGGCCATCGCTTCGACTTCTTGCAAAATGTGCGTCGAGAGTAAAATCGTTTTTTCTTCACCCAAGCGCCGGATCGTCTGCCGCACGCCGCGAATTTGGTTCGGATCGAGGCCTGACGTGGGCTCGTCCAAAATCAATACGTCGGGCTCATGGATTAACGCCTGAGCCATGCCAACGCGTTGGCGGTATCCCTTGGACAGTTTGTTGATCGGTTTGTAAATCACGCTGCCGAGTGCACATAGCTCGACCGCTTTGGCGATTCGATCCAGCTTGGTGCGTTTGTTCATTCCGCGGGCTTCGGCGAAAAAGTCCAACAGGCTGTACGGAGTCATTTCAGGATAGAGCGGCCCGGTTTCGGGCAGGTAACCCAGTCTTTGGCTGCCGGCCAAGCGTTCGCTGCTCATGTCGTGGCCCGCGATCCGCGCGACGCCTTCGCTGGGCGACAGGTAACCCGTCAAGATCTTCATGGTCGTGCTCTTGCCCGCGCCGTTGGGCCCCAGGAAAGCGACGACCTCGCCCTGATAAACTTTGAAACTAATATCGCGCGTCGCGGCGAAGATGCCGTAGAACTTCGACAGACGATCCGCCTCAATCATGGGCGTCTGGTCACTGCGGTCGGCCGTGGTGTCGGCGGAATCGGCGTCGGTGGAAAGCGTGGCGGACATGATTTTAATTTTAGGCAGCCTAGCGTTATTGTCGATGGTGGTCCCTGCCAAGTTACGGCAACGGTGACACGCTTCTCAGTTCCGTGCGGTCGCCGACAATTGCCACATGCTGCCGCCAGGCATCATCGTCGGTGTCCAGAAAGTCGGTTCTTAGGTGGACGCCGCGCGATTCAGTGCGTTGGAGTGCCGAATGAGCGATTACGCCGGCGACGGTCAGCATATTCTGCAGCTCCCAACCCTCGGGGTTGTCCAGCGCCGTCGCCAGAACGTATCGCTGCCACGACGCAATCGTATCGAGCGCCTCTTGTAGGGCACGCCCGTCGCGCCGCACGCCCGCGCTGCGCCACATGAGACTCTTGAGAGAGTTGCGGATGTCGGACAGGTCCAGCGACGGGTTCGAGTTGGCTGGATGCTCATGGGAAATCGGCGCGATTTGAAAATCGTCGTCCATTGCGGCAGCCGCCGCCGAAGCGCCCGCGCCGGTGCTTCTTCCGTAAACAAGACCTTCCAGCAAGCTGTTTGAGGCCAGTCGGTTGGCACCGTGAAGCCCGCTGCTGGTGACTTCCCCCGCCGCCCACAGATTTTCTAAACTGGTGCGACCTTCCAGATCGACCGTGATTCCGCCAATCATGTAGTGAGCCCCCGGCCGCACGGGGATCGGATCCTGCGTGATGTCCAGCCCGAACTCAGCAACAGCTTTCTTGATCCCGGGAAAGCGTTTGCAAACGTGCTGAGCATCAAGATGTTTGAGCGAAAGAAAAACGCTGGACGTTTGCGTTTTCTCCATCTGGCTAACGATCGCCTGCGAAACCACATCGCGCGGCGCGAGTTCCAGCCGTTCGTCGTAGTCTTGCATGAATCGATAGCCGGTCGCGTCGATCAGCCACGCGCCTTCGCCGCGCACTGCTTCGGTGATCAGGCTGCGGCTGCTGCCCGCGATGTACAACACCGTCGGATGAAACTGCATGAACTCCATGTCCCGAAGCTCGGCTCCCGCGCGGAAGGCCATCGCGTGCCCGTCGGCGGTTGCGACCGCTGGATTGGTCGTTTCCCGAAACAGCTGTCCTGCCCCTCCGGTGCAGAGAATGGTTTGCTTGCTCCAGATTAGTGAGTTCTCGCCGTCCTTTGCGATGATCGCACCGCGACAGCGATCTTGGTGGGTCAGCAAGTCGAGCGTAAATGCGTTTTCGATAACCTCGATGTTGTCTGCTGCTCGTACGCGTTCAATGACGGCCCGCATGATCTCGGCCCCGGTTGCGTCGCCACGAGCGTGGATGATGCGATTGTGCGAGTGACCTCCCTCGCGGCCCAGCGTTAGTTCTTGCTGTTCGCGATCGAACTCGGTGCCCATCGCGATCAGTTCGCGGATCGATTCTGGGCCTTGCTCAATCACGCTTTTCACGACGTCGGGGTGGCACAGGTTGCCGCCAGCCGACATCGTGTCGCGAATGTGCCACTCAATCTTGTCATCGGGGTCGATGACTCCTGCGATTCCACCCTGCGCGTACGCGCTATTTGATTGACGCAGGATGTCTTTGGTGATAACGAGCACACGTTGCGTCGCGTCGACCGCCAATGCGGCTCGCAGGCCCGCCAGTCCACCGCCGATAATTAAAACGTCGGCAAATCGATGCGGCACATTTTTCGGGGCAAAGCCAACGAGATAGCGGCTAATGTTGGCGGGCAGGTCTGGCATCGGTTTTGAAAAAGAGCAGGGTGGCGAGAGCGATCTTGATGGAACGCCGAACGTGCGGGAAAGACACGCAACATCATACCCCGCCCAGCCGGTCTTCTCGGTCCGAGCCAGCCAAGTGGCGGTTTGCCGAGCGGTGGGCCTCGTCAACGACCCGCTTCGATCGATACAATACGTTTTGTTGTTCGTGCATTGCTGATTCTCGAGGCCCGTCATCTTTCGCGATTACCTGCTGCCATTCGCCGACTTGCCACGTTTGTCGGAGCGAATCGAACGAGTCTTGGCCCAGCTGCCCGTGGAGGTTCAGCAGGATTTTTTGACGGACCCAACGTTCAAAATTTCGCTGGACGACTGCGAACCCGGTCGCGGTCGAACCGTGGTAATGTCGGCACTTGGCCCGAACGGGGTCAGCCGCTGCGTGGTGCTTAAGCCGCGATTGGAAACCAAGTCCGATGCATTCGCGTGCTACATCGTTGCCCATGAATTGGCTCACGCTTGGCTGCACAACGGTGGCTGGGGCGAGATCACCGATCGGGAAGAAGCGGCCGATGCGGTGGCGGCTAGTTGGGGCTTTGCGAAGGTGCCGTACGAGTGAGAGCCGGCGCTAACTAACCTTGTTTGCGATCGCTATTTGACTCGATTGCGATCGCGAAGGAATTGGTTGAACTCCTGAGCCAAATCGGCTGGTGGTTGGATGACGCTGCCGTCTTGGTTGAGCCCGCCGGCATCGGCGTCTCGGTTTTTCGACGTACGTAGGTCAGAATCCGGGCGTAGGCCCAAGCTTTTGACGGCACGCTCGTATCGACGCTTGGCGTTGTCATCACCCGACGCGGACGCAGCTTTCATTTGCTTCCAACGTTTCAAGAAATCGCGCAGGTCTTGCTTGGTCCAATTCATTTTCTCAAGCAGTTCTGGATCGGGCTCGTACTGTTGGTCCTCAAGCTTATTCAGCACGAGATCGGTCGCTTTCTTGGCGTGGTCGAGGTTGGCCTTCTCCTTTTGCAGCTGCTCGTTAGACGTTTGGCTACCACCGCTGCCCGCACCGACGTTGTCACCCGGGATCGTTTTTTGGTTTGGATCCGAACCATCCGGCGTTTGGCTGCTGGCTCCGCCGCTGCCGCCCGAGCCTGAACCGCTACCCGCAGGTTGATCGCCATCGCTCGGCTGATCGGTGCTCGTGCCATTCTCGGACGGATTGCCTGGGTCGCTGCCTCCGCCTGATGATGGGTCGCCTGATGTTGAATTGCTGGGTTGAGCGTCACTCGGTTGACCGTCGGAATTCTGCGAGCCGGAACCCGCGCCATTCCCCGGCTGGCCCGATCCATTTTGTGGTGAGCCATTCTGCTGGTTGCCGTCAGTTTTGTTCCCGTCAGACGACTGGCCGTTACTCGAAGGTTGGCCGTCGGGGTTGCTCTGGCTGCCACCAGCCCCTGGCGGTTGGTTCTGATTGTTGCCGCCACCTTGGGCGGGTTGCTGAGCGTTCGAGCCGGCGTCCTGCTGGGGCTGGGGCTGGTCGGTACCGGGCGGGGGATTCGACTGACGCGACGGCGAGTCGTTGTTGGTCGGTGGCTGATCTTTTAGTAGCTCTTCCAATTTTTCAAACTGCTCGCCCTCGTGCGCGTCCTTTGATAGGCGTTCTTGATTTCCATTTTTCAGATTTGAATCTCGAGTCTCCGGCGCGTTGGGATCGCCCCCGTTGTTGCTGTTCGTGCCGTTTGCACCGTCGGCCGAGTCGGAACCCTGCGCCGGGCTGTCGTTGGGACGGTCGGCACCGCGGGCGTTTGGGTCGTCTTGTTTGGTTTGCGCGTTGCCGGGCGGATCCGAATCGCTGGGTGTTCCACCGCCGGATTCGTCGGACGCAGATTCATCGCCACCTTCGCCACCGGCCGATTCCGGTCCGCCCGAGCCCTCCGAACCGCCGGACGAATCGTCTTGCGCGCCGCCGTTTTGCTCGGGTGAGCGTTGCTGGTTTTGATCGCCCGGAGCCTGCGATTCACTGCCGCCCTGACTTTGGTCGTTCTGGTCATTCGATGCTTCGCTTGAATCTGTTTGTTCTGGCTGCTGCTCTTGATCGCCGCGTGCTTCCGATGGTTGCTCGCCAGTGCCCCCTTCATCCATCGAGTCGCCCGGCTCGTCCGAGTCCGCCGCTGCGTCTGAACGCTCGCCGTCATGATCGCTTTGATTGTTGGCCTCGTCGGCGGCGGCTTGAGGCTGTTCGTTCGCTTGATCTTCCGACCGTTGGTCAGAATTTTCGTTCGGCTCATCCGTTGGTGGTTGCTCGTGTCGCTGCTGAGCCTGCGGGTTGGCTTCGTCAATCGTGATTGTGAAGTTGTCTGATTGAGTCAGGTTTGGATCCGGTTCCAAGCTGCGGATAGAGACTCGATTGTCGGCCGCGACCGCGTGGAAAACGACTTGATCCCCCGGCTGCAAACCGTAACGTGATGGTTCGAAGGCAAGCCGCGCGGTAACACGTTGGTTGCCGGTGTCGGATTCCAGCGGTAACGCCTGACGCAAGAGTCCGGACCCTTGATGGTCCATGTTCAACGTCACCGAAGCGATTGCAAAATCTAAATCGCTGGCCCAGATCTCGATGGGCAGCCTATCGTTGACCGCCAACGAACTCTCGCGCGACCGCGGCGTGACGATCTTGATCTCTGGCGCGAGGTCTGGGGTGATACGAATCGGGTAGACGTTGGGCGTCTCGTTGCGATCGCCGCTCTTGCTGACGAAGCGAACTTGATAGTGCGTTGCGATCGGTTTGGTGCGTCGTGAGTTTAGCGATAGGCTGAACCGTCCGGTCGCTTGATTTTCGCTGACCAACCGCATTTGAATGGGCGGCGCGGCGGCCTTCATTCGCGTGGCGTCTGGTGTCGTTGCGTTGGGATCAGGGATTTCGTTCAACAGTTCGATGTAGGCAACCTCGATCGGCAGGTTGGCCACCGCGCGGATCATTGCCTCGGTACCCTCGACCGCTTCGATGTCTCCGCGACCGGTCAGCGTGCGAACGGGTAGCCCGGTGTATGCCGGAGCCGTCAGGTCAATCGATTCGATCGTGATGGCAGGGTTGGCTCGCACCGTTGCTCGGAACTCGGGCGTTTCCCCGTCACCCGCCACAATACGATAGCGCAGCGATTGT
Source organism: uncultured Pirellulaceae bacterium (assembly GCA_964558755.1). GTDB lineage: Bacteria > Planctomycetota > Planctomycetia > Pirellulales > Pirellulaceae > Mariniblastus. The sequence continues at coordinate 25,866 of CAZLFF010000024.1, forward strand.
TGAATCCCGGCGTCGCTCAGTTGCAGCAACGCCGCGTAACCACGACCACTCTCGTCGGCTGTCATTACAATCGGCCGATCAACAATTTGACCGTCGGCCGTAGAGACCAGCATGCGCACGCCCGCCGGATCGTGAGGGCCGCGGACCGTTGCGGTGACTTCCAAAGAATCGCCAAAGAACACGTTTGTGTTACCTGGTTGGACGTCAGCAATCTGAACGGAAGCAGGTTTGGCAATCTGATCAGATGGGAACAGAATTCGCCGCACCGTTAGCAGCGGGTCGCGCGGCGAAACCAGTTTATAGGTGACGGCGAACAGCATCAGCCCAACCAAAATAAACCCGATGCGAATGACGGTGCTGCGATCAACCGTCGCATCATCGGGAATCGCATGCAGTTTCTTGGCCGCTTGCCGAGTCACTGCATCCATCACGGCGACGTTCATATCGTCGTCTTTGCGGCGCAGAAAGACGTAATTCAGCACGCTGTTCTTGAAGCCCGGTTCGGCTTGTTCGATCATCTGGGCCGCGTAATCGGCGTTGATGCGTCGTCGCAGCAGAGGCAGAATCGCAAACGCCAACCAGGCGAGCGTGCCGGTGATTAGGGCCGCGAGTGAAATCCATCGCATGGTCACGGACAAAGGGATAATCCACGCGTCGATGACGGCGGCAACGAGAAAAAACGTCGCGACACCTGCCGCCCAAGCCAGCAAGGCGCTGATCAAGTCATTGGTGCGGACCTGCTGGCGGGTGCGCTCCAGTTGACCATCGACGTACTGACGCACGCGAGTCGTTTGCGGGTTGGCGGTTGAGCGGTGGAGGTTACTGGCCATGAACCGTGTCGGAAAAATGCGACGACGTCTGTTTACCAAAGGCATCGGTTGAACCGCGTGCCTCGCTTAAGCATAGATTATCTGTAGAGTTTTAGGCTGCCCAGTTCAAGTCGCTCGCGGACGCCGGGGCATTATTGCCAAGCGCAGCCGTTTACTCGGTCAGGCTGTCGGGAACTGTTAGCTCGACATCTTCTTCCATGGGCAGCCAGTTGTCTTCCTCGCCGGCGATGGGCATGCCTAGATCTTCGTCCGTGATACCCATGTTGTCTTCGGGTAGCTCAGAGTCGATCAACCCACTTTCTTCGATCAGCAGTATGGTTCCCTGTTCGTCAGACAGGTCCGCTGCGGGGGTGGCTTTAGCGAGTTGAGCCTCGCGATAGCGCCGGGTCAAATGGTCGACCCATTTCTCCCACGACAATTTGTCCAACTCGTCACGGTCCTCGGGAGAGAGAGTTTCGAAGAACCGTTGCAGTTGCGGCACCCCGATCGTCGTTTGCGTTTGGTTGGCGGCCTCGATCCACTTGAGCAATAAAACTTGTTTCGCGTTTTCGGTTAACTGAGCGTCCAAAATCTCCAACGCTTCGTCCGACAGCTTGGTCGGTTCGGCGCGGAGGGCATCGACGTTTTTGATCAGCATCGCTTTCACGAAGTCGCGATCAAAGCGGATGAGCACGCCCATCAACTGGTTCAGAGGGCGCCGCATTAGCTCGTTCAGTTTCTTTGGCAGCACGCGCCGGCCTTCATCCCTGTTCATTTTCGTGACTAGGTTTGCGAACTGCTTTACGATGGATGCTCGGTTCCCGGTCGTCGTTGTCTCGTACCAATCGAACACCTTCCGCGCGTCGCCCGAAGGGAGTTGCGTTACGCCCGCTCGCCCAAACTCATCACGCGCGAGGCGGCCCATGAGTTCACGAATTGCTTTAACGTGTTCCGTGGCTTCAAGGCCCGCTAGTTCGGATCGACGTGAGCTGCTGAGCTTGCCCAGCCACTGATAGTATTCGTCAAGCGTGCTGCCGAGGCCTTCGGAGCTTGCATGCGAGCTTAGCTGTTTGTGGAAATCACGCAGGAGATCCTGTTCGTCGCTGGGAAGCGCTTCGAACCGCTCGCGTTTACGTCGCAACGAATCTTGCTGAGCAGCGTCCATCTGTTCGAGGCGAGCCAACATGTCATCGACCGGTGCAACGCTCGAACCGTTTGCAGCGTTGCCTTCGGTGAACAGGGCGGTTGAGAGTTCGCTGCCAGTGGGCGAGTAGAACACGGAATCGTCGGAAAATAGTTTCGACTGGTGCAGCATCTGTAAGAAATCAAAATCCTGACCGATTTCTAGGTACTGGTCGGCTCTTTCGATGACCGGTAGATCGTCCATTAACGCTCGCAGCTGGCTCTGTTGGGTTTGTCGCACGGTCCAGTAACTGCCGACGAATACGGCGATTGGCAGCCCGAGAGTGAGCAGCAGTTGCTTGGGTGAAAACCAACCAGAACGCTCTCGCGATTTGATCTCGCGCATCGCGTCATCGACGACCAGCTCCATCGTGGTTTGCGTGAACGAGGCGTTTGGGCCCTCGGTTGGTAACTCTTCCAGCAAATCCCACGTGCGTTGCAGGCGTTGCATCTCTAAGCGGAACTTCGTTTCGTTCGCGATGCGTTGTTCCACAGATTGGATTTCAGCATCGTTTAGCTCGCCGTCTAAGTAAGCGGTTAGCTGCTCGATGTCGTCGTCGCGAGTTCCCTCTAACGAGTCGTTCATGCATCGTCCTTCCGAGTTTGGATTTTCTGCATGTCAGCATCGTGTCCGTCCGTGTTGAGCGACATTCCCCCAAGCAGTTGGCCCGATTCAACGTAGGGTTCAAGGATGTCGCGCAAGTTCCCGCGGGCTCGGGATAGCAGTGACTTGACGGCCTGAGTCGAAAGTTCCATCGTGTCGGCGATCTCTTGGTAGCTCATTCCTTCGAACCGTGAGAGCAGCATGGCCATGCGTTGACGGTCTCCTAATTTTTGGATGGCCTCACGAACGATCACGGAAACTTCCGTCCGTGCGATTTCGCGTGTGGGCATCAAAGAACTTTTCGCCTTGGCCATGGTGTCCAGCGGAGTGACCGGCATCGACCCGGACGGCGAGGATTTGAGGTTCACTTCCTTTCGCCGGGATGCTTTGCGCATCGCGTTGCTGGCGACGTTGTGAGTGATTGTGTACAGCCACGTCGAAAATTTTGCCGTCGGAACGTATCGCTCCCGAGCGCGGTAGACCCGTAGGAAAACGTCTTGCGCTAGGTCTTCGGCTAGGCTGCGGTTGTGGACTAAATGACTCAGCACGGTAACCAGCTTATTCTGATGTCGCGCGACGAGGCTCTCGAACGCACCCGCGTTACCATCGCGCACTTGCAGCATCAGCCGGACATCCGGGTCCAGCAGCTCGTACTTGCGAGCCTTGAGCTTGGTGGATTCAGTGAGTTCGCGGTCGGTCAAACGAAGCGGTCCGTGAGAGTGAATCGGTGAGTAAAACGGAAGGCGAAGCTGGTAAAAGACCCGTTGACGCGGTCAGTCGATCACGAGCACGGATGACGTGGCGGATCGCCACGCAATCAACTAACCATGCAACGCGGGAACGTGTTTCGGTGCTCGCCGTGAAATCAGTGCTAGTTTATCTTACGCTGTCGATGATCGTCGACCTTGCGGTGTCGTGTTTCCCCGGCAAAACTTGTATGAAACGGGATCGGCAGCCAGAGTCGGTCGTGGACCGGTTTGGTTTTGGCAGCGAGTCGTTTGAGATTGAAAATGAGCCCAGATGATCCCGTTTGCTTGTGTTTTCACGTCACCCGTCGCAAGGTCGTGAACTTCATCCGGGTCGAGAAACCGCAGCGAGCCAGCCAATTGAGTCAGTGCGGCGGAGCAGGAACGGGCTGTGGCTGGTGCCGGGATTATTTGACACGGATGCTTGCGGCGGCGAAGGCCGGTGAAGACATCGGGGCGGCGTTGCCCGAGGACTCGGCCGGGTACGCGGCAGGCAGAGCCGAGCATATCCGTCAGACCGGCCATCAACCGGGGCAGCCGGAATCTCGCCAAGAGCCTCCAAAAACCTAGCGATTGGCAACTTTTTTGGTTCGCACGCTGGGTGTGGGGCGATGCATGGCCGTTCGGTCTGCCGCTATTCAAACCGAGCATTGGCAGCTAAAATACCGGGTCAAATTCGCCCGTATTGTTCCTCGGTTCCCAGACAGACAGCAATGGCCAAGAAAAAAGCGGCAGCCAAGAAAGCCGCCCCTGCCAAGAAGACCACCAAAAAAGCGGCCAAGAAAAAGACGGCCGAAGCCAAGGACGACGGCGAAGCAGCGGCAGAGCCAAAGGCAAAAAAGAAGCCAGCCAAGCGCAAGTCGCGTGCGAAGAAAGAAGTTGTCATTCGCAAGAAGTTGTTCTGGGGTGTGTTCAACCACGCCATGAAACGGGTCGCGCTGTACGACTTCAACCAGCGAAAGGCGGCCGAGAAGCGAGCTAAAGAACTTAGTCCAGAAGGCAAACCGCCGCACTTCGTTCAAAAGGTCAAGGAAGAAGTGATTGACGAACCAGAGGTCGTTGATGGCGAAGCGGCACCGAAGAAGACCACCAAAAAGGCGGCCAAGAAAAAAGCCACCAAGAAGTAGTCTTCGGATCGCTCTGACGTTTGTCCCTCGAGTGGTGACGAGTGGTGACGAGGGGTGACGTGGGGTGACGTTCGATTCCAGCCAAGGCATGTCAGTGGCATGCCTTTTTTCATGTTGTCATTGATTTCAACAATGCTACCGAACGAGCCACACGATGAAGCTCGATCTGCCAACGCCAACCGATGTTCCTAGCTCGCTGGCCGCGCCGGGCAACTCGCACTCTGTTGGCGATGAAGTGCGCGGTGTGTTGGTCTTTGTCGCCGCGATCTGGGGCGTGTTCGCGTTGGATTTTGCACTACCGTTAAGCGAATGGTTCGCGTTGATTCCACGCGACATTGGTCGCTTGCCGGGGATCGTCGCGATTCACTTTTTGCATGCTGGCTGGGGACATTTGCTGGCCAATACCGTGCCGCTGATCGTGTTACTTACCTTGCTGGCGGGCTCGCGAGCCAACAGTTGGCAGACGGTGGCAATGATCGCGCTATTGGGCGGGTTGCTGCTGTGGCTGTTTGGTCGTAACGGGTCGGAGCTAAAAGTTATCAGCCACGTTGGGGCCAGCCTGTTGATTTTTGGGTTGGTGACGTTCTTTCTCGCGGCTGCTTATTTCGAGGTCCGAGTCGTTCCGATGGTGCTGGCGGTGATCGTCGGATTCCTCTACGGCTGGTCAACACTCACCGGCATCGTGCCAACAGGGGGTGGGATCTCGTGGGACGGGCATCTATGTGGCGCAATCGCCGGAGTGGTCGTGGCGTTTGTCCAAAGTACTCATCACCGCTCCGCGTGATGCGCCAAAGTAACCATCATCGCTCCGCGTGATGCTGGCGGGGGCAGGGTGCTCCGCAGAGCTTTTTGGTTTTTGCCGTAATGAGCGTTTTGCCCCCGCGTCATCACATGGAATGTGATGGGTACGGTCGGCGACATCACTTGGTACTTCCTACGTATGATCGGCTTCGTCTCATTGAATACGGTGGCAAATTGCTAGCGTTTTGGGTTGCGGAGCAAAAAACTCGGCCTAATCCGCAAACTCCCTCAAGCTCGTCGCTCTTTTGGGTCGATGGCAGAAACGAATCTGTCTGGGGGGACACACCAATCTAGATACGCGCCGCGAGCGTGTTCGAATCGTGTCTTCCGCCAGCCCCATCCAGCACGCCAACCACCGCCCGGCCATCGGGCCGTTCGATTGGTTTCACCGTTGGGCGAGCGGCTGGGGTGAACTGGTCATCCGCGCCGTGACGGCACTGGGTGATTTCACGCTGTTCGTTGTTCGTACGCTCAGCTGGCTGTTCACTCGGTTGCCACGTGGCGAAACTCTGTGGCCCAACTTTCACGAGGTCGGGGTCAAGAGCCTGCCAGTGGTGGCGCTCACCGGGACGTTTATTGGCATGGTGTTGGCCGTCCAGTCGTATTTTCAGTTTCGCCAACTGGGCTTGGAAACGCGACTCGGCGGAGTCATTAACATGACGCTGGTTCGGGAACTTGGTCCCGTGCTCGCGGCCACCATGCTGGCCGGCCGTGTCGGAAGTGCGATGGCGGCCGAGCTGGGTACCATGCGCGTGACCGAGCAGATTGATGCGCTTTCCGCGATGGCTGCCAATCCGATTCATTACTTGGTTGTCCCGCGTTTTCTAGCGTGCTTGTTCCTGATACCGACCTTGACGGTGATGGCGGACTTCATGGGCGTCGCAGGCGGTCATTTCTACAGCGTCTACATTCTTGAAATCGACTTGCATCACTATTGGCACAATAGCCGAATGTTCGTGTCGCTGTTTGATTTGTTTACGGGGCTGTTTAAGAGTATCTTCTTCGGTTCGGCGATCGCAATGGTTAGCTGTTACCAAGGGTTCAACTGCACTGCCGGTGCGGAGGGCGTTGGTAAGGCGTCGACGGCCGCTTTCGTGCACTCCTTTGTGATGATTTTGATCATCGACTTATTCTTAGGTATTACCCTCGACTGGGTTTACTTCATGATTTATCCGGAGGGCGGCAGCTTACTGTAGATCATGATCGAAACACTGCTCGAACAACAAGAGTCATTGGTTGAAGTCCAGAACTTGCACGTCAGGTTTGGGGCGCAAAAAGTTTTGCGCTCGATCAACTTGAAGATCCCGGCTGGCCAGACATTGGTGCTGTTGGGCGAGAGCGGTTGTGGCAAAACGGTACTGATGAAGTCGATCATTGGCTTAGTCAAACCGACCAGCGGCCGGATCATGTTCGACGGTGAGAACCTTCAGGAACTGTCCGATCGAGAACTAAACTACCTGCGATTGCGATTTGGTTTTGTGTTTCAGAATGCTGCGTTGTTTGACAGCATGACGATTGGTCAAAACGTTTCTTTCCCTCTGCGGCAGCATGGTAGGTTCACCGATTCTCAGATCGGTGAAATGGTGCTATCGAGGCTGTCGGAGGTTGGGTTGCCGGACAACGTGGTGCGTAAGAAGCCGGCTGAGCTTTCCGGTGGGATGCGAAAACGAGTCGGCTTGGCTCGGGCGTTAATCATGAATCCAGAAATGATCATGTATGACGAGCCAACAACGGGTTTGGATCCGATCATGAGCGACGTGATCAATGAACTAATAATGCGAACCCGGCGGCGGAATCCGGTGACCAGCATCGTGGTGACTCACGATATGAACACGGCCAAGAAGGTCGCCGATCGTGTTGTGATGTTGATGCCAGTGCCTCGCCTGCGTCCGGATGAGAACCAAGTGATCTTCGATGGCACGCCGGAAGAACTAACCGCCTGTCGTGATCGTCGGGTGCAGCAGTTTATCAATGGCGAAGCGGGCGAGCGGCTGATGGAACTTCGGACGACGGGGGTCTAGGGAACGATGGCCGAAGAACGATTGAAATTTTGGGTGGGGCTATTCGTGCTGCTTGGCATCGCGATTCTGGCCGCGCTGTTGGTTCTGTTTAATGAAAGCATGACGGGTCAGTACAGCCTATTCGTTAAGCCTCAAACCGCACCCGGCGTGACGATTGGAACGCCCATTCGTAAGAATGGAATCCTGATCGGGCGAGTGCTGCACGTGGAGAACGAAGACGATCACGTGATCCTTGAGCTTGGAATCAACGACAACGAAGAAGTTTACACCAACGAAATTATCTCGATCGGAACGGAATCATTTTTGGGCGACGCGGGAATTGAATTCCTACCGCAACCACGCGCAACGCGCGGGACGTTGGTGGGGCCCGACGGGATGATGACTAAGGTCTCGGTCAAACGAAATCCAATGGAGATCGTGGATGTTGCGTTGAACCTTGAATCCGAGATCGTCGATACGCTGGCGGCCATTCGCGAGGCGGGCGTTGCCGTCAACGACGCGGGAGCCGGCATTCGTGACATCACGACGATGGTGCAGGGTGCGTTTCAGGAAGAAGGTAGCGACTTCCGCAGGATGCTCGAGCAGTTCACCTCCGTCAGTGTGAAAGCTCAGGCTGCTTTGGATAACTTCAATCGAATGTTCGAGAACATGAATTTGATCGTTGGCGATCCAAAGCTGAAAAAGCAAATCGAGGACACGTTGGGCTCGCTGCCAGAAATCTTTAAAGAACTACGAGTCACCGTCAGCGATACACGCGAGACGATTAACTCCTTTCGCTCGATCAGCAAGAAAGCGGGCAAGAGCTTGGATAATTTGGAAGTATTCACCGGCTCGTTGCAAGACAATGGACCAGAGATTCTGACGCAGGTTCGCGGCAGTCTGAAGAACGTAAACGGTTTGGTCACGCGGATCAGCAAGTTCACCGAGTCGCTATCAAAATTGCAAAGCTCCGAGGGCACCATCGGAAAATTGCTTAACGATTCCGAGCTCTACGATAACGTTTTGGAAACCGCCGAGAACGTGCGCGACTTGAGCGTTCGCCTAGAACCGATGGTCAGCGATCTTCGAATGTTCGCCGACGCCATCGCTCGTGATCCCGGCAGCCTCGGAATCCGAGGCGCGCTTGATCGCCGGCCGACGAAAACAGGTTACAAAGGCAGCCTAATTCCGCGCGGTGGTGATTCGCCCCTCCGACGTTAACCGAGCGTTCCCAATGCCCATCCTGCAATCCATCCAAGTCGGCATGCCGCGTCAGTTAGGCACTCCCGGATCTGACGATCCCGACCAACAGCCTTGGTTTAGTGGTTTTGTGAAAACACCGGTTGCCGGTTCTGTTGACGTTAGTGTGTTGGGGCTTGCGGGCGATGGTCAGGCCGATCGAAAACATCATGGCGGGCCCGACAAAGCAATCCTTGCCTACAACGGCAGGCATTATTCTAAGTGGTCCGCCGAACGGGATCGAACGGATTGGGCCGGCGGCATGTTCGGCGAGAACTTTACGCTGGACGATCTATCCGAGGACGACGTGTGCATCGGCGACAGCTACTCGGTCGGGCAGGTCACCGTCCAAGTGACTCAGCCCCGTCAGCCCTGCTGGAAACTGGGAAGGCGTTGCGGGGATCCGGGGCTTCCCAAGCGTGTCATTCAAACGGCTCGCTGCGGCTGGTACCTACGAGTTCTTACGGCCGGCTCGGTTGAAGCCAACCAGCCGTTTGAGCTCATCGATCGCCCACACCCCGACTGGTCAGTTTCGGTCGCCCATCGTTTGATGTACGAGAAAAAACCTGACCGTGACAGGTTGTCGCACTTGGCCGCTTTGCCGCAGCTATCATACTCATGGCAACAAGAACTGTTGGCCAAAGCCACTCGATAGCTGCTCCCTGATTAGACAACATGCTCGCCAAACTTGCCGATCGCCTCGTTCTCCGGGCGACCACCCACCCGATCGACACCGAAGACCGCGTCCGTCACCTAATCCCGTTTCGCGACGGGAACCTAGAAGCGTGGGCCACCTCTGTCCGTCGCTCGGGAGCCACCGAGAAACTACTTGCGCTGAAATTTCCCGGCACGGCCGGTCGAGCCGAAA
>CAZLFF010000025.1:0-2037 GCA_964558755.1 uncultured Pirellulaceae bacterium
GCGTGCTAAATTTGGGCCTGGCGTTTTACTTTCTTGGCGACCTCGATCCGCTGAACGCCGATTGGAAAGAGCTCTACAACAACGACGTCGCCAAAATCACCGGTTGGGGCTTTGTCGTCATTGGTGTTCCCATCCTGGTTGTGGGTGGGTGCATTCTCTGGTACCTCGTCGCTGGACTCAAACGCCTGACGGGACTCGAAACCGAGATGATCTTGCAAGCTCGCTAGTGCATGTTGCACCTAACTGTCGCGTCGGCGGCGTTGATAAAACCTAGTTAACCATAACCAAATACCGCTACACTTTAATAAGACGATCTAAAAGGCGATGTTGCGCCGCGCTTCATCCTGATGTGAGTTGCCAGGACTGGATAGCTAAAAAAAGCACTGCCCAAATCAATGGGACAGTGCTTTGGTTTCAAATCAGGTTGTCGGCTAACTACCAGCGGCTGTTTGGACAGCTTGGTCGAAACTCACCACCAAACCCTTGCCCAATCCCGCTGCCATAAAAACTGCGTTGCTGGACGCCGTAGAATCCTTGATTCAACGGCTGAGCGTAGTTGATCCCGACACTCCGATGGCCTTGGAAGGCAGACGGTTGGTAGAATCCGTTCCCGCCATGAAACCCGTTGCCGAAACCCTGGTTGAAGCCAACGTTGGTGCCGAAGAGTGGTTGGCCATTCCGGGCTTGGCTGATTCCCCGTCCAGCTACCGCTCCGACAAGTCCACCAACGACAGCGCCAGTAAATGCTCTATCGTTTTGGTCGCCGATAAGTCCGCCAATAATTGCGCCGGCGATTGCTCCTCGGCGAGTCGGAATGTTTTGAGCTTGCGCCAGTGAGGGGGCGGTGACGAGGGCGACGGCAAGAGCCGCAAAAGTGATTTTGTAGAGTGTCATTTGATGTCTCCAAACAGGGGTCTGTGTTTCCGATAGAACATGTTCCGCAAGTCACATGCCACTGCAAAATACTTGAGAAAAGCAAGGTTTCTCAGCATCTCGCCCCATTGGTGTCATCGGTTTGATTGCGCTCATTGGCGAAAATGATATCGCAAAAGTCGTTTTGACGTGGAATTCAAGCTTGCTCGTTTTCGCTTCCCGGAACGAAAACAGAACAAGTCTAGGCGGAACCTCTCCGAACGATTTGATCGAAGCAGCAGACCACTAGAACGAAAAGTCCGACAACCGTGACAAACTCCAACGCAATCTTTCAAAGCCTGTTGGTAAGTCCCTTATTGGTAAGTGACTTGCCGGGTACTGATCAATTCAGCCGACATGGCCTGGTTGCGCCCGCTGCTTCCGTCGAACTTGATTTTGATCAGAAGCTTGGACATCTTTACGAAGACGCGCTCGCGAAAGTATTTGCTGCTTCGCCGGATATTGAAGTGTTGGAGCAGAACCTGCAGATTCAGGAAGACATTCATTCGACTGTCGGCGAGCTGGATTTTTTGATTCGTGACGCCCATGGCACGCTTACTCATCTTGAATTGGCGACCAAGTTCTACCTGGCGGTGAAAACAGAAGACGGCGTCACCCACCCCGGGCCGGATTCCCGCGACAATTATGACAGGAAGCTCGCACGACTGTTGTCGCATCAACTGACATTGGCCGAGCGTCACAAAGCCAATCTGCCACTGGCATACCGTGACGAGGACATTGTCGTGAAGCAGTTGATCTACGGCTGCCTGTTTGATCACATCAGCGCGGCGGAGCTGCGCATCCCGAAGTTTTGCAATCCGGAATGCCGTCGCGGAAAATGGCTGCACCACGCGGAACTGACTGACCATTTCTCAAACGACAGCCAGTTCTATCTTATCCCCAAACACCTTTGGCCCGTGCCCATCGAGTTTCTGGGAGCGATTCCGCTGGAGAGATGGCAGCCCGACAAGTTCGCTGACCGTTGCGTCATGTTGCGGATCGACGGACATGCATGTCCTTACTTCGTTGCTCCTGACGAGTATCCAAAACAATCTTCCAATTATTGATGGCGAATTCGGAAGGTAGGCAGAGTTAACCGCGAATGAACGCCGATGCACGCGAATT
>CAZLFF010000025.1:2137-34462 GCA_964558755.1 uncultured Pirellulaceae bacterium
AACGCCGATGCACGCGAATTTTGTCATTTGCTATTTGGTTTTGCTCTCGGTTTCTAATCCGACTTTTTCTGGAGGACGACTCGCCGCCATTCAAGTTTCGCATGCTTAAAATTGATCAACAAACCAACCGATAGTCCGGTGACTTTCAAATAGTTCAACATTTGTCCAACTTCACGATCCGATATCTGTTCGATAGTTTTCGTATCGACAATGATTTGCTCGAAACATATCAGGTCGGGAATGTATTTCCCCAACTCCACCGATTTGTATGTTATCGGGAATTCAGATTGTTGTTTCGTGGGGATACTCTGTAGTTCAAACTCAACAACCAAACCATTTTCATAAATCTTTTCATGAAACCCATGCCCTACCGAGTTGGCAACCTCCATCGCACAGCCAACTATTTGATGACATTCCTTTTTCAAAATCAGGTCAGCCATAATTAGACCTGTTCTTCTTCGTCTCTATTCGCGTTCATCAACGTCTATTCGCGGTTTCAAATCATACAGAATAATCCGAACCCCAGGTCACTCGGTTGCATGATTTCGTTGATCGACTCTTCAGGTATTTGCCGCATCGCGATGCTGAATCAGCTGAGCCGCGATGCTGATGGCGATCTCGGCGGGTTGGTTGGAGCCGATGGGCAAACCGATGGGGCATAAAAACCCTTCGGCGTCCTCGGGCGAGACACCGTCTTCCTTCAACTCCCGAATCAACGCGCCGCGTTTGGATTTGCTGCCGATCACGCCCAAATAAGTCGGTTGAATCCCCTTGCTGAAAATTCTGGCCAGAATCGGTCGGTCGGTCGAATGGCCCATGGTCATGCAGATCACATAGTCGTCTGACGTCAGTTGCTCAGCGTTGGCCGCTAGATCGTCGGTGCAGATTTTTCGCAAACGATCGTGATCCGGCATTCGATCGATCCACTCGCTTCTTGTGTCGAAACAAGTAACGCGGCAATCAAGTGTCAGCAACAACTTGACCAACGCCTGAGCCACATGCCCCGCGCCAAAAACGACAACATGCCAGTCGTTCCGGTTGTAGACCTCAAAGAATAGCTTGACCAACCCGCCGCAAGTCATCCCGATATCGCGTTGCAGATTCCAATCGACGATCTCGCGATTCCGATTTGCATCGCCCAGCATCTGATTTGCATGTTCAATCGCATGGTGTTCGACCTTTCCACCGCCGACCGTTCCGTGGACTCGGCCGGTTGCATCGACCAACAACTTGGCACCGGCATCCTGTGGTGTGCTGCCGGTGGCCTCGACCAGCGTGACCGACACAAAAGGCGACGACTTCCCCGCCAGTTCAGATAAAGCTTCGATATACGGCAAAGGGTTTGGCATGCTTGGATTTGGTTGCTGATCAAAAAAGCTAGGCCTTCGGCCCATTCATTTTGCACTGGCTCTACGATCTAAGCCTACGAGCAGGGGCAACGCCCCGGTCATTTTCCTAGCCCAGCCTGAAGGGCTGGGAAAACGACTCTAATAAGGATCGGCTGCACTCGTAACAACCAGCTGATCTCGTGGAAAACCGCCTTCTATCAATACTGCCAATGGTGTTCAACCATTCAAACTCTCCCCGATACACCGCAGAATCTCTTCACCGGTCGCGGGCACTTTCAAATTCGGATCAGCATCACCGGGCAAGTACGACAACGCATCTTTCACGGCGGCCCACACGGCGACGCCCAGCAGCAGCGGCGGTTCGCCAACGGCTTTGCTGCGACGGATGCAGTGCAGGTTATCGTCATTGGGAAACATCTCGCAGCGGAAATCGACCGGGACATCGGTAATGGCGGGGATTTTGTACGTCGTTGGCGAATGAGACAAAAGCGTGCCCGCTTCGTCGTAAACCAAACACTCGGCCGTCACCCAGCCCATGCCTTGAATAAAGCCGCCGGTAATCTGCCCCATGTCGACACCCGGATTGATCGACTTGCCAATGTCCATCAACAAATCAACTCGATCGACCGTCAGGTCACCTGTGAAGCGATCGATTCGAACGCCCGCGACCGCAGCACCCTGAGTGAAATACAAAAACGGGTTTCCGCGCCCGGTCTCTCGATTGAAATCCACACCCGGCGTCTTGTAGAAACCGCGTGCCCCGAGATCAATCCGCTCAAGTCGCGCCTTGAGCGACAAGTCGGGCATTGAAATCGAAACGTCCCGTTGTCGCGAATCACACACTTGCCCGTTAGAAAACACAACGTGCTCGGGCGAAGGAATCAAACCATCGTCTGGCGAAGCGAAAATCTGTGCCGCGAACCCGGCCAGCCGTTGCTTGATCTGCCGCGCGGCGTCGACCGCGGCGGCTCCATTGAGATCCGTCCCTGCCGAGGCAGCGGTTGGCGAAGTGTTATTGTTTTTCTCGGTCGAGGTCGGCATCACGATCACGTTGCCGTAGTGCAATCCAAGCTCATCAGCGACCAGTTGCCGGATCTTCGTGTTTAGCCCCTGGCCCATTTCGGTTCCGCCGGTGGAAACCTGAACCGTACCGTCAGTGTAAAGATTGACCAACGCGTTGGCTTGATTCAAAAACTTGGATGTAAAAGAAATCCCGAACTTCACCGGCGTCATCGCGATTCCGTGCAGGTACAGCGCGTCGTTCGCGTTCAACTCGTTCAGCGCCGCGCGTCGTTGACGATAGTCCGAGGACTCGGCCAGCGTTTGCATCAACTCGGTCATATGATTGCCGGTGAACAGCTGACCGTAATGCGTTACGTTGCGATCGGTCGTGCCGTAAGCATTTCTCAGGCGAACATCCAACGCGTCCATCTCTAGGTATTCGGCAACGCGCTGGATAATGTTCTCGGTCGCGGCGACCGCCTGGGGCCCACCGAAGCCGCGAAATGCCGTGTTCGGCGGAATGTTCGTCCGGCAAACTCGCCCGTTGACCTCGACGTGCTCAAAAAAGTACGCGTTGTCAGCGTGCAACAGCGTGCGTTCCATCACCGACGTCGAAAGATCGGCCGCCGCGCCGCCGTTGGAATAAAAATCGCACTTGAGCGAATCAATCACACCGTCGTCCGCGAACCCCACCTGCCAGTCGCATCGATACTCGTGCCGTTTCCCGGTCACGCACATGTCGGTGTCTTTATCGTACACAATCCGAGCCGCTCGTCCGGTCCGGTGGGCGACCAGCGCAACCATCAGCGCCGGAATCACAGCCTGAGTTTCTTTTCCGCCGAACGCACCCCCCATCCGTTTACAAATGCAAACCACCTGATACATCGAAAGCCCCAGCACTTCCGCGACCATCGCCTGCACTTCGGTTGTGTTCTGCGTCGACGAGTGAACGACCAGCTGATCTTGCTCGCCCGGATACGCGACCGCAGCCTGAGACTCCAAATAAAACTGCTCCTGCCCACCAATTCGAAACTGGCCGCTCAGACGATGTTTGGCCGCGGCGAGAGCCTGCTCGGGATCACCCCGTTTGATTTGGCGTGGCGGGCCGATGAAATTCTCGGCCGCAATGGCTGCGTCAATCGAGAGCGTCGGGTTCATCGCGGTGGCTTTGATCATTACCGCCGACTGGGCGGCCGCCAAAATTTCGGGCGAGTCCGCCGCGATCAGCACCACAGGCTGACCGACGTACAATAGATTTTTGTCGGCCAAAAAGGGCTCGTCCGCGAACAACGGACCGAACTCGTTGTGCGGCCCGACCTCCGCGGCGGTAAACACGCACGCAACGCCCGGCATCGCCCGCGCGGTTTCGACATCAATCGAGTGAATTGTTCCGCAAGCCACTGGGCTGCCCACAAACCCAACAAACAGCTCGTCCTGCCGACGCGGCAAGTCCTCAATGTACGGCGCACTACCGGTAACATGGCCAACGGCCGAGTCATGTGGGATCGTGCGGCCGACCGACTGACCGCCAACAATCGGCGCGTTCGACGGATGACCATCGGCAGCATTCTTGGCGCCGGTGATCTTGTTTTCGGGGTGGCTATTCATACCGCTGCCTCCGATCCGTTTGATAGCTGAACCTCATGGAAGAACTTTAGCAACACGTTCTTTGCCAACTGCTGACGAAAATCGGCGCCACCACGAACGTCGGTGATCGGTGTGATCTCTTTGAGTGCGACATCACCAGCGGCTTGCATCGTTGCCAGTTCAAATGGTTGTCCATGCAGGAAGGATTCCGTTTCTTTCAACCGCAGCACCGTCGCCGCGACGGCTCCGTAGGCCACGCCAGCATCGCGAATGGTTTCGCCATCAATATCCATCCAAATCGCGCCAGTGAAAGTTGAGATATCCATGTCACGACGACGAGAAACCTTGTAAAGCCGAAGTTGCCGGCCGGCCGGAGGCAACGGAACGCGAATTTCGCTCAACAGTTCCCCCGGTTTCAGATCAATCTTTTTGTAGCCCAAAAAGAACTCGTTGATCGGTACCGTCCGGGCTCCCGCGCCTCCCACCAAGGTCAGCTGAGCATCGCAGGCCATCAGAAATGGCAGCGAGTCCGCGATGGGCGATGCGTTAATGATGTTGCCGCCGATGGTCGCCGCGTTACGAATCTGAGGTGATCCAAAAATCGCAACGATTTCATGAAACGGCTTCGCAACCGTCCGAGTGATCAACTCCAGATCCGCCCACGTCGCGCGGGCACCGATCACTAGCTGGTCGTCCTCGACACGAACGCCCGCGAGTTCAGCGACGCCATTCAAGTCCAGCCACGTCTTCGCCTCGCGCTTATCGACGGGGTGTTTGTTAAAGCGAACGCCCAACTCAGTCGCGCCTGCCACCACCTCCGCCGCGGGATGCTTGGCCAGAAATTCGGTTGCTTGGGCGATGGACTGCGGACACGAGACAAGCGATTCGCCCGCTGCGACTTGAACTTGGCCAACTGGCAATTCCTTGATCGCGGCCAGCATCTCACTGGGCGGAAATCGCTCGTTCAGGCTAGGCACTCCCTGACCCGAGCACTTCAAGCCCGCGTCAATGATTGGGCTATAGCCGGTGCAGCGACACAGGTTGCCCGTCAGCTCGTACCGCCAATCATCCGCCGTTGGCGAATCGTTCTGCTCGAGCACTCCCGTCATGCAGGCAACAAAACCGGGTGTGCAAAATCCGCATTGTGAACCATGGCAATCAACCATCGCTTGCTGCACGGGACTCAAGTCACGCTCGCCACCCAAACCTTCGACGGTCACCACGTGGCAACGATCGAGCTGAAAAACGAATCGAATGCAAGAATCAATCGTGCGATAGCGAAATGCAGATTGGTCATCATTGGACCGACCGACCAAAGTCGAACAAGAACCGCAGTCCCCTTCGTTGCAAACGTTCTTCGTGCCGCACAGGTTAAGGCGTTGCCGTAAGAACTGAGAGAGCGTTAGAAAAGCATCCGCAGCGGCGACTCGGTGTTCGCGACCGTTCACAAAGAGTAAGATATAGTCTCGCATCACGGCCCCGTATCGCTGGCTGAAAACTTGACCCTAGACGATCGTTATTCCAAAACTGGCATAGCCACGCTTCTGATTTTCCGAACGCCTCTCGATTATAAGTGAATCCTGCCTGCAAGTCACATGTCCACGCCCGCCACTGGTTCACCGATCGACGCTCGCTCACTGCACACCGTCGCGCAGCGGGTTGCCGAACGTTGTGATCTTTTAGCGACCGTTAGCGAGGAGCCGACGCTTTTGTTTCGTCCGTTCTGCAGCGACGCGATGAAGCGGGCTCACGGTTTGGTTAGTGACTGGATGACAGCCGCGAACGCTCAGCCGCGACTCGACGCCGCAGGAAATCTGATCGGCAGCTTCCAAGGCCGCACAACTTCGGCGAACGAGCGAGACGTTCTGTTGATAGGGTCGCACTTGGATACCGTGTTTAACGCCGGACGGTTCGACGGCATTCTGGGTGTGATGCTGGGGATTGGCGTTATCGAACTTCTCCAAGCGAATGACATTGATCTTCCGTTTAACATCGACGCGGTGGGTTTCTCGGAAGAAGAAGGCGTTCGTTATAACTTTCCGTTTATTGGATCACTCGGATTGATCGGTCAGCTCGACCCGGGAAACTTCGATCGCTGCGATGCGGCCGACGTGCGATTGGGTGATGCGTTGCGGCAGTTCGGCTGCGATCCAAATGACCTCGCGTCGGCATCCTATTTTTCCGAAACGTCGACCGAACGCCCGCGTCGAGTCATCGGGTTCATGGAAGCTCATCTCGAACAAGCGACTTGTTTGGAAGAATCAGCGACGGCGGTGGGGGTAGTCTCGACCATTGCAGGACAAACGCGTGGGACGATTGTTATCGAGGGCGTGGCCGGTCACGCGGGCACCGTGCCTCATGACCAACGCACCGACGCCTTGGCAGCGGCTGCGGAGCTGATTCTAAATATCGAATCGCTTGGCAAGAAGACCGAAGGACTTTTTGCAACGATTGGAAAAGTCAAAGCAACTCCCGGTTTGTCGAACGTCATTTGTGGACGGGTTGAACTATTTTTAGACCTGCGGCACGCCGACGACGAAATTCGTTTGCAATCGCTCAAAACGATCGAGTTGATGCTGCTTGAACTAAAACGGGCCCGCGGTGCCGCTGCGAGTTTAACCGATGTCAGGCATTCGCCTGCGGTTAAAATGGACTGCTCGCTCACCGAGCACCTGAACAGCGCGGCGACGGCAGCGAATTGTTCGACCGAACCATTGGTCAGCGGAGCGGGTCATGACGCGATGATCATGGCACGTGCTGTTCCGACCTGCATGCTGTTCGTCCGTTGTCGCGACGGAGTGAGCCATCATCCCGACGAGTTTGTATCGCCGATCGATATCGAAGCTGCACTTGGGGTCATGACCGACGCCGTGATACGCATTGCGGCATCGCAGAACGAAAACAATTAGGTGAAAGCACAAAAGAGAAAACAATCATGGATATTTTCGGCAGCACTCGTAGTCGAATCACCAGCAACTACGGGCTGATTACACCAGACACGCATGTCACGTCGCCGCTGATTGGCTGGAACAATACGTCCGCAGTCGTCCACATCTCACCCGAGATCGGCGCACGGTTCTGTCAGTACACCGCGACGCTAGAAAGTGGTGCCACCAGCGCCGAGCCGGGGGCAGGGATCCAGCGTTTTATTTATGTGCAGGCGGGCGACTGCACGCTGACGCTCGACGCTCCGCAATCACTCAAGCAGGGTGCGTTCGCGTTTATCCCGGCCGACACGGCTCATGCGGTTTCGTGTGAGACCTCCGCCACGCTTGTAATTTTCGAAAAGCGTTACGTGCCGCTTGCGGAGCACGGTCCTCCTGAAACAGTCATCGGCCACATCGACAACGTGTCCGGCGAGCCATTCATGGGAGATGAAGACGCTCGATTGAAAACGCTGCTGCCCATCGCCCCCGCGTTTGACATGGCGGTGAATCTATTCACCTACCAACCCGGCGCGACGCTGCCGCAGGTAGAAATCCACACCATGGAGCACGGTTTAATCATGCTTGATGGCCAGGGAGTTTACCGGTTGGGCGACGATCACTTTCCGGTGGGTGCCGGGGACGTGATCTGGATGGCGTCTTATTGCCCCCAATGGTTTGTCGCGATGGGCAAGCAGCCGGCCAGCTATCTGTATTACAAAGATATCCACCGGGATGCCCTGTAGTTTCAACGCAAGAATTCTCCCTCAACACACGGTCCTATGAGCATTTCAATCACCGAACAGTCGTACGGCAAGTCTCACGTCTGCCTTTCGTATATCAAACGCCACTCGGACCGGCATGATTTTGTGCAAATTGCCGTGGAGGTCGCGCTCGCGGGGGATTTTGATGCGGCCTACACGGCGGGCGACAACTCCAATGTGATTCCGACCGACACGATGAAGAACACGGTCTACGCAATCGCTCGGCTACACGGCATCGACAGTATCGAAGCCTACGCGCAAAACTTGGCCTGTCATTTTCGCGACCAGTTTGATCACGTTGCAACGGCCACGATCTCAGTAGTCGAAAGCCTGTGGCAGCGTATTGATGACAACGGGTCCGGCCACGCGCATGCGTTTACCGGCGGCGGTAGCGAGCAAAATACTTGCGAGGTCACCGCATCGGCCGATGGCGTGTCGATGCGTTCGGGGCTGTGCGGGCTGCAAGTCTTGAAGACCACAAACTCCGGATTCGAAGGTTTCCTGCAAGACCCGTTTACGACGCTCAAGGCGACCAACGATCGAATCTTCGCGACGACGATTACCGCTAGTTGGCCCTGCGATGACTTGGCGCTCGACTGGACGACCACCCGAGCAAAACTTCGCGGGTTGCTGCTGAGCGTTTTCGCAGCGAAGTACAGCCCTTCGGTTCAAAAGACGCTGCATGAAATGGCCGACGCGGTGCTGGAAGCCTGCCCACAGGTTGGCGAAATCTCGCTCAACATGCCGAATCAACATCACTTGCTGGCGGATATCGCAAAGCTGAATCTCGAAAACAAAAACGATATCTTTGTGCCGACCCCCGAGCCGTTTGGGGTCATTTCGGCGACGGTGCGGCGGGACTAACCACTGCTGTACGCATTTTTCGGAATGAATTTTTTGAAGCACAGAGGCACTGAGAACACAGAGATGAATCTGGGTTTGAGAGGTCTCGGCGCACTTTGAGTCTCTGCATTTTAAGTTTGCAAGATTGTTGGCAGTTGCCACGGTTGAATCGACATGGCGGAATTTAGTTCTCAATTTGCGATCGCAAGTTCCCGCGTGATCACGCCCGACGGCGAAACTGCGGCGGCGATCGTAATCGAAAACGAGACCATCGTGCGGGTCGTTGAACGTTCAGCAATCTCTCACGAAGTGCCGATCACGGATTTTGGTGACTTGGTGATCTCTCCCGGGCTGATTGATACTCACGTTCACATCAACGAACCCGGGACCGACTGGGAGGGGTTCCAATCCGCGACCGCAGCAGCTGCTGCTGGCGGCATCACGACGTTGATCGACATGCCGCTCAATAGCATCCCGGTCACAACCAACGTCACGGCACTGCAGGCCAAGCGAGCTGCCGCCGACGCCGCCAATTGCCGAGCCAACGTTCACTTTTATGGTGGGCTGATTTCCAGCAACGAGTCAGAACTGCCGGCGCTGTTGCAAGCCGGTGTCTTGGGAGTAAAAGCGTTTCTGTGCGACTCCGGTTTGGACGAGTTTCCCGCTGCGACTGAGAAAGAGCTACGCGCCGCGTTGGAAATCCTTGCTCCTCACCGAGTCCCACTTTTGGCGCATGCCGAAATCGTGCCCGACCACCACTCGCCCAAGCTCACCGATCCGACTTCATACCAACAGTACGCGACGTCGCGCCCGCCCGAGTTCGAGCTCGCCGCGATTCGATTGCTAATCGAGCTTTGCCGCGAATACCAAACCCCAATTCATATCGTTCACTTGGCGACGCAGCTCGCGTTGCCAATGATCGAAGCGGCCAAGGCAGAAGGCTTGCCCCTGACCGTCGAAACGTGCCCCCACTATTTATTCTTTAACGACGCGTCGGTTGGTGCGGGCGACACACGTTACAAATGCGCGCCGCCGATTCGTGACGAAGCGAACCGCGCCAGCCTCTGTCGCGCCGTGGAGTCTGGGTTGATCGATACCATTGGTTCCGACCACTCGCCGTGCCCGGTTGAACTAAAGAACCTTAACACGGGCAATTTCGAAACAGCATGGGGCGGAATCGCCGGGTTGCAATTGACGCTGCCGGTAGTGAACACGGTCGGGCACGAGCTAGGCTGGACGCCGCAACTGATCGCCCAACGCTGTTCGACTCGGCCGGCTGAGATTTTTGGGCTCTCGGGGCAAACCGGTAGCATCGTGCCAGGCTTGGCGGCGGACCTGACCGTGTGGGAACCTGAGCCTGAGTTTCATGTCGATGCTGGTTCGCTTCTGCACCGTCATCCCGTATCGCCCTACGATGGCAGTTTACTTCACGGCGTCACTCACCGCACTTACGTTCGCGGAGATGTGGTTTACGATAGAGAGTCAACGACACGCTAACGTTCCACGACCTAGATGACCAACGCGATCGCCCAACACCTGAACAATCTTAGCGCTGCCGAGCGATCGGCGACGCTAGAAGCTTGTTGCGCCGCGAAGGCATGGGTGACGGGAATGATTGATTGCGAGTTCCAGGATGACGCAGACGTCGTGCAGCGTGCGACTGACGTTTGGAACCAACTCGGTCAGAATGATTGGCTCGAAGCCTTCGAAGCTCACCCGCGGATCGGCGACGTTGATTCCTTACGAGCCAAGTTTGCCAACACAAAAACGACCGCGGCCAGCGAACAGGCTGGCGTCGATTCAGCGGACGAAGCAACATTACAACGGCTTGCCAACGCGAATGACGAGTACTTCGACAAGTTTGACTTCCTGTTTATCGTGTGTGCCACGGGAAAGTCAGCCGCGGAAATGCTCGACATTTTGGAGCAACGTTTGCCCAATGATCGAGCGACGGAACTGGCAAACGCCGCGGCTGAACAACTTAAAATCACTTTGATCCGATTGAGGAAACTGATTCCATGAGTGGCATCACATCTCATGTGCTCGACACATCGCGGGGCGTCCCGGCTGAGGGGATCCCGATCGTGCTTGAGTTTCAGAACGAGAGCGGCGACTGGGAATCGGTCTCGCAAGACACAACGGACTCCGACGGCCGCGTTCAAGACCTAACCGGTGGCTCGTCGCGCGTCGGGCACTATCGAATCAGCTTTCTCGTGAGTGATTACTTCGCAAAGCTGAACGTCGAATCGTTTTACCCTGTCATTCGGATCGAGTTTTCGCTCACGGACAACAACCAACACTATCATGTCCCCGTTCTGTTGAATCCGTTCGGATACTCCACCTATCGAGGAAGCTGAGGAAGCCCAAGCCATGGAAAATGTAATCTACTTAGACAAAGACGCTGACCTCGCCACACTCAAAGGCAAGAAAGTCGCGATCATCGGTTACGGCATCCAAGGTCGTCCCCAAGCGCTGTGCATGCGAGACAGTGGTCTCGATTTGGTGATCGGCATCGGCGACCCATCGCGTCCGTCTTGGACCGCCGCCAAAGAAGACGGTTTTGAACCGATGAGCATCGCCGACGCCACGGCGGCTGCTGATCTGGTCTACATTCTGTTGGCCGATCCACCTCAACCCGAACTTTATTATGCCTCGATCCACGACAACCTGAAACCGAACAGCACGCTGGCCTTCTGCCACGGATTCAATGTGCTCTACGGAGCCATCAAACCGCCGGAAAACGTAAACGTGGTTTTGTTTGTGCCCAACGGCCCCGGTCACACCGTTCGGCAAAAATACCTAGACGGTTCAGGCATCTACGGTGCGATTTCGGTCGAGCAAGATGTCACGGGCAACGCGTTGGACATGGTGCTGGCGTTAGCCAAGTCGGTTGGCAGCCTGCGAGTCGGCAGCGTAGGCGTGACGTTCCAACAAGAAACAGAGGGTGATAACTTCGAAGAACAAGTTTTGTACGGTGGCGTGATCCATTTGATGAAGGCCACCTTCGAAACGATGGTCGAGGGCGGTTACCCGCCGCATTTCGCCTACGCCAAAGCGATCCGATCGCTTCGCACGGTGGTGGACGTGATGGATGACATTGGCATCGAAGAATACATCTCGCGCCGAAGCAGCCGAACATGTGAATTCGCCGTTCGAATGAGCGGACCTCGCGTTATTGATCGCGAAGCGATTCAGAAGATTTTTGATGAAACCGAGCGTGGTGAGTTCGCGGCCAACTGGATGCAAGAATGGGCGCTCGGGATGCCGCGCCTGCACCGCATGCGCCGCACGGGAGCTGATTCACAGATGGAACAAACAGGCCAAGAGTGGCGCGAAAAGTTTGGCGAAGGATAGAGGCAAGCAAAAACGTTCTTCCTTCGTCTTGGGCCGACATCGACAGGTTTGAAAAATACTCACCCGCATGATCTCAATCGAACAATCCCGCGCTGCTACCTCGGAACACTCCGACGCTCTGATTGATTTCACTAGCCGCATCGTGGCCGCGCCCAGCCTGTCGGGCGAAGAAGGTCACGTGGCCTCGCTGATTGTGAATGAACTCAAATCGCTGGACTACGACGAGGTTTGGACGGACGAGGTTGGCAACATCGTCGGCAAAATTACCGGACGCAACGGCCCGACCGTGATGCTTAATGGCCACATGGACGTTGTCGATCCCGGCCCGGCTGACGGCTGGCCTCATCCGGCTTACAGCGGCAAAGTTGTTGGCGATGAACTCTGGGGACGCGGTTCGGTGGACATGAAAGGCCCCGTCGCCGCAATGATTTACGGTACGGCCCAGTTCAAACAACTGAACGTTCGCCCAGCGGGCGATGTCTTGATGACCGTCGCCGTGATGGAGGAGATCGCGGGGCTCGGCAGCCAGTTTCTGGCCACTCACACGACCGCTGACGCTGCCATCGTCGGCGAACCCAGTCAGAATCAATTGCGACTGGGCCATCGAGGCCGAATCGAACTCCAAGTCACTTTCCGCGGCCGTTCCGCTCACGCGAGCGCGCCCGACTTGGCCATCAATCCACATTTCGCGGCGGCCCAGTTTCTAAAGCGATTGCCTGAGCTGTCATTACAAGGCGACCCGGTCCTTGGCCCGGCAACGATTGCACCGACGTTGTACGAAACCGATCAAGTCAGTGCGAACGTGATCCCCAGCGAGGTCACGGTTTACCTCGATTGGCGGAACGTTCCAGCGGAGACAACCGAACTGGCCGTGGGGGCGATCAAAGAAATTGCCGACCGTTGTGTCAAAGGTTGCGAAACCACTGCTTCGGTAGCGGTGACCGAGCAGCCGCGCACCACCTACACGGGCGTCACGCGTGATTTTGCGTCGGTGTTTCCACCATTTTCGACGCCGCCATCGAGCCCACTTGTTTCCGCGGCGACGGAAGTGATCGAGGCGTCCACCGGCCAACCCGCCAACCCCGACGTCTGGCAATTCGCAACCGACGGCGGGCATTTGGCTCTGGCGGGCATCCCATGCATCGGCTTCGGCCCGGGCGATGACCGATTGGCCCACACCAACCAAGAGCGACTATCAATCGATCAGCTCAAAACTGCCGCCGCAACCTACGCGCCACTCACCTGCGCGTTAGCAAACGCACTGTCACGTAACGGTTAGAGAAACAGAATTGAACGGTGGCCAATTTGACGAGCCGCTCAGTTTGGCTTTTACTCAACATCCACCCAAACCAGTCGGTGGTCGGACACGTCGACCAGATCACCGCCGGGCTGATCGGGCTTGGGCCAGTAAACACCGCTGCCGGTGACCTTGAGCGTTTTGGATGGCAGAACGTAGTCGATTCGCATGTTGCCGGTTCGCTCGTCACCAAAGTCCCCGGTGTCCAGCGCTGGATCGCCCTTGTGATTCGCATTGGCACCGCCCTGCTCTTTCGCGTAATAGGCCCCGCCTTCGCTGCGCGGCTGCGTGTCTTGGACCAAGGGATGTTCGGTCAGCTGACGGATTGCGTTGTCACGCGACGACCCGTCCTGCGGGTCAGCATTCTGATCGCCCGCGATGATGAAATGATCTCCTTCCTGCAAACCACCTTTTTCTCCTGCATCGTCATACAAGTAATTGGCTTTGCCACTAACGTAGTCCGCCCACAGGCGAATCTCGTCGTGATTGCGGCAACCGTTGGCGTCCTCGTCGCCGTCGAACACCGGCGGCGTCGGGTGCGAGACCAAAAAGTGAATCGTTTTATCACCGACCTGAACGGGAACGTCCCAGTGACTCTTTGAACTCAGTCGATAAACGGCTCGGACTTCATCGTTGTAATAGTGTTCGTCCGTGCCCGGCTGTTTAGGCCACGCCGCGTTGGGCATGTCTTTCCACAAGAACTTTTGGAACTTCCGCATTGGTCCCGCGGTGTGCCGAGACATGACGGCCATTCCGTACTGGCCCGGAAAGTAACCAAATCCAAAACCATCGCGTGGCAACCGCCGTCGGCCATCCATGTTCAAATCGATCCCGCTATCGACGCCCGTATTGACGTCGGAAAACAAAACCGAGTCATATCGCAGAGGCTCCTGTCCGTTTTGTGAAACACCCAAATATTTTTCGTGAAAGGCTTTGATGCCAGCGCCCGAGTCATCGTGATCCAGTTCGTTGATCAACAACACATCGGGACGAACCCGCTGAATGATCTCGGCCAGCTTTTTGGCGGGCTCTGAATCACCAGCTTCGAGTTCTTCTTTCAGATCGCCCGCGTTGCGGCGGTTGAGCGCGAGATTGAACGTCGCGAAACGCACACTGCCCTCGGCCTTAGCAAGTGACAGCTCTTGGGCGGCAGCATTTTCCACCCAGATGCTCGTTAGAGATATCACCAACAACGCGGCGGCTAAACTGATTCGGGTCATCGGGCATACCTTTGCAAAATTTCCAAACAGCCGCTCAGATAGCTACTGCCGAACAGGTTAAGATGATTCAACAAGTGATAAAGCCTATAGATTTCGACACGCGTTTTCCACCCTTCGGCCAACGGCAACGCAGCCGCATACGCATCGTAAAACTCAGATGGAAACCCGCCAAACAACGTCGTCATGCCGAACTCGGCTTCGCGATTGCCGTAATAAACCGCCGGATCGATCAGCACCGGCTGACCACGCTCATCGGCCATGTAGTTGCCGCTCCAAAGATCGCCGTGAATCAAAGACGGGGGTTCGGCAGAGCTGGAAATCAAACCGTCCAACCGGTCAATCAGGCGACGACCAAGCTGCTGAAGCTCTCGCCCACCCAATTGATTCTTATCAGCGAGCTCCAACTGGAAACCAAGCCGCGAGGTTGCCCAAAACTCGACCCAATCGCTTGACCGGTCATTAGGCTGTTCGCTCGAGCCCAGCCAATTATTCTGATCAAAGCCAAACCGATCGCTCGTTCCCGCGCGATGCATTTCTGCCAGCTGACGCCCCAGCGTCTCAAAAAAGTCGTTCGCTCGGCCTTTCGGCTCAATGGCCTCCATCACCAAGAACGCGCCACTGGTTTCAACTGTCCCGAAAGTGATGATTTGCGGGACACGGATCGTGTTGGTCTCTCGGATCGCTCGCAAGCCTTCGGCCTCCGCGCGAAAGACATGTTCGGTTGCATCGCGATTCGATTTAATAAAAAACGACTGACCCGAACTCGCTGTTACAAGGACCGCGTTGTTAATGCAGCCACCTGGTACTTCGCGGCAAGAATCGACGATCAACGTTTCGCCGATCTCAAATCCGACAAGGCTGAGCTGTTCCGGGGTCAATCGCATTGGCCAAAGTCATGATTCATGGTTTGAGACAGGCCACTTTCGCGCGACAAGAGACGATACTACCGCACAAATGGATTCACCCAGCACAAAATGACAAATGGCGAATGACAAATAGCAAACGACAAATTTGGCTGGACTGGCGAGAGTTTGAGGTGCTTCAAACGAATTGGTCACCTGCCATTTTCCATCTGTCATCGGTGCGACTCGTTGGTCAACTCATCCAAGATCTTTGGGCACGCCGCTTCGATCATGTCCAACACGTACTCAAACCCTTCTGCTCCACCGTAATACGGGTCTGGCACATCGCTGGGCCACTCGTCACCCAAATAATCGCTGAGCAAAACGACTTTGGCGGTTGCCGAATCATGAACGTGACCGATGTCGGAAAAATTCTCGCGGTCCATCGCAATCACCAGATCAAACACTTCAAGATCGCGAGGCGTGATTTTTCGGCTTCGACTTGTCAGGTCATAGCCTCGATTTTTCGCTGCGGCCTGCATGCGTTCATCGGCCGCGTGCCCCGTGTGGTAGCCGATCGTTCCGGCCGAATCAATTTTGACCTCTTCGGCCAAACCTTGCTCGTCCACCAAATGTTGCATGACTCCTTCACCCGTCGGCGAGCGACAAATATTACCAAGGCAAACAAAGAGTACTGATTTCGGCATGGCAAAAAGTTCGTCAACTTTTGTATGACGCTAAATACTGGAACGCTGAACGCACCGAACGAACAGGTCGGCGAAACGGCTTTGCACGACAATTGCAGAAACTACTGAGCGTGGCGATTACCCTGTAGCTTCTTGCGGATTTCATCCTTTAAATGATCGACGACTGAGTCCTTGTCCGTGTTCTCAAGAATCTCTGACACAACGGTTTTGGCCGATCGATTGCCCCACGAACCACCCTGTTCAAAATACCGCTTGGCGGCCTGTCCAATGATATACGACGTGAAGCCCGCGGCGGCTCCTTGCGGAATGATGGTCAACGCAGTGCCAAAGGTAACCGTCAACGCTTTGAACAAACTGGCACCATAACTGGTTAGTTCACCCAACGCATAAACACCGCCCGCCGCACCAATCGATTTCGCTAGCCCGCGAGCCTGTCCCATCGACAGGTTCAAACCATAGACCTTGGACAGCGTCACGATCATCAGCGCATCAACCGCAAAGCCACCGACGACGTCCAGCACCGGCACCACGTTCAGCGCGACCACCATCGCTTTGGTTGCCGCCATCGTCCAGATCACTTGGTCGGCCTGCCGGTCTCGCATTTCAACGCGCAAGGCGGAAATTCGATCGCTCTTGTCGGCCGCGTACATCGCCGCGTTGAGCGCAATCAGTCCCAAGCCTTCTTTCTCAAGCGTTTCGAGGATCAACGTCTTTAGCTGATCGACATCGGGATCAGGTTTTCGCCATTCGGTAACCTCGGTTCCATCCGCTTGCTCGATCACGTACTCGACCTTGCGGGGGTCGGCACAGGTCAGGACCAAGTGATCGGCCGGAATGATATCTTTGATGCGGTTGGTCAGCATCTCGATCAGCTTCTCGCGTTCTTCTTGCGGGTACAGATCCGTTTTGTTGAACACCAAGATGATCGGTTTTTGGACCGCGGCCAGTTCCACTAACGCGGCGTACTCCGTTTCGTTCAAATCCGAATCGGTCACGAACAAGATCAAGTCCGCCCGCCGAGCGGTGGTGTCGGCAAGCTCCGCTCGATCGGCACCGTCGACTTCGTTGATGCCGGGCGTATCAACGATGACGATCTCGGACTTCTCCAAGCCCGGGATGCGGTGCCCGGAGCCCTCCCATTGAGTGCCCCAAATTTGCTTGGTCCAGCCGCCCTGCACGTCGACTTCTGCCACCGCGCGGCCGATCAGTGCATTTACCATCGCGGACTTGCCGGTACTAATTTCGCCAAAGATCACGATCTCCACGCTGCCGCTGGTGATCTTTTCGTACATCGCGTTCAGCTGATCGATGTCCCCCTGCAAGCGGTCGCGCTCGGCATCGGGGCAGCCTTGCAGCTTCGACAGCGTCTCTTCCACCGCTCGGATTGCGTCGCGGTACTGAGGGTCTTGAAAGGAAGGCTGGTCGGTCAAGGATATGTCCGTTAGTAAGAATGAGCAGGCAGGACGTCTACCGATCGTCGCTCAATTTCGATCTGGCAGTTTGAACCAGTTTACGCAATTCGTCGACGGTCGTAACCACTTCCCATTGACGACGTGCTAACCCGGCGAGCCCACCCTCGGGCGTTTGCATTTCTTCGCGGAAGTACTCGATAAATACCGCGCCGATCCATTTGGTAATGAGCGCCTGAACGGCCCCTTGCAGCACGCCGCCAGCCACGGTCCCCGCGAAGGGAATCGTTTTGATCAGCGACGCGACGACCGCACTGGTCGCGACTGCCGCACCCTGGGCACCCAGGACGCCAACCAAGTTTTTGCCCATTTCGCTTAACCATTTGGACGCAGTCGCCAAGTCGATTTTCTGCTGGTAGACCTCGGCAAGGTCCAAAATCATTTTGGTAGAAATCGCCGAGCCAGCCAGCAAGTCCACGACCGGAAACGGGCTGATGGCCGCCACGCCGCCGGCACCCCACATGTACTTGTCAACGATATCCCACGCCTGCCGGTCGAGCGAATCTTTGACGCGGGCCCGAGCTTTCTCGACCAAGCCCCGCGAACGCAGCAGCACGTTGGCCATCAGCAGATCTTTGCCGTCCTGTTTTACGGTCGCCATCAAACGCTGCGCCAGCGGATCAATGTCGGCAGGAATCGTGACGGTTTCTTCTTTCTCGGTTCCGTCCGCAAGAATCTTTTTGCGGATGCGTGAGCCTTCCTGAGCCTGAATGGCGACGACATCGACCGGCTGAACGATGCCGGCCGTCTGTTGCGAAATCTGGTGAATCAGTTTGTCACGATCCTCGTCGGAGTACCAATCTGTCTTATTCAAGCAAACGAGCACGCGCTTTTCCATTTGCCCCAACCGTTCGATCAACGTGTGCTCGCTTTCGCGCAGCGGCCCATCGACGACAACCAGCACGATATCCGCCTCGAGCGCCGATTCGGCCGAGACACTGACGTGTACCTCGCCATCGACCTCGCCGATGCCGGGTGTATCGACCAACGTCGCCTTATCCATGCCGGTCCAAGGGATCTCGTTTCGAGTCACCGTCGTGCCCCCGCGGACGTCGGTCTTAAACACGTCGCGTCCGGCCAGCAGGTTCAGCACCGATGACTTGCCACTGCTGATCGTTCCAAAGGCAACAATCTCCAGCGTCTGCTGCTCACGCTTGGCTTCAATCTCGTGCAGCAGTGGATCGAGCTCGGCCTGCAATCCCTCTTCGGTCGCCGCTTCGCGCCGCAATCGCTCGACTTCGTCGATGTTCTCTTCGATCTCGCGTTCGCGCTGACCGGTGGATAGTTCGCTCGGATTCAAATTCCGCCGCGCGCGCCGGCGGCGTTTGGCGATGGAGCTGCCCCACAAGTTCCACACCGTCCAGCCGGCACTACCGAGCAGTAGCAGCCCGCCGAGCCCAATCGCGATCAAGTAAAATGTTGCCCAGACACTGCCCATGCCTTGCACAATGGCGTAGTTGCTGACGATCAGATTGGGCAAGTAGATCAGTGCGAGCCCGATCGCCGCCGCCAACACAACGATCATGAGGCCAGAAAATGTCTTACCGAGGTTCATGGGCGTGTCGTTTCAAGTACCACAAAAGTTCAAAATGCAAGTGTCACTGGATTAATGCGGTCTCGCCCACCTCATCGCCAGTTCGCCAAGGGCTATCGGCAAATATCGTCCATCGGCCATTCATCCTCGCGTAAACTGTCCCGTCAGCTTAATCGATGGGCCCCGAAGTGTAATTTGTCACGCTCGTAGCGGTCCTAACGGGAGTGGAACCGATGCTGGCTGCCAGTCATAATAGTGGGGCGAAACGAAAGCGAACCAACAAAGCCGGTCGTCGTCACGCCAGCCGGCATTTTTGTCAGCCGGTTGCATCGAGGCAAATCGTGCTCGGGCGGCCAAAGCCGTCACGACCAGCAACGCGGTGGCTCGAATGGTTGGCTTCGCCCGATCCCTTTATCAATCGAACACCTGCCCGTGCTTATTGGACCCGTTTTCTCTCGCGAAGCCGCCGTTGCACCACGTCGAGTCCGACACTACATCGCGCGGACGGTTTACGGACTGTTTCTGCTGCTCATTACCTGCACGCTGTGGATGATTCTCGCGGGCACCCAGCAAATTCGTAACGTGGGCGACATGGCTCGGTTCGGGACGATCCTGTTCCAAATCCTCGCGCCACTGCAACTGGCCTTGTTGATCTTCCTCTCTGCGATCCAAGCGGCCAGTAATGTCGCGATCGAAAAGGACCGCCAGACACTTATCTTGCTGCTCATGAGCCGCTTGACCAACAGCGAATTAGTACTAGGAAAGCTATTTGCCAGCCTGCTAAACATCGGCGTCATGCTGCTAACCTCGCTGCCGATCTTTATGTTGATTGTGCTCTTTGGTGGAACATCGTTCGCCCAAGTCGGCTGGACGTTTGCAGTAACCGTCGCAGCAGCGATTGCGGCAGGCAGTTTGGGATCGACGATCGCACTATGGCGCGAAAAAACGTTTCAGGCATTGGCGTTGGTGCTGTTGGTGATGGTGATTTGGATCGGCGTCTTTGAGGGCATCGCGCTTACCGGTATCGACGTGATAGGATTTTCAGGAAGCCAATTGGCAGCCGCCACCAATCCGATCCGAGCCGTCCTTGCTGCGTGCGATTCCACCATTCAGTCGACATGGCCGACCAGCGTGCTGCCGTTTTTGATCGTCGCGGTTGCTGCTTCCCTGTTTCTATCCGCAGTTGCGATCGTGAGAGTCCGTAAATGGAACCCGAATCGCGAAGTACGACTGGGGCAACAAGTTGACGCGACCGCGGGCGTCGATGCGATCACTGGCGAGGTCGACCTATCAAGCCCCGCCGATCCCACAGCCGAATCGGCAGGAACTCACATCGACGACCCCAATCGCAAGGTTGGTCAACGTAGCCGCCACGTTTGGGACAACCCGATTTTGTGGCGAGAGACCTGCACGTGGGCGTACGGCCGCAAGATCCTGTTCGTCCGAGCGGTTTATTGGCTGTTGGCGATCGCTGTTTTTGTGGGTCTGTATTCGATGGTCAACTCTGGCTTGGCGACGCGTACGACCGCCGACGCAGGAGTCACCATCCCGGCAGTTGCCAAGCCGCTCGCGCCGTTTATGTTCGTCAGTCTTGTGATGATCAACGCCTTGGCCGTGACGTCGATCACCACCGAACGCGATGGCCGAGCACTGGACTTGCTGCGTGTCACCGATGTTTCACCGAAAGAGTTCTTGTTCGGCAAGTGGCTAGGGATCCTGTTCGTATCGCTCGACATGATCGTGCTGCCACTGTTGATGTGCGGTTTCCTGTGGTTCAATCACGTCGTGTCGCTGGAAAACCTATCGTACTTAGCGATCGGTTTCGTGGTGCTCACGCTATTCGTTTCGGCACTAGGCATTCACGCAGGCATGTCTAACGCGACTAGCCGTCAAGCGATTGCGGTAAGCCTTGGGACGGTGTTCTTTTTGTTCTTGGGTGTCGTGACGAGCATGGTCATGATGGTCTCGTTCACTGGAAACGTCGAAGCCCAAATCGCGCCGTTTCTGGCTTGTATCGTCGGTGGAGCCATCGGGCTTTACGTTGCATTGGGCTGGAACATGCGTTCCTCGGCGCTAGCTTTTGCTTCGATGGTGCTGCCGATCACCATGTTTTATTGCATCACCAGCCTGCTGCTGGGACGCTACCTCGGCGCGTTGATCGCGGCGACGTTTGCGTACGGTTTCGCAACCACGGCGATCGTTGTGCCACGTTTGAGTGAGTTCTTGGTCTACGTGGGAAGGTCCAAAACGTCCGAGCATGATTAGTGCCCTGCAAGGTTTGCTGCCATGGCTGGCGACCATGGTCGTGCTGTTAGTGTGCTCGGGATTCTTTTCCGCCAGTGAAGCCGCGCTTTTTTACTTGCAACCGCGAGACCGCCGCGCGATGGCGGGCGGCAACGCTGCCCAACGCGCGGCCGCGACGTTGCTGGATCAACCAGAGCGACTCCTTTCGGCCGTGTTGTTTTGGAATCTGGTTATCAATATCACGTACTTTTCGATTAGCTCGATCTGTGCGATTCGGATTGAGGCGAATCCTGACCTAGGCCAGTCATCCGCCATCGCGTTCGCCATCGCCTCGCTGCTGAGCATTATTTTCTTCAGTGAGATGTTGCCCAAAAGCGTCGCGGTGCTCAAACCCGCCGCTCTCGCACAGGCCGTTAGTTTGCCGCTGTCGCTGGCCGTGCGAGTGGTTGATCCCATGATGCCGCTGCTGCAAACGGTGAACTTGATTTCGCAACGCATCATTTGGCCGAGCTTCGAATCCGAGCAGCAAATGGAAGTGACCGACTTAGAACGAGCCATCGATCACTCGGCCAGCGACCCGACGCTGATCCGCCAAGAACAAGCCGTGCTGCAAAACGTCGTGCAGTTGTCCAACATTCTGGTCGAAGAATGGATGCGCCCGAGGACTCAGTTTGCGAACTACCGCCCGCCCGTGAGTCTGGCTGACCTCAAGGGAACCGTACCCGCCAGCGGTTACTTACTGGTCAGCGAACCAGACAGCGAAGAGATCGAAAAAGCCATTCGCTTGGACAATCAATACGATCTGCCCAGCGAGAACCTCGAACGCTTGGCCGAACCGGTGCTCTACCTACCTTGGTGCGCGACCGTGGCCGACGCACTGGAAAAAATGGCGCAGCGCGATCGCGAAGTCACCGTCGTCGTGAACGAGCACGGTGACACGATCGGCATTTTGACAATCGAAGACATCTTAGAAACGGTTTTTGTGTACTCGCCCAGCCGCGCCAACCGCTTGCTGGATCTGCCACCAGCCGAGCAACTGGAACCCAACCGCTGGCGAGTGTCGGGGATCGTCAGCTTGCGTCAACTGGCACGGCGGTGCGATGTCGAGCTACCAGAAACCGAAAGCGTGACCGTTCGCGGGGTCATTCAAGAGCAACTACAACGACTTGCCAAGCAAGGTGACGAATGCACTTGGGGTCCCCTACACCTAAAGGTTACCGAGATACCCCAACGCGGCGCGTTGACCGCGGAGGTGACCGTGATCGGAGCCGACGAGGAGGGTCGATCATGATGATCTTTGTCGCACTCGGGCTTTTGGCCGTTGGTGTGTTTTTAAGCGCCAGTTTTAGCGGCAGCGAAACGGGATTCTACCGAGCGAGCCGCGTTCGACTGGTGATCGCCAGCTTAGACGGGGACCGGTTTTCAACGTGGCTGCTGAAACTAGTCAACCAGCCGTCAGCGTTTGTTGCCACGATGCTGATCGGCAACAACGTTGCCAATTACATGACCTCTCTGGCGATTGTGTTGCTGACACACGCGTTCACCACGTCACCGGTCGCAGAGATGATGGCTCCGATTATTTTCGCGCCGCTGCTGTTTGTATACGGTGAACTGCTACCGAAAAACCTTTTTTACCTCGCACCAAATTTTATGCTGCGACTCGTGTCGCCCCTAATCCTATGTTCCGCGGTGCTCTTCGCGCCGGTCGCCGGCGTGCTGTGGGGTTTGAACCTATTGCTTGAGCGGCTGGTTGGATGGTCCCCCCAACGCGTGCGCACGGTGTTGGCTCGGAAAGAGCTACAAGAAGTCATCGAGGAAGGTTTGGAAGCGGGAATTTTGCACCCGACACAGCGCCAGTTGGGGCAAAACTTTTTCGTGGTCGCGTCCAAGCCGGTCAAAGACGTCTGCACGCCGCTACTGAGAATGGTCGCCGTGAAAGTCGATACGCCGCGAGACCGCGCGCTGAAATTGGCTCGATCCAAAAAGCTACCGGACATTCCGGTGTTCGAGGGAACTCGTAGCAACCTGATCGGCTATGTTCGCACCGTTGATTTGTTGGTCGACAATAGCCGAAAAATCACGGCCAAGAAACTCGAACCTCTGATGACCATCCCAAGTCGCGAGTTATTCGGTGAAGCAATTCTGCAAATGCAAGCCAACCGCCAGACGCTCGCGCGGGTGGTCGGGGCGGGCGGCCAGACGGTTGGCCTACTCTCAATCGATCAGCTGACCGACCCTCTGCTGGCCGGCCCACTGGGCTCGCTGAAGCGATAACCGCTTCGACGCCGGCCAAGGATTGCGGGCTCGCGGGACCTAGGTAGCTTAAACAGTCATGCTACTTGGCCTTAGCGACCGTGAAACTGTACAGGTCGTAAATCGCGGCGTCCGGCTGGCCGTAGACGTTCAGATAATCAAGCGAAGACTGAATGGACGTCGGCATCAAACCGCATTGGTCGAGCAAGGCGTGCGGATTGTCTAAACCAAACACGAATGCTTCTCCCATGTCGGCCATCCGGCCGAGGAACTCGTTCACCGCGGGCTGCCCCGATCCTCCGGACACGGCGTCATGACTAACAAAGTCGACCCACAAACGGCTGGCCGGATGCTGCATCAAGCTTGCCAACCGACTCAGCATTGCCACATTGGATTCCTCGTCAAAGTACATGGCACAGCCCTCATAGATAAATGCGGTCGGGAGGCTGGCGTCAAACTGCTCGCATTGTCGCAACACATCATCGACGGCATCGACATGAAAATTGGCCGCCAGCTGCACGCGTTCGGACTCGGTTGTTGTCGAAAGCTTCGCGATCACGCGCTGGCGCTCGGCCAGCATTACGGGCAGATCCAGTTCAAAGTAGCGAACATTCGGCAGTGAATCCTTCAAGCGATAGGGACGCATGTCCAAGCCAGCCCCAACGAGAACCACTTGTTTCAGCTCGGGCATCGAGTGCAACAACTGGTCCCCGTGCGATGTCCGTGCCGACACCATGTTGGAAAGTTGCGGCAACGCAGCTTGCAGCTTTCCTGCCAACAACAAACCATGGGGACCAGCTGCCGCTCGATCGAAGGGACGATCCGTTCGCTCCATAATCGGTTCGCCCGGGGTCTACATGGTGTTTAAGAACTAACACGCCCGCACTCCCGCGATCATCCTAGCTGACGCCTTAAGCTTCGTCGCATCAAGAGCAGACGGCTCGCTGTTTCCGGACGCCGCCCCGGCCGGCATCGCGAAGTACTTCATCTCGGCCTTGGCGACCACCTGATCGTTTGACTCAAAAGCCATCGGCAATGTCACGAGCACGCGCTTACCTCGCGAGTAGCGATCAACAATTTTCGCCGCCACCGCGTCATCGATCTCGCAGCGACCGATCAGATGGCCCGTGCTGGGTTGCTGGTAGCGCACGTCCATCCCCGCCAACCAAAGCAAGGCCGACGGTCGCTCGCCCGGTCGATGCACCCCACCAATCGGGACACCGCGCAATAGCGACGCCAGCGCAACGCCGCCTGTGTAGTCGGCCGACAAACTAATAAGAGCCGCCTGGTGCGTCCCGTGCTGGTTCGTCGTCGCTTGGTTCAACGGGAGCACCGTCGTGCAAGACCCAGGTTCGACCGAATCAATGCGCCAGTTTGACGAACGCAAGACGGGCACCGCGCGGTGCAGCAAGCGGGTCACCAAACTGGGATTCATTCGTTGGTCATGGTCGTCTTGCCACGGGATGTCCGCGATCAGCGGCTCTTGCTGAGACCGAACTGGCGATGCCGTTTTGCCTCGGAGGGGACTGCGGCGGGAGGTGGTGGGGCTCGTCGAGATTTGGCGGGGATTATTCATGAGAAGCAATCGTGTTGAAAAATTTGCGTGAGCAGGACGGTCGCTTGAGAGGTTGCGACCGCTGAAAAGACACCATCGGAGCCAGTTCCGGACACCGCCGAACAGCGAAATTTCTGCCCGACCCAGCGTCGCTCCGATCATGCGCTCCGCAACCCCGACTGCCAATTTGTTTTCTTTGACAACGCCATAACGTAAGGGCAAACCCGCGACACGTTCTCCTGTGAGGCAAACTAGAACGACGTACGTTTGAGGAGCATTCACCGACGCTCGCGCTGAGGTTGATGCTCGCGCCCGCAACGTGGGTGCGTCCGGAAGCGACCCGGCTTTCGGTTCGTTCAGGCTTGGTTTTCAAGCGTGTTGACTTCCACCTTTCCCATTCCTCCGCTTGGGCTCGCCCGCTCTGCACGAATATGCCGAATCAGCAAAACAGCTCGACTCCCACCAACGCAGAAACTTCTTTTCGCGACTCCTCCCGGCCCCCCCCCTCTTTTTCTCCTCCCCCCAACCCTCCCCGCCGCCTTGGTCAAACCCCCATGGGGGACGGTCCTGCCCGCGCGGAATCCGCACAATTCACCCTGCCTGAGCGATACCAACTGATCCGCCCGCTCAAGTCGCATCCCAACTCTCGCTTGACCGGACAGCAGACACTCTTGGCGATGGACTTGATCGACGAACGTCGAGTCATCATCCAAGCCCTACCGACTAGGTCACTCTCCGACGATGGCCGGTTCCGATTTCAACAGCATCTGCGCGCGACGAGCCGCATTCGCAACTCGTTCTTTTTAGAGCCCACGGACTGGCAACCGGACGGCAACTATTTGTATCGCGCTCGCCGCTACGTCCGCGCCATGTCGCTCGAGCAGTTGATGCGGCGTGCGAAGTCGAATGGAGTCCGAGGCCCATTGCTGCCGCTGGACCAGTGCGTTCAATTCACGCGTGGCTTGCTGGAAACGCTTCGCGAGATTCATAGCGTGGACTGCGTTCGACAGGATTTTCGCCTGAGCCAAATTCTGATTCACGGTAACCAGCCACGGCTGATTGCAGCCGGACCTGACCTGTTTGTCGCGCCACAACAACGCAACGAGCGTTGGTCGTTGGCGTTTTCGACGGTGGCCTCGCCAGAGCTGTCGGGCCTGATTGAACACGATATCGATAGCGCGTCCGACCTGTACTCTATTGGCGTGGTGCTGTTTTGCCTGCTGGCAGGACATCCTCCGTTTGAAGGTCAAAAGCTGGGCGAAGTGCTCTGCCAACACCTGACCAACGTGCCAGACCTGTCTTTAATCAGCCACGCGCCGGAAGCACTAGTTCGAATCATTGAACGTCTACTGGCCAAGCAACCACAGGACCGCTATCAATCGGCAAGCGCCGTTCTGCACGACCTTGATCAGGTTGAAAAAATCGAGAACGGTCAATTGGATGCCAGCGAGTTTGTTCTCGGACGCAGCGATCGGCGAGAGACGATCATCGATTCGGCGTTTGTCGGTCGCCGCAAGGAGCTTCGCGCGATCGAGAATTCGATTACCGAGGTCCGGGCAGGACAGTGCCAGACCATGATCGTGCAAAGCGACAGTGGCATCGGCAAGACGCGATTGATCGTCGAATCTCTTCGTTACGCAAGTGCGGCGGGGCTGAGTGTCTATCGCGGCTGCGCTTCGTCGCAAGCCAGCCAAAAACCGGCGGCTGCGTTGATAAGCGTTTTTCAGCAGATCATTCCGCAGACGCATCTGCACAGTCAGCTCCGAGCGGACCTGCAGGAATACCTCGCAGAAATCACCATTGCGTTGCCCGAGATGGCTCGCGCGATTGGTTGGGAAACGGAAACACCCGATCAACATCGCTGGGGCGATGCGTTGGATTCGTTCGGCCTGAACCGAATCAATCAGGCTTACTGCAAAATTCTGAACAGCATCGCATCGCCTGAGTCACCGGCTTTAGTGTGGATTGACGATTGCCAATGGCTAGACCCGCAGACGATCGAAGTCCTCTCCGAGCTTCGGCGGCGATCGCCAGCGTACACGATGATTATGCTGTCGTCCCGCACCGATGGCAGCGAAAACCTATCGCTGTTCGAGGCATTAGAACCGACTAGGGTGATCTCGCTGGGTCCGCTCGCCGATGTTGATGTCCAAGCGATGATCGAATCGATGGCCGGGCATCTACCGCTGGAGGCAATTCGAACGATCGTCGGTCTTGCCGCCGGCAACCCATTCATGGCAGCAGGCGTGCTTCGCGGCATGGTCGAAACCGGCGCGCTCGTGTTTGGAAACATGGCGGGCCAACGTCGCTGGACCATCGATCCGCATCGCATGACCGACATCCAAGCATCATCCGATTCTGCCGACGCCCTGATGAAACGGCTAGATCATGTGTCAGACGCGGTGTTGGAACTGCTTTCGACGGCGGCCGTTATCGGTAAAGAGTTTCGCTTGACGACGCTGGGCCAACTATTGGACCAATCCGCCGAAGACACAGCGGAGCATCTGAGCTGGTGCCGTGAGAAACGTTTGGTTTGGCGGCAGCCGGACGGCAGCTACGCCTTTGTCCACGACCGAATTCAAGAGACACTTATCGGGCGACTGCCAGACGACCGTCGCATGTCGTTGCATTTACGTTACGGCGAGCACCTGCTGTCCAAACACAACAGCGACGATCACACGCTGGCCTATCATTTCAATGAAGCAGGCAGATCAGGAAGGGCCTTGCCATACGCGTTGCGCGCCGCCAAGTCCGCGCGGCAATCGTACTCGCTGGAGGCCGCGATTCAATCGTTACGAATTGCCGTTCGGGGAATCGGCTTGGGGGACCAGGATACGTTCCGCAGCGTCGCGATCGACCTTGCCGAGGCATTGATGCTCAAAGGGCAGTATCACGAGGCCGATCAGTGGTTCCAAAAAGCGTCGCTCATCCCGACCAGCATCGAGAATCTGGCTCGGATCGACATGCAACGTGGCGAGCTAGCCTTTCGCCGGGGTGACAAACAAGCGGCTGTTCGGCAGATGGAACAAGCGATCGACACACTGGGTATGCAACTGCCAACTGGCCGGTTTTCATGCATCGTTCAGTTGATCGGCGAGGTTGCCATTCAAGCGTTGCACACGCTTTTGCCCAAGCGACTGGTTGGGACTCGGTCGGAACAACCGACCAACGAGCAAAGGCTTGTGTGGCGGCTGTTTAGCCGTTTGGCTCATGGTTATTGGTACACCAAAGGCCGTGAGTTCTCGTTGCTGGCCCACCTGCGTGGCATGAACCAAGCTGAAAAATACCCGGCCACGCCCGAGCTCGCGCAGGCGTGGTCGGAACACGCACCCGCCATGAGCCTGCTGCCGTGGAAGAACCGTGGCACCGAGTATGCCCAGCGGTCGCTAAAAGTCCGCGAGCAGCTGCAAGACGTGTGGGGCCAAGGTCAATCACGTGGGTTTTTTAGTATCTTGCTACATGCAACGTCCCAGTTCGATCGATGCATCCAACAAGCACGCCAGGCCGAGTCAATTTTGGAACGGACGGGCGACTACTGGGAGGTCAATATCGCTCGCTACCAGTTGGCCTCTGCCCTTTATCGTCGTGGCGAATTAAAAGAAGCGGCCCAGGTTTCCGAACGAACGTATCAGGCTGCCTTGAAGATCGGTGACTTTCAATCGACCGGCAACATTATCGACGTCTGGGTTCGCGCCAGTAATGGAAAACTGCCTGACGAAATTATCGATCGTGAAAGAAACCGATCAATCCAAGATCAACAGGCGCAGTCTCAAGTGCTGCTGGCTGAGGGAGTTTACCATGTGCATCGTGAACAATTTGACGATGCGGTTCGTTGTTTCCAATCCGGCATTGAGGTCGCCGAACAGGCGAATATCGTCAACGCCTACACAACGCCAAACTACGCTTGGCTCGCCACCGCATTGCGAATGCGGTGGGATGCCGTCCGCTATCAGACGCCCGCCGGCCGCCACGAAGCAGCAGCCAAAATCCAGGCAGCCACGCAGAAAGCGATCAAGGTCGCGTCCCGATTCCGGAACGACCTACCCCACGCATGGCGCGAGCACGGCTACGCTTTAGCGCTGGACGGTCGCGAGCGCCGCGCCCGCCAAGCGCTGGAAAAATCGATCCGCATTGCAAAAAAACAAGGTGCGAAATACGAACTGGCCCTCAGTGAGCACGCGTACGGAATTCTGGGCCAATCCGCAAATTGGCCAGACGCGGAAGCCATACGAATCAATAGTCGATTGCAACTGAATGCCATCGAAGGCGGCAACAGCAACACAGACGAGCGCGATTCGATCTCGCTAGTCGATCGGTTTGACTCGCTGTTGGATGCCGGTCGAAAAATTGCCTCGTCGCTTGACCAAACCACCATCCTCGAATTGACTCGCGATGCCGCCAAACATTTGCTGCGGGGCGAACGAACCTTGATCGTCGAGCGTGCCGACGCGAACTCGCCGTGGACCGTCCCGGGCGAGACAACGCCGCTCTCGACGCACGAGCTAAACACCTTGCGCGCGCTGAGCAACCAGAATCGCACGCTCGTCCGCGATCAAACCCAAGACGCCGCGGGCACCAATCCCACGGCCGTCGGCAGCCTGCTAGTCAGTCCTATTCGCACGCAGGGTGACACCCGCGCGTGCTTGTTAGTATCGAACAGCTTGCTGAGAGGAATTTATGGCGACAACGAAACTCGGATCGCCGACTACCTGACCAGTGCCGCGGGATCAGCGCTTGAGAAAGCCGACGGTTTCCAACAGTTGGCAACGCTCAACCAAAGCCTCGAAGAAAAAGTCAAACAACGCACCGAGTTGATTGAGGCGAGATCGCGCGAACTAGAGCAAACGGCCGACACACTGCGAGCCACTCAGACAAAGCTCGAATCGGCTCGCGACGATGCGCAGGCGGCCAACGTCGCCAAAAGTGAATTCCTCGCACGGATGAGTCACGAGATTCGAACACCGATTTCGGCGGTGCTCGGCTTCACCGAACTTATTCTTCGCGGCGTCGTCAAAGATGATGCGGTCGAGGGAACGCTACAAACCATCCACGGTAGTGGACACCACTTGCTGCAACTGGTTAACGACCTGCTTGATCTGTCAAAGATCGAGGCCAACAAACTGGAGGTTGAGCGAATCGAAATGGTCCCAGCCCGACTAGTTCACGATGTTATCACGACCATGCAAGCGCGTGCGGCAGAGAACGGCAACACCCTGTCGCTGAACATCGCATCGGCTCTACCCGAGACGATCAACAGTGACCCGAAACGTTTTCAGCAGATCGTAACCAACGTGGTCGGTAACGCGATCAAGTTTACCAGCGGTGGCTCGATTAGCGTGAACTTGCGGTTAGCGGCGCAGGATAACGAAGTCCAAGCAGGCGCCGTGATCAACTCGCACGGTGATTCCTCACGGCTGCTTGAAATTGAGGTGATCGATTCGGGCATCGGTATGACTCAAGCCCAGGTCCAGAACGTGTTTGACCCCTTCGTGCAGGCAGATAGCTCCGTCACCCGACGCTTTGGCGGCACGGGACTAGGACTATCGATCAGCAAGCAACTGGCGGAATCGCTGGGCGGCAACATCCAAGTCACCAGCCAACCCGATGTCGGCAGCACGTTCACAATCCGCGTCGACGCTGGAAAAATCCAGCAGCGAGATCTATTGCAGCCGAATGAAGTCTGGGATTTACTCAACCAAGAACAAGCCGAAGATCGACTGACTGTCGACCTGACGGATTTCAAAGTATTTGTGGCCGACGACGCAGAAACGAACCGCGATCTTCTAGAACTAATTCTCACCGATTGCGGGGCGACGGTGGAGCTGGTCGAAAACGGTCGCGAGGCAGTCAAGGCGTTGACGGTTGAAAACGATTTTGATGTCGTCTTGATGGACATGCAGATGCCTGTCTTGGACGGATACTCGGCAGTCGTTGAGCTGCGAGACGCCGGTTGCGAAGCTCCAATCATCGCGTTGACGGCCAACACGATGAAAGGTGATCGTGAGCGTTGCCTGCAAGCCGGCTGCTCCGATTATCTGTCTAAGCCGATCGATATGTCACAATTGCTTTCGAAACTGGCGGACATCGCGGGCGTGAAAACCAAGGTCCACCGCGTGACGACTCGGGAGTCAACGATCCGCGAGGCACCGGCACCGGTGGCGACAGAGGCACCGACGGTTGCGGCTCCGCAACACGAGAACTCGACCGTCGTGCCGGGACTTACGAAGCACGAGCTACCTAGCGAAGAACCGTTCCGAAGTTTCTCGATCAAGTTCTTGGGTAAGCTCGCTGATCGCGGGGCAGAGTTCATCGAAGCCATCGAAGCCCGCGATCAAGAGTCCGTCGCCGAACTGGCTCATTGGGCTACCGGCACCAGCGGCACCGTCGGCCTGACTTGGCTCTCGGAACACCTCCGTGCCATGGAGCACGCTGCCAAAGATGGCAAGTGGGCCCAAGTCGATCAGTTGCAAGATCTGTTGGGCGAGTTCTTCACACCCGCCCAAGATGGGGCAATCACAGAAGAAACGGTGACCGTCTGCGCCGAGAGATAGATATCAAGCTCATTACAAACCGGCACGCCAGTGAGCGAGAGATCAATCTTTCGCTCACGCGGTGAAATGAGCCCCGTTCTAAAGCCCGTGGTTCATGAACGTGTTCTTGCGAATGAAGCGAGTAAAGTTGCTGACCAGGTACGCACCCATGAACTGGTTTCGACTACGGATCTTCATGACGCCCGTCTGACCGGTGGCTAAAGCCTGCCGCTCTTCGATGGGCAACTCGATCTTCAGCGGCACCCTTGGTTCGACCAGCATCATCGAGTCCTCCTCCGATTGGCTGTCAACACTTTCGACGTGGTTGCGGGGCACAACCGCAAGCGGACCGCCGGCGACCGCGGCAAAGGCTTCGTGAGCCAAATCGTCGCGAGCCCGGGGATTGATGTGAACGATGGACGCGTCAATCGTGTCGCTAACGCCTCTGCCCCAGATTCTTAATTCCACCTCGCGAACCTGACTGTTTTCAATCCAGTCAACGTCTTCCTGCCGAGCCAACGCAATCGCGTGAATATCCTCGGGCAATCCGATCGACAAAATCTCTTGCCCGGGTTTGAACCAAGTTTGTTCGATCGCTGGCAAATTACGCGCCAGAACAACACCCGCTTGGTCCGCACGGACGTTCAGATAGCTGACCAGTCGAGTCAATTCGTCGCGACGATCCTCCATCCCGCGCAGTGACTCTTGCTCCAACTTCAACGACGCCACGTCGCCCATCGCCAACAGAGAATCAGCTCGCAGACGCGAGATGCGAATATCGATCAACAATGAATCAAGCTCGGCGACCAGTTCCGGATTGTCCAACGTGACCAGCACCTGCCCTGGCTGGA
>CAZLFF010000026.1:0-32029 GCA_964558755.1 uncultured Pirellulaceae bacterium
TCGGCGGCCGCATCATCGTCTGGCTCGACCGCATCATCCCCGGCATCGCCAATCGGCTGGTGGCTAGGTTCGGGCAGTAACCGGGAGCGGTATCTTTTGCCCCGCGAACAGACACACTTAGAAGCGAGTGTGCAGACGTTCAGCCACGAGGGATCCGCGGCAGGTCGACATCCACTCCTAGCGATCGTGTTGACACGATATACTAGAGGATCATCTTCGATTTTACTTCACTGGACCTACCGCGCACCTCACTCGTCATGGGCAAACCGAGCAAAAATAAGCAGACAATGGCCGACACGGCCGACAAATTCTTGTGTTACCAAAAGTCGGTCCAATCGGCCGAACATGAGGTCGAGTTCTTTGAGCGGGCGTACAAAGACGCTTTCAAGAAGAAACCCTATTCGCTGCGAGAAGACTTTTGCGGCACGTTTTCGGTCTGCTGCGAGTGGGTCAAGTCCCACGTCAAGCGGACGGCGTTGGGCGTCGACCTGTGCAGCGAGACACTGCAGTGGGGGCGTGACCACAACCTAGCCAAGCTATCCAAAAAGAGACAGGAACGTGTCAGCTTGTTGGAGCAAGATGTCCGCGAACGCAACGAGCCGACCGTTGACATCTTGGCGGCGCAGAACTTTTCGTTTTGGATTTTCAAAACGCGTGCCGAAGTCGTCGAGTACTTCAAAGCGGCTCGGGAAAATCTGAACACCGAGGGCATCATGTTGATGGACATGATGGGCGGTGGCGATTGCTTGGTCGAAGGGCAGGTCGATAAGCGGACGATCAAGAAGGGCAAAAACGGGTTCAAGTATCACTGGAAGCAAATTAGCTTCGACCCGATCACCCACGACGCAAGTTTCTCGATCAGCTTCAAGTTCAAAGACGGCAGTAAGCTGAAGGATGCGTTTCGCTACGACTGGCGATTCTGGAGCATCCCCGAGGTTCGCGAGATGCTGGAAGAAGCGGGCTTCAGCGAGAGTC
The DNA here is from genome assembly GCA_964558755.1 of uncultured Pirellulaceae bacterium. Lineage (GTDB taxonomy): Bacteria > Planctomycetota > Planctomycetia > Pirellulales > Pirellulaceae > Mariniblastus. The sequence goes on from CAZLFF010000026.1 coordinate 976, forward strand.
ACGTCTATTGGGAACTCGAGGACGAAGACGGCGAGGACACCGGCGAATGGGAACGCTGGGAGTCGGCCAGCAGCGTCCCGTGCTGGATTTCATACATCGTCGCGGTGAGATAGGAAGCGGCTGTTCGAACCATATTCAACGCGAACCGCGAGGACGGAAAATGCTTTCGCGAGCTCCTTTGCGGCACTGGACCGTCACGCCGTTGCGTTTTTTCGGACGCGATCAAAGAACAGGCCGGACTATGACCGGTGCGACGCTTTCCGTAAAATGCGGCTTCGATTTACTTTGACACGGACCCGTTTTACCGATGACCAATCCAACGCCTGCCACCGACTCAGCCGCCGATTCGCTCAGCCCCGAAGAAGCTCGCCGCAAGAAGCTCGAGCAGATTATTGAACTCGGCCATGACCCGTACGGACACCGGTTCGACGATCGTGACCTGCTGAAAGATATCCGCAGCCGCAGCGGAGAAATTCGCTACGTGCTGGAAGACTTCACCGCCCTAGAAGTACCACCGATTGAGGAGATGGGCGAGGGTGGCTTGAAAGCGTGGGCGAAAGAGCAGGGCAAAGGCACTCTGCAGGGCCCCAAGGTTCGGGCCGCCGGCCGAATCATCCTGCACCGCGACAAAGGCAAGCTGCAGTTCATCGACATCGAAGACTGGACCGGCCGAGTCCAGTTGTTCGTCGGTCAAAAACAGGTAGGCGAGGAAAACTGGGCGCTGATTCAGTGTTTGGATTTGGGTGACACGATCGGCGTCGACGGGATGCTGCGGTGGACTCAGACCGGCGAACTATCGATCTTCGCCGAGAAAATTCACATCCTCTGCAAGGCACTCGACCAGCCGCCCGCCAAACACGTTGGCCTGACCGACCCAGAAGTACGCCAGCGCAAGCGGTACATTGACCTCGCCTATAACGAAGGGGTTCGTGATCGATTCCTGGACCGCAGTAAAATCGTGCAATCAGTTCGCGAGACGCTGTTTGGACAGGGCTTTGTCGAAACCGAGGGCCCGACCCTGCACGCGATCGCCGGCGGAGCCGCCGCGCGGCCGTTTGAAACTCACCACAACGCGCTGGACATGGAACTTTTCATGCGAATCGCGTTGGAGCTGCACCTGAAGCGGCTGATGGTCGGCGGCATGGAGCGCGTGTTCGAACTCGGTCGGGTGTATCGAAACGAAGGCATCAGCCCGCGGCACAATCCTGAATTCACCATGCTGGAGGTCTACCAAGCTTACGGGGACTACGAAAGCATGATGGACTTAACTGAGGCCGTGATAGCAAACGCCCTGAAAGCAATCGACGCTGGCACAACGGTCCCGTTCGGCGACACGGAGATCGACTTCTCGACTCCGTTTGAGCGGAAGACGTACAACGAGTTATTCGCCGAACACACCGGCGTTGACCCGAACGACGCGGCTGCTGTAAAAGCTCTGGCGGAGAAGCTGGGTTTCGACGTCGAAGGCCGGCATCCAGACGTGATCAAGAGCGACGTGTTCGAGGAAAAGGTCGAGGACGCGTTGGTGGGGCCGGTTTTCGTGACCGATTACCCAGCCAGCATCTGCCCGTTGACCAAGCGAAAGAAGGACGATCCGTCGGTGGCGGAGCGTTTTGAGCTGTTCATTAACGGCATGGAACTGGCCAACGCGTACACGGAACTCAACGACCCCGATTTGCAGCAACAGCTATTCGAGACCCAATTGGAAGGCATGTCCGAGGAGGACTCGATGGCGAAAATGGACCATGATTTTGTAACCGCGCTGAGGAATGGAATGCCTCCGGCGGGCGGGCTTGGCATCGGCATCGATCGCTTGGTCATGTTGCTAACCAACAGCCAATCGATTCGCGACATCATTTTGTTCCCGCTGCTACGACACGAGACCTAACCACACAGTGACACCCAGTTAAAATCGGTGTCACACTGACAACGGCCAAAGGATTGGCGATGTACAAACTGCTACTTTCGTGGCGTTACCTAAAGACCCGTTTCATTGCGTTGGCGTCAATCGTCAGCGTGACGCTGGGCGTGGCCACGTTGATTGTCGTCAATAGCGTGATGGCGGGCTTCGTTGATCAGATGGAAAGCCGTTTGCACGGTATTCTGTCCGACGTCGAAGTCGCGGCTCCGCTGCTGGGTGAGATCACTTACCCGAAAGAGCACGTTGCGGTTATCAAGGAATTATTGGCCGACGACTTAGAAGCACTGACGACCGTGGTTCGCTGCCCCGCGATGCTGTCGTTCAAGTTTCATGATCGCCATTGGACCGATCAGATCATGCTGATGGGGATCGACGACGAGACCTTCGGACAAGTCACCGATTTTGAGCCCTACTTAACCAACGAATTAAAACGTCAGCAGTTCAGTTTTCAGCTTGAGCAAGACGGTTACGACGCCAAGTACGGTCCCGCCGGTTGGAACCATCGGCGCGCGATTGCGGAAAACAAAAAGCAACTGGATGCGTTGATGCATCGCTACCAACGTGACTACGACGTAGCAGCGGCAGCGTATCTGGAAGAGCACGAACCGCCGAAACACTCCGACGCAGCGGCGATTCCAACGACCACCAAGATCGACGCGGGCAACGGCAAGCAACGCACGGTTGACTTCAAGCCGCTGCCCAAACGACGGCCCGACCTTGTCGCGTCAGGCGGTGGCTCTCATGCAACCGATGGCCCAAGCGACATTCAAAACCAAACCGCTGCGACTGCCTCAAGTCCGAGCGTCATGCGCATCTCGCCGTTTGATCCGCACGCCAAATTACGGCCACAGATTGCGGCTGAGGACATGTTTGACCCCAGCAAGGACCAGCACATTGGGATCATCCTCGGCCAAGCAATCTCGCAACGAAAAACAACCAACAAGGACGGCGACATTGTTGACCTGTACATGGTTCGGCCGGGCGACGACGTGCAAATCGTCATCCCAACGGTCGGCAGCAACGCTCAGCCGGCCAGCGAAAACTGTACGATCGTCGACTTCTACTCATCCAACATGCATGAGTACGATTCGTCGTTCGCGTTCATGCCGCTATCAGAATTGCAACAGATTCGCGGCATGATCGATCCGCTGACCCAAGAGGGCACGGTCTCGACGATCCAGATCAAGCTAAAAGAAGGAGCCGATCTCGACGCGGCTCGTGACAAACTGATCGCTCGCTTCCCGCCGTCACAGTTTCCCTATGATATCCACACTTGGCAGGACACACAGCGTCCACTGCTGAGCGCGGTGACCATGGAGCTAACGATCCTGAACATTTTGCTGTTCTTGATCATCGCCGTCGCGGGCTTTGGCATCCTTGCGACCTTCTTCATGATCGTCGTGGAAAAAACACGCGACATCGGAATCCTAAAAGCGCTCGGCGCCCCCAGCAGTGGCGTGATGTCGATTTTCTTGGGCTATGGATTGTCACTGGGAACCGTCGGAACCGGCGCGGGGATTGTGCTGGGCTTGCTTTTCATCCGCTACATCAACCAAATCGCCGACTTGGTCGCGTACGTGACCGGTCAAGAAGTTTTTGATCCGACGATTTACTACTTCTCTGAAATCCCAACGATCGTGAATCCGCTGATGGTATTGCTGGTCGCGATTGGAGCAATCGCGATCGCAGTTGCAGCCGCCGTCCTGCCCGCCTTGCGAGCCGCTCGGCTGCACCCGGTCGAGGCGTTGCGGTACGAGTAATTCAAGAACGCAAACCGAGTCAAACAGTCGGCCGTGGCGTCCACGCCAACCTTCAACGAGTAACAATCCTATGAGCACCGTCCCTGCACCTGCCGCCACGACCAACCCCGTCGTCGCTCACGCGCGTACGGCTCGTCCGTCGCCCAAGCTGACTCGTTCCGCAGATGAGTCGACAGCGATGTCGGTGGTGGGATTAAAGAAAAGCTACCGTAAAGGAAAACTCGAGGTCCCGGTTCTCAAAGGCGTGGACCTGACGATCAGCAAAGGTAGCTTCACCGCAATCGTGGGACAAAGCGGTTCCGGCAAAAGCACGCTGTTGCACCTGCTGGGTACCTTGGACGCGCCTGACGCCGGTGAAATTTACTACGCCGACCGCCGAATCGACAACCTGCCATCGAAGCAACTCGAGAAGCTGCGCAACGAGGAATTTGGGCTGATCTTTCAGTTTTATCACTTGCTGCCTGAGCTAACGACACTGGAAAACGTGCTGGTACCGCGAATGGTCCAAGACGGCTTCCTAAAATACCTACGCAACAAGCGTTCGTATCAAAAACGAGCCGCCGACCTACTGGATTTGGTCGGGCTGAAACATCGGCTGACGCACAAGCCGTCAGAATTGTCCGGCGGCGAAATGCAGCGGTGCGCGATTGCTCGTTCGCTGATCTCGAACCCGACCGTCCTGCTAGCAGATGAGCCCACCGGAAACTTGGACGCCGAAAACGGCGCCGAGGTCATGGCAACGCTACATCGGTTGCGCGAGCAGGAGGACTTGACGCTGGTCATGGTCACTCACGATGACCAATTGGCGAACAAAGCCGACGAAGTCATTCACCTCGTCAACGGTGTGGTGGCAAAGTAGCCTGCCGCACTGGTTTGCAACGCAAGCACTTTGAAAAGCAACTGTGACGGAGCGTCGGCTCCGATCCTCGAATAATCGGTGTGTTCCGGGCAACGGTCACAACGCCGATTTCCGTTAAATGCGACAGAACTGCAATCTTCGTTAAATTCGGCCTATCTTCCGTGGCGATGTACTGGGTGAGGTGATAGGAGCGCTCGGCTTGCGAGCGTCCGCACCCGCGAATCTGTGCTGGAACCAGCACAGAAACCAGTCCACGGGGGAAACCATGCCAAAATCCACTCGCAAATCGCACTCACGGGCGTCGCAACGTGAATCAAAACGCGTCACGAGCCGCACCCACTTCGAACGAATCACCGCGGGCGTGAAACGCAATCTGCTTCCGCTGGGGCTGTCTGCTCTGGCCGCTATTACCGCAACCCAAACCGGGTGCAGTTCGCGCATTCGTGGTCTGGGGCGAGAGCTAACCGACAATTTGCTGGTCGAGTACCGCGACGCCGTTTGGTCGCGTCGAGCGTACAACCTTCGCTACGGCAATTGCGATCGACCGTACGGTAATCACTACCGGGACGGATTCTGTGCCGGCTACATGGATGTTTGCAACGGCGGCGACGGATATGTCCCTGCGTTACCACCATCGGAATACAGAGGCTACGAGTACCAATGTGCCGAAGGTGCGAAGTGCGTGAACACTTGGTTCGAAGGCTACCCAGCTGGTGTCGCTGCGGCGAAGCAAGACCGATCGGGTGATTTCAAAGACATGTTCATCTCGCGGATGGTGAATTCGGCCGTCGTGCAAGACAAAGCCAAGCACATGCTGCCGGGTGACGTTCCCATTGTCGACTCAAAAGGAACACGCAGCAAAACTCCGGGGACCGATGTTCAGGCTCCTCCGGTCCCTCCAACATCTAACGGCTCGCTCTCCAAGGTTAGCTACACCGCACCAACGAACGTGGACGCCGTCAAAGACGCTCAGTTCCAGATGGAAGTGCGATTGGACGGTCCGCAAGCCAGTGGCACCGAATTGATCAAGTCCGGACAAAACTCGGTCAGCATCATCGATCGTTCCAACTCGTCCGAATCGGCGTCTTCCACGCCACGAATTCCGGCCATGCGGCCTGCGTTGCCGCCGATTGTCAAAAGCTCAGCCGCACCGATCATCAGTGCCGCCGAAGCTCAGCAAGTCATTACCAACCAGTTCACTCGTTAGGCGATCCGGAACGGACGTTTAATAGGTGTCCAAACCAAAGAACATCCGTCTCGATCGAACAACACAACACCGCACACCTGTCATTATCAATCGGCCAGCCTTGAGCTTGCCGGACACCAGGGGGAGTTTCGATATCATGTCATCCAGTACCCACAACCCAAAGTTAACGATCGGCTTTCGCCGAATCATCACGCTTGCGGCGGTGCTGCTAAGCCTGTCGATGACAGGCTGTACGGCGTTGTTTAATCCAATCGATACAATCCCAGCGAGTCGGGTTCCGCCCCAGTTTTTGGCGGAACCGCAAGCCAACAAAGTTCCGATTGACGTAGCCCGGCTACGACAAACAAAGCCAGAGTTTTACACGCTGGACGCGGACGACGTGTTGGGTATCTTCATCGAGGGTGTCTTGGGCAACTTCGACGAGGCTCCGCCGGTCCAGTTCCCCGCCCCCGGCAGTGACCTGCCGCCGTCAATCGGTTTCCCCGTTCCCGTTCGCGAGGACGGTACCGTGTCGCTGCCATTGGTCAAGCCAATTCCCGTTCGCGGCCTAACGCTGCAGCAGGCAGAAGCACTCATCACCCGAGCGTACCGCGGCGGTGAAGAGCCAATTCTTCGTGATGACGGACGAATCATCGTAACGCTACAACGTGAGCGTACCTACCGTGTGTTCGTGGTGCGTCAGGATAACTCGCGGGCTCAGCAAAGCCTCCAGTTCCAAGGACGCCAATCGGGCGGCGTTGTCTCGGATCGTTCCGACTTTAGTTCTCGTGGCTTCATCCTTCAGTTGGCCGCTTACAAAAACGACGTTCTAAACGCTTTGGCACAAACGGGCGGTCTACCGGGTGTTAATGCGAAGAACGAAATTCGAATTTTGCGAGGTAATCGTCTAGACATTGCTCGTCGAGACGAACAGCTGGCCGAATTCTATCGCTCTAATAAACCGGGCCAGTTCCCGTACGGAGTGATTCCAACGATCTCGGATGAGACCAACACGATCAACATCCCGATGCGATTGAATCCGGGTGAAGTACCGAACCTGAGGGAGGAAGATATCATCCTGCGGGACGGCGACATCATCTACGTCGATAGTCGTGAGTCAGAGGTTTACTACACCGGCGGATTGCTGGGGGGTGCAGAGCGAGTTCTGCCACGTGACTATGATCTCGATGTGCTGGCCGCCGTTTCCCTGGCTGGAACTGGGATCGCGACGAATCAAAGCACCGGTTTGATCGGTGGAGCGGCTCAACGGGTTCCGCCGACCGAACTGGTCGTGTTGCGACGAATTCCGGGCAACCGGCAGCTTGCCATTCGCATCGATGTGAACGAAACCATCAACGACCCACGGCAGAGGCTGTTAGTCAAACCAGGCGACACCCTGATCCTCAGGTTTAAGCCCCAGGAAGAACTAATCAACTTCGCCAGCGGCGTGTTCTTCACCTTCGGTATCCGCGAAGTATTCAGGTAGACGCGACGAACGAAACAGAAAACCAAAGGGCGGTTGGATCAAATCCAACCGCCCTTTTTCGTGCAATGATGCAGATCGATCACACCGATGACTTCACATCAACCGTCTCGCCTTGCGGCTGTTGCTGAGATTCGAGGATACGATTGACCGCGTTCAAAATCGCCTTGATCGAAGCTTCCACGCAGTCAACCGAAACCGCTTGACCGCGATGCAACTCACCACCGTATTCGACTTGAATCGTCACCTGCCCCTGAGCATCACGCCCCAACGAGGAACTACGGACCTGATAATCCTTACATTTGAGCTCGATTCCTGTCAGCTGATTCACGGCCAAGAAAGCCGCATCAACCACGCCGCTGCCGTCAGTCACCGTGATCGATTTTTCGACGTCGTGCTGCTTTAGCGTCAGGTTGATCGTAGGCGTTTTCTTGTACGGTAAGTCAACGTTATAAGTAACTAACGTCCACTCTTCCTTAATCTTGCCGACGACCTTGTGTTGAATCAGAGCCCGGATGTCACCGTCGAAAACATCCTTCTTGCGGTCGGCTAGTTTCTTGAACTCTTCGAAAACGCTCTGAAGCTGATCCCCAGTCAGGTTAAAACCCAACTGCTTGGCTTTGTCGGCCAGCGCGGCACGACCACTGTGCTTGCCCAGTACCAAATCGGTCGCCGCGAAACCCACGTCCTCGGGACGCATGATCTCGTAAGTTGTTGGCTCTTTTAACATCCCGTCCTGGTGGATACCTGACTCATGAGCAAACGCATTGCGGCCAACGATGGCTTTGTTGCGCTGCACTTGAAGCCCTGTAATGGCGGACACCAAGCGACTGGCGGGCACCAAACGCTTGCTGTCGATGCCCGTGTCGCAACCGTAGAAATCGTTACGCGTTCGCAAGGCCATAACAACCTCTTCAAGCGAACAGTTGCCGGCTCGTTCGCCGATACCATTGATCGTACATTCGACCTGCCCAGCACCCGCCTCGACCGCTGCCAAGCTGTTGGCCACCGCCATTCCAAGATCGTCGTGGCAGTGAACGCTAATAATGGCCTTGTCGATGTTCGGTACGCGGTTGACCAGCTGGCTAATGCAGTTTTTCATGTGGTCCGGCGTCGCATAGCCGACGGTGTCTGGTATGTTGACGGTGGTCGCACCGGCATCGATGACGGCTTCAACAACTCGGCATAAGAAATCGATCTCCGTCCGAGCGGCATCTTCTGGGCTGAACTCGATGTTGTCACAGAAGCTCTTCGCCAGTTCTACACCCGCGACCGCCCGCCGCACGATCTCGTCGGGTGTCATTTTCAGTTTGAACTCACGGTGGATCGCACTCGTCGCCAAAAAAACGTGGATCCGCGGATCGGCCGAGTGTTTCAGCGCTTCCCAGGCTCGGTTAATGTCTTTTTCATGTGAACGAGCCAATCCACAGATCTCTGCGCCGCGGATGTTGGTTGCAATCTCGCGCACTGCTTCGAAGTCGCCCGGCGAAGCGATCGGGAATCCGGCCTCGATCACATCAACGCCCATATCCACCAACGTCTGAGCGATCTCCATTTTCTCTTGGAGATTCATGCTGGCCCCAGGCGATTGCTCGCCGTCGCGCAAGGTGGTGTCGAAGATCTTAATTTTTCGGGGATCGGACATCGGTGGTTACCTGAGGTAAAAGGTTCATAAACTATTATCGACAAACGGCCTGCAATGGGAAGCCACCAACACAGCGCGGGCTGGTTCTTCGTGCTCCTTGACGCGGGTTCGACCGCAGCGGGATGGATGAGCAATCCCTGTCGACTTGCCGGTTTTACGCGACCGACTAAAACGGCAGTTCAGGCAACACGACAACGTTTGATTACCGGAGGTTCACCGAGCAAAGTTGCGGCTGGCTGCGGCAAGAGATACCATTGGCGAGATTCATTGTTTTCTTTTTTGGAGCCGCCCGTGCCGTTAAAGCTCGTCCTAAACCGCTGTGTTTCGATGGGACTCGTCCTGCTAAGCGGCGTTGCACCAGCTACCATCGCGTGGAGCCAGTTCAACGCGACTGAATCTGTGATCGATAATGATCTGATCTTCCAAGAACAGAATGGCGTGGTGGCGGTCGAAGCCGAGCACTTCGTTTCGCAAAACGCGGAAGGGCCAAGGCAATGGCATATCACAACCCACGACCACACCCCTAGTGTCGCGGCTGACGGCGATCCGAACCACGCTGCTACCGCCAGCGGAGGAGCTTACATCGAACTGCTGCCCGACACACGGCGAACGCATGGCGACAAACTGATCCCGGGCAAAAACTTTCAACCTCAGCCGGGACCGATCGGAGCCATCAACTACCGAATTCAATTCAACAATGCAGGTCGCTACTACGTTTGGGTCCGAGCGTTTTCAGGCGGGAGTGAAGACAACGGCATCCACGTCGGGCTCAACGGCAAATGGCCGAAAAGCGGACAGCGGATGCAGTGGTGCGAAGGCAAGCATGCTTGGCGATGGGAGAGCAAACAACGAACGAAAGACCAACACTGCGGCGTACCGGGAAACATTTTCTTGGACATCGACAAACCGGGCACTCATACGGTCAGTTTTTGCATGCGAGAAGACGGTTTTGAGTTTGACCGCTTCCTGCTGACCAAAGACAAAAACTTCGTACGTCCTGCTGATGCCGGCCCGGCTACCCGCACCACAACGGGAGCTACTCCACCCAGCTTCGCCGCCCAGCCACAGCCCGATGGCAATGGCGAAGTCACCATTTCGGGCGAACTGAAAACTTGGCACAAGATCACGTTGGACCTTGACGGTCCATTTGCTCGAGAAGTCGGCGCGAAGAAAAATCCATTTTTGGACTACCGCTTTAGCTGCGAGTTTACTCACGTCGGTAACGCGGCCGACGATCATAGCGAGACCACCTACAACGTTCCCGGTTACTTCGCCGCAGACGGTGACGCCGCCGAAACCTCATCGACCGCGGGCACCACGTGGCGTTGCCAATTTACACCCGACCGGCCGGGCACTTGGAAATACCGCGTGACATTTTTCACCGGCAGCAAGGTCGCGATCGACTCCTGCGGCGCAGTAAAAGTGGTTGACGGCTACCACGGCCAGTCAGGTGAATTCCAAGTTGAACCCACCAACAAAACAGGCAACGATTTTCGAGCCCGTGGCAACCTCCGCTACGTCGGCCAGCGATATCTGCGAGAGGCCGAGACCAAGCGATGGTTTTTCAAAGCCGGGCCCGATGCTCCCGAAACGCTGCTGGCGTTCAAGGACTTCGATAACACGATCAGCCGCAAGGGAAAGGCTGCACCCGTCAAACACTGGAGGCCTCATGTCGGAGATTGGAACGTGGGCGATCCGACTTGGCAGAGCGGAAAAGGCAAAGGGCTGATCGGAGCGATCAACTACCTTTCCAGCAAAGGGTTAAACGCGATCTCGTGCTTGACCTACAACGTCGGAGGTGATGGGCACAACGTGTGGCCACATGTCAGCGACACGAAATCCGATCGACTGCGATTCGATTGTTCTAAATTGGACCAATGGGGCATCGTCTTTGAGCATGCCCAATCTAAAGGCTTGATGGTTCATATCAAACTGCAAGAAACGGAGAACGATGACTTCAACATCGGCCATGATGGCGAAACGAAAAAGCTGCCTGCACCGCTCGACGGCGGAAACTTGTATGTCGAACGAAAACTATACTTGCGCGAACTGATTGCTCGGTTCGGCCACTTGCCGGCGTTGGAATGGAATATCGGCGAAGAGAATACGCAGTCTGCTCGGCAGCAGAACGAGATGGCGAATTTCATCGCAGCGACCGATGCATACGATCACCCAATTGTCCTACACACGTTTCCGCAAGAACAAGACAAACGGTTTGAACCAATGCTGGGGAAGGGCGCACGACTGACTGGGGCTTCGCTGCAGAACATGTGGGACGCCGTTCATCGGCGTACCCTTAGGTGGGTAAAAGCATCTAAAGATTCAGGTCGTCCTTGGGTGTGTGCAAACGACGAGCAAGGCGCGGCCGACCAAGGAGTCCCACCAGATCCGGGCTACGGCGGTTTTGATGGGGCGGTCACGATGAAGGGCGGCCGCAAGTATGACTTACATGACATCCGCAAACGCACTTTGTGGGGCAATCTGATGGCGGGCGGGGGAGGCGTCATGTACTACTTTGGTTACAAGCTTAAGCAGAACGATTTACGGTGCCAAGATTTTCGCTCACGCGATCGGTCTTGGGACTACTGCCGGCATGCGCTGAATTTTCTGCATGAGCAAAATTTGCCGTTGGCCCAAATGACGAACATGAACGCGTTGGTTGGCAACCCAAACAATCAGTACGGTCCGTGGTGCCTAGCTGAGCCAAACCAAGTTTACTTGGTCTACGTGCCCGCCGGGGGTAAAGCGGAATTGGATCTGAGCGATGCAACGGGCGTGTACTCATTGGCTCATTTCAATCCGCGCGAGGGTGGGCCGCTCAAGATGTCGGCGCAAACAGTCGCTGGCGGTACGAAGCTAACGTTGGCGGCTCCCGCGTCGGGGCCCGAGGAAGACTGGGTCTTTTTGGTCCAAAGAACGAAACGCGGGGGGGGCGGAATGAATCAACATCAGCTCGGCAACCGCTCGAGCGCCAAGCATTAAGCCGGCAAGGAAAACCTTAACGGGCCCGGAACGCGAACTTCCGCCCCCATGGGTGATAGCAAACCGATTCTTGGGCGATTAAACTGGCCGCTCTAAATGATCGGTGGCTCAGCAATTGAGTGCAGATCCGGTCCCGTTTCTTGATCACACCTTCCCTAATTCAATGATTGAAAATGAGCGAAGTAAACCAACAAACTGATTATCAGAAGCCTGCCGTTCTGCCCTCTCAGTACCTATACCCCTTTATTTTAGTGACGTCGTTGTTTGCTCTATGGGGATTCGCGAACGACATCACCAATCCGTTGGTCAAAGGCTTCAAGGATATCTTTCAGATCTCCAACGCTCAAAGCTCATGGGTTCAAATGGCGTTTTACGGCGGCTACGCCACGATGGCGATTCCGGCAGCGTTGACGCTTCGAAAGCTCTCTTACAAGTGGGGAATCCTGATCGGCCTAATGCTGTACGCGATCGGTGCGTTACTTTTCATACCGGCCAGTATCAAAATGCAGTTCGGGATGTTCTTGGTCGCGCTTTACATTTTGACGTTTGGATTGGCGTTCCTAGAAACGGCCGCGAATCCTTACATCCTATCGATGGGCCCGCCGGAGACAGCGACGCAGCGTTTGAACTTGGCCCAAGCGTTCAACCCAATCGGTTCGTTGACGGGGATGCTAATCGCTTCTCAGTTCATCCTGCCAAACTTGACGACAGAACAATTCCGTAACGCCGAGCGCGAGGCTCATCCCGAATACGCGACGATGCTGCCCAGTGACGTCGATGAAAATCTAACCAGTGCTTTGGCGGCTGTCGCTGAAGCGGGGGGTGATCGTTGGGCCGAGATGCAACAAGCGGATTTGGAAACCGTTCGGTTGCCCTATGTCGTGATCGCCTGCGTTGTGCTGACCGTGTTGGCGTTGTTTGTCTTCAGCAAGATGCCGAACACTGGCCAAGACTCTCACAAGATTGAACTTGGACAACTGATCAAGAAACTGCTGACTCCTCGCTATCTCGGCGGCGTGATCGCTCAAGCATTTTACGTCGGCGCCCAGATCATGTGCTGGACCTACATCATTCATTACGGTGTTACGCTATGTGGATTGACGGCAGCCTCGGCTCAGAATCACAACATCGTTGCGATGGTTATCTTTTTGATCAGCCGCTTTGTTTGCACGTTGCTACTGAAGTACGTGAACTCGGGCTTACTGTTGGGATTGCTATCGATCGCCGGCATGGTGCTCGTTTATTTCGTCGTCACGCTGGGCAACATGACGGGTCTCTACTGCCTAATCGGCGTCTCTGCCTGCATGTCACTCATGTTCCCAACAATCTACGGCATCGCGTTAGAGGGAATGACTCCCGAGGATGCGAAACTGGGCTCTGCCGGCCTGATCTTTGCGATCGTCGGAGGCTGCTTAATGCCGCCATTGCAAGGTGCTCTGATTGATGCCAAAGGAGAAAGCTGGATCGAAGGGTTTGTTGCTCCTTTGCAGAGCATGTTTGGCGAATCCATTCAATCGACCGCTTCGTCTTTCGTCCTTCCGTTCGCGTGCTTCATTGTGGTTGCACTATACGGATTTGCCACGAGCCTGACCAAGCCACACGCTTCTACGAGCTAGTTCGTTGATCTTGTTACAGGCATCGAATTGCAAAAGCCGTGCTCAAAAACCGGGTACGGCTTTTTCAGCGTAACTTGCCACGTTTTAGACGGTTCAATGTCCTGCCAATTGAAAAAACTCGACTTGCGAACCAGAAAATCAACGCTCTATGAATTACTTACCCAAAAAGAACGCATCGCTTTTGTCGACCATCGCCGCGATGACAATTGCATTAACGAGTAACGTCGCCTCAGCTCAATCGACATTCGAACCTAAGGGCACCGACTTTCAGCCGGCGGTTGCCGAATCATTAAAGCAGGTCGAATCGACGGTTGCCGCTGGTCCGTATGCGGCAACATGGGAGTCGTTGAATAAGTACAAGGTGCCCGAGTGGTACAAGGATGCGAAACTGGGGATTTTCATTCACTGGGGTGTTTACAGCGTTCCCGCGTTCGGCAGCGAGTGGTACCCGAGGAACATGTACATCGACAAAGACCATTGGTGGGGCAACGCGTTTAAGCATCACGCGGAAACCTATGGGCCTCACAAGTCGTTTGGCTACAAAGATTTTATCCCAGACCTTACGGCAGCGAATTTTGACGCTGCCGAATGGGCAACCCTGTTCAAAGAATCCGGCGCGAAGTACGTCGTGCCGGTTGCCGAGCATCACGACGGATTTCCGATGTACGACTGTTCGTTCACGGAATGGAAATCAACGGCCATCGGCCCAAAACGCGATATCCTGCGTGAATTACAGGACGCCGTGAAGGGCGAGGGGCTGTATTTTGGTGCCAGCAGCCACCGAGCTTTCAACTGGATCTACTTCGTCCGCAACAAAGATTTCGACAACGCGGATCCGAAGTGGGAAGGTCTTTACGGACGCCCGATCCCGGAACTGTTCGAGCAAGACGCAGCCAATTACCAAAAGCATTGGCCGCCTCAGGACCAACAGTTCAAAGACGATTGGTTGGCCCGAACTTGTGAGTTGGTCGACAACTATGATCTTGACCTAATCTGGTTCGACTTCGGTATCGCGAACGATAAAGAGCGGACTCACGACGAAAACCCATTCCAAGATCACCTCAAGCAGTTCGCCGCTTATTACTACAACCAAGCGTCAAAGAAGGGCCGTGTCCCTGTCTTGAATTACAAGTGGAAGGCGTTCTCCGAAGAATCGGCCGTGCTGGATCTTGAACGAAACAAGATGAGCGAGATTCGGTATCCGTTCTGGCAAACGGACACGGCGGTCGCAAAGAACAGCTGGGGCTACATCGACGGATTGAAGTACAAGCAACCCAACAGACTCGTTGATGATTTAGTTGACATCGTTGCCAAAAACGGTTGCTTGCTCTTGAACATCAGCCCCAAGCCAGACGGCACCATTCCCGCTGGCGATCAAGAGATCCTTCGCGAGATCGGGGCATGGCTAAAGATTAACGGTGAGGCAATTTACGGCAGCCGTCCGTTTAAAACATTCGGTGAAGGTCCGACGGGAACCAACACCGGACACTTGGCCGAAGACAAGGACAAACCTTACACCGCCGAGGACATTCGCTTCACGACCAAGGATGGCAACCTTTACGTCATCGCGTTAGAGAAACCTGATAACGGCACCGTGCTGGTTAAGTCGCTCAAGGCGGGCAATGAATTGGGCGTCCAAGTTGGTGACACGGTGTCGATGCTCGGCACAGACACTCCCGTTAAGTGCGCCCAAGACGAAAGCGGCCTGAAGATCGAGTTGCCGGAAGCTTTGCCATGCCAGCACGCGTTCGTAGTCCGGATCCCGTTGGGCTCCTAAAGCACGGTCACTCCAAACATCGCCCCACCGAATCCGCGGTTCTTTGAGACAGCGAGCAATATTCGGCCGGCCAACTGCGACAGTTCAACCAATATTACCCGCCAAAAAGGGGGCAAAAGCGCTCACACGGTGCTCTGGGGCACCGTTTCAAACCTGCCCATCTTTCCTTTAAACAGACAGTTGCAGGGCCTTCTTTCTCGATTTCCCGTTATTTTTCGCTTTGTAAAACTCTAGGGAAACTCTTCGGTAGCCATTCCAAACCATCCAGTTATGATGGAACGGTTGCACGCCGGCTCCTCTCTGGGGGAGCCAACTTGAACCTCGTGCAATGAAAACCCTGATTTGCTTCACCGATTCATTATGTCAACGACCGCTCCCCAAGTCACTGAAGAACCGCGATCTGAGAGTTCGAGCACTTTGTCTAGCTCGATCCCTAGCCCACATTTCGCCACCCAAACCAACGCTCAGCCGGTTCTTCCGGGAGCTCCGAAAGTTTTCGTCGTGCTGCCGGCGTACAACGAAGCAGAAGGGCTGCCGTCGCTGCTAACAAAAATCCAATCGGTATTTGCCGCAAACGGCCAAGACTACCACGTGATCGTGGTCGACGATGCAAGCACCGACAACACCGGCGCAATTGCCAGCCAATTCAGCTTTCACATGCCGGTGACGTTGGTCCAACACCAGGTCAATCAAAACCTGCCGGGGGCGCTTCGCAGTGGTTTCATCGAGGGGGTTCGCCAAGCGGCCGACGGCGACATCATTGTCACCATGGACGGCGACGACACGCATCCTCCAGGCGTCATCAACCCTCTGATTCAAAAAATTAGTGAGGGCTACGACGTCGTGACGGCTTCTCGCTATCAGGCGGGTTCACGGGTGATGGGCGTTCCGCAGTTTCGGATCTTGATGACCTACGGAGCGAAATTGCTGGTCCAAACGATCATGCCAATCCCCGGCGTCCGAGACTACACCTGCGGCTACCGCGCGTACCGTAAGAGCGTGCTCGAAGAGTCAATGAATTACTACGGTGACCAATTTGTCAGTGAGAAAGGTTTCTCGTGCATGGCGGACGTCCTGTTAAAAATGCGTCGTTTCAAGTACGCGTTTGCAGAAGTACCGTTCCTCCTTCGCTACGACCACAAATTGGGCGACAGCAAGATGGCCGTCGGTCGCACCGTCTGGCTAACATTGAAGCTATTACTGAAGCGACGTTTTGGCGGCTATTGAAGAACGTTAAACCCGCGTCGTTGCTTTCTTCGGCGCAGCGTCGTTGGCAGCAACGGCTTTCGTCGCAAATCCAAAGCCCCACAGGCGGCTCCTCGGGACGCCGCCCGAAGCGTTCCGATTTATAGCACGTCGGCCTCGAGCAATCGTGCGACCGTGCTCGGCCAGGCCGCTGTTTGCGACGCCCGAAGGTCGGTCTTCGAACGCGTCTGACGAACTGTCAACCTTACCTGCCACTTAGATTTTCAGCATGATCGTGAAGAATCCAGAATCGACGAACCATCGAGCACCAACCAAATGGGCGATTGCCGGTGGTGGCATGCTTGGACTGACACTCGCGATGCGAATGGCGAAACTTGGACACGATGTGACGCTAATCGAAGCCGCCGATAAGCTTGGCGGTCTCGCGTCCACGTGGAAGCTAGGGGACGTTGAATGGGAGAAGCACTATCACGTCATCCTGATGTCGGACGATCGGCTGCGCAACCTGCTGGATGAGATCAACCTGTCTGACGAACTCAAGTGGGTTGAAACAAAGACGGGGTTCTACACGAACGACAAACTCTACAGCATGTCGGACACGGCCGAGTTTCTGAAGTTTCCACCGCTGACGCTGATTGAAAAACTGAGACTGGGCGGCACCATCTTTTACGCGTCCAAGATCAAAAACTGGCGTCGCTTGGAAAAGATGCCCGTCGCCGATTGGTTGTCTCGCTGGTCCGGCAAAGGCACGTTTGAGAAAATCTGGAAGCCGCTGCTGAACGCAAAGCTGGGTGAAAGCTACAAGAAAACGGCCGCTTCGTTTATCTGGGCTCACATCAGCCGGATGTACAAGGCTCGACGCACAGGCCTGAAGAAAGAGATGTTTGGCTACGTTGCTGGCGGTTATCGCCGCATCATCGAACGAATGGAAGAAGTGCTGAACGAGCTTGGGGTAAAGATCCAGGCGGGCAAGCCCATCGAGAACATTGCCAAACAAGCGGATGGCAGCTTCAATGTTCGCATGGCAGACGGTTCGGACCAAAAGTTCGATCGCGTCATTATGACCACACCAAACTCGATCCTTAGCCGTGTTTGCACAGACCTAAGCGAAGACGAAAAGACACGGTTTGACAAAGTCGATTACCTTGGCATCGTCTGTGCCTCGGTCCTGCTTAAGAAACCGCTCTCGCCGTACTACGTCACAAACATCACCGACACGTGGGTGCCCATGACCGCGGTGATCGAGATGACTTGTATTGTCGATACCGAAGAAATGGGTGGACACAGCCTGGTCTATCTTCCCAAGTACGTTCCGTGCGATCATGAGTTGTTTGAGAAATCAGACGACGAGATCCGTGAGAGCTTCTTGGCAGCTTTGGAACGAATGCACGCCGATTTTACTCGCGATGACGTCGTCGACTTTAAAATTAGCCGCGTTCGCAGTGTCATGGCGATCCCGACTTTGAATTACAGCCAACTATTGCCCTCACAAAAATCTTCTGTCGATGGCATGTACATCGTGAACTCGTCTTATATCCTTCGCGGTAATCTGAACGTGAACGAAACGATCACGATCGCGGAAGAAGCCATGGAAACGGTGCTTAGCAATGAGCTGGCGGCTAAGTAAACGCCAGCCTTGATGGAGCCGACGAGCGTTCCGCCTGTCAAACCAGTGAATCGATCGCAAAAACAATAATCGCCTCCGATTTCCCCTTTACCCTTTGAGGCGGAAGTTTTCGAGCGTCTTCTTTAACGCTGCGAGCATCCTGTGTTGCTTGGCTAATTAAGAGTGACACCCCGAATCGCTTGCTGAGCGATTCGATTCTGCTGGCAACGTTAACCGTGTCGCCGATGGCCGTATATTCCAGCCGCCGGGCTGACCCGATGCTGCCGACAACGGCGTCGCCGGTGTGAACTCCAATCCCGACTGCAACTTCCGCGGTCGATTCCGCACTTGTTGCGCGGCATCGCAGTTCGTCATTGACCCGCTGCATACAAGCGACGATCTCGACACCTGCGGCCACCGCATCGTCGGCATGATTGCTTTCGGCAGTGGTCGCCCCAAACAACGCCATCAAGCCGTCACCCAAGAACTTATTGACCATTCCGCCGTGTCGCTCGACGATCTCAACCGACTCGGTGAAAAACAAATTCAACATCTCAACGACCTCCGCCGGCGGCAGTTCCGAGCTGTAAGACGTAAAATTCCTTAGATCGGCGAACATCACCGTAATCCTACGTTCCTCACCAAGCTCACCGTGCTGCTGCTTGAGGATTTCCCGCGCTGCTGTTTCTCCGACATGCTGACCGAACGTTTCCTGCAAATGTGCTTTCTCGCGAAGCCCTCCGGCCATTTGATTGAACTGGTCAATGAGCGGACCAAAATCATCAGCGCGAGACAAATCAACTCGAGCATTCAAATTTCCGTCGGCAATCTGTTCGGCAGCCGCTCGCAAACAGTTCACGGGCTCGGTGATTAGTTCTGCCATCAACCACGCGCTCAGCAGACCGAACGCAATCGCGACCGCACTGACAGAAATCGCGAACAATCCAATCCACTCAACATTCTGCGGCGCGACAATCAACAGCAACAACGAAATAACGGGGCAAACCACCGCGGACACGGCCCACACGAGGCCTTTACTGGCGATCGTGATCGACCTCCCACCAACGACCCTCGACGCGCCACCGGTTGGAAAGAAAGTCGGGTGTAACAGCCGAAGACTGCACAGTTCAGACACAAACAGGCTCTGCGAAACCGCGATCATCCCCGCAATAATGAACGAGATCGGCAAATGGACCACTAGGTGCGGATGGACCGGTTCACTGCGGAGATACAAATTCAATAGAAAAACCGGGATGCATAAGAACCAGCCGACACAACCAATCGCAACAATGGCCCATGGCGAGTTAATCACTTTTCGCCGGTCTCGGGCCACCCGACTTTCCTCCACCGTTTGGTGGGCCCTTAACCGCCGGTAGGTTTCACGAATGGGCAACATCCACCACACGTACCAAACGATTAGGACCGGATAAATAATCGCGTTGTAGTTCGTGACAGCCCCCATGAACCGAGTCAATTGACTAGGGCTCAGCAGTGGTTGAATATTGGTAACGTTGTACCAAACGTTAAAGAGCGACCCAATCATGTTCGGCAACAGCGGCGCGAAGGTGGTAATCGACCAAGCGTACCTTTTGGTGAACGAGTTAGATTTGGCCATGAATCAATTTCTTTCGAACATCGCCTTGCGAAGCTCTGAGTCAAACGAATCACTTGACTCGACCACGGCGCGGAATTCTTCTCGATCGAGGACGTAGCACGTCGTCGGCTCGGTTGCGACGACGCTTGCGTTTCGCGGCTGATCCTTGATGAGCGACACTTCACCGAAGAAGCTCCCGGATGACAACCGATTGACCGTCTGCTCAACTCCGGACTCATCCTTGCGCCGAATGTTGACTCGCCCCTGGCTGATCATAAAGAACTCACGTCCCTCCTCACCTTGGGTTACGATGTGATCACCTTGAGCGTAAGTGCGGATCTCGATGTTGCCAGCGACTTCGGTTAGGGTTCGTGGTGTGAGGTCCGGGAAAATTTCTGTCTTCACTAGGAACTCGCAGATTCGCTCGGTCTGTTTGACGTCGGAATCGTTCTTAATGCGGCCCGCGACCATGTTGATAATTCGATCGGCCACGTCCAAGATTCGGTTGTCGTGCGTCACGATCAGTACCGTGCAACCTTGCTGATCTGCCATCTCACGCAGCAAAGTCACGGCCTCGCGTCCCGATTGCTCGTCAAGCGCCGCGGTTGGTTCGTCAGCCAAGACGATGCGCGGCTGGTGAATGAGTCCCCGGGCGATCGCGACCCGCTGTTTCTGGCCCCCCGAAAGTGATTTGGGTTTGTAGTGAATTCGCTCTCCTAACCCAAGCCGCGTCAGCATTTGCTCGATCTTTGGTTTTACCTCAGAGTTACTCCTGCCAACCAGTTCGGTCGCCATCCGCACGTTCTGGTACGCCGTCAGGGAACCGAACAGGTTGTGAGCCTGAAAGATGAAGCCGATCTTCTTGCGAACGTCCGTCAATCCCCGTGCCGACATTCCGTTTAGCTCTTGGCCCAGAATCTTCAGACTCCCTTCCTGCACCGTGCGCAGAGTTCCGATCAGCGTGAGCAAGGTCGTTTTACCGGATCCCGACGGCCCGGTCATGATGACAATTTCCCCGGCGCGGACATTCAGCACATTCTCGAACAGCGCCTGCGTTCTGGATTCGCCAGTACCGAAGAAGTGGTTCAATCCGTCGACTTGGATGACGGGAGTTTCGTTGTTCGGTTCGTTCATTTGTTCATTCGCCTTTGGGGCACCCAAGAAGCTGAGCGGATTAAAACAGGCTTGCTGGGTCCGCGGAAAGCAATTTTCGCAGGGCCACCATGCCCGACATAACACACATTAGTACCGTCAGCCCCAACACCATGAGTGTGCGAGGCACATTGAGAAACATAATTAGACCGCTGGTCCAGTTGATGCCCGTGAATGCGATCATGGTGATCAACAACCCCGGAACAAACGAGACCAGCGAGAGAATCAGTGCTTGAGAACCGACGACCGTTGCGAAGAAAACCGTTGGGTAACCCATCGCTTTGAGCGTCGCGAACTCACCCATATGATCGCCGATGTCCGTCGCCAGAACTTGATAGCAGATGATCAAACCAACAACGAATCCGATCACTGTTCCAACCCAGAAGATCAAGCCGATGGGCGTGTTCTTACCCCAGAAATTTCGTTCTGACTTTAGGAAGTCTCTCCGAGTCTGGACCAGCACGCTGTCACCCAGCAATTTCCGTAACGAGTTCACAACCTCCACCGGATCAGCACTTGCCTCGCATCTGACGACGGCGTAATCGACCATCGACAACGGGTCGCCTCCACCGCGAACGGGAAAATAGCGAGCGAAATTCTCAGGCGTCATCGCGAGTGTGCCGTCGTTCGAGAAATTGATCCCCATTCGAAACAGCCCGACTAGCTCAAGCCTACGTCCGCCCAATTCAGCAAACGGGTTAAGCCGCAACTGGGTCATCGTCGTTGGCAGTCCGAACATAGATTTACTTTTCACGTCCGAGACCGCGGTTCCCGGCCGCTTTAACTCCGATCCCAATTCTGCCAATCCAAAGTTCGCAAACAGTTCGTGGCCCGGGTCAAAGCCTAGAACGCGTATTTTCCGCGACGAATTTTGACCTCGCCGAAGTGCCGAGAGCATGTTCTCAATGTAGAGCGGTTCGGCAGCCGCGACGCCCTCGGCGGATCGAGCCACGATCACCTGCTGCAGTGGCATCTGTTGACCGCTGGAGAGCATGAACCGACTGCGAATTCGGATGACGATGTCCGCGTCAATCTTCTGCTCCATGATCCGCACGTTGCTGTCGAACAAAGCGTTGCGAAATCCTGTTTGCATGAACATTAGCACGACCGCAAACGTGACGCCGGAGCAGCGCACGAAGAGGCGTTGCCAGTTCGCGGTCGTGTTGGACCAAGCAAGTTTTGCGGCCAGCAGCAGATGCATGGAGGACTAAAACAGATCGGCGGGATCTGCCCTCCTTAGTTTCTGCATGGCAATCGAGCCAGAAATACAACACATTGCCAACGTCGCACCAAACACGATTACTTGTCGGCTAATCGTCATGGTGATCGGCAGGTTGGCAGCACGGCCGACCACGCTGTACAAAACGGAAGAAATCAAAAACGCAACCAGATAGCTAATCACACCCAATATCAACGCTTGCTCGATCACAACTTTGGATAAATAGCTGTTGCGATAGCCCATCGCCTTCAAGGTCGCGTATTCTCCAATTTGCTTGCTGATGTCCGACGAGAGCACGATATACACAACGATCGCGCCAACAATCAACGCGACCACAACCCCGGCGATGAAGATAAATCCGATCGGCGTATTTCCGATCCAGTGCATAATCTCTCGGCGCACAACGTCCTTTCGAGTCAGCACCTCAACCGGCGGCACCCGGCCAGCATCCGATCCAAGCAATTGATAAATCGAGGCTTGGGCCGCTGCGATGTCCACTCGCTGGGAGTCCGTCAACTCGATCAAACCGAGTGTCACGTCGTCCGATGAGTAATTTGGGAACAGTCGATAGAAGTCCTCTTGGTGCGTGATGGCGGCTCCGTTAGCAGCCAAACCCGTCCCCAACTCAAATAAGCCAACGACCTCGCACCGCTTTTGGTTGAGCTCAACCTCCAACCCCAAATTCGAATCGTTAAACCGAGTCCGATTATTTGCGCCTAAGAATTGAGGTCTCGACTTCCGATCGACCAAAATCGCGCGGGGCTGCGACAGATCACGGAGGTTTGGCAGTTGAACGGATGCGTTCTTGGCTGCAAACGGATTCTGCGCCGGGTCGAGCCCCATGATTAACATGCCGCGCTGGACTGATTGTTGAGCATAATTCCACTTGCCCAAACTGACATGATAGGGCCGAATGGTCTCAACGCCGGCCACGTTTTGAATTGACTCCAAGTATCGATTCGAGAATTTATCCGCGTCGCAAAAGTGATAGTAGTTGGGTGAACGGACGACCAAATCGAACTTCAAATTGTCATAAAACAGAACCGCGGTGTCCAAAACCGCTCCCAGAAACCCAAGCTGCATGAAGATCAGCGTGACCGCGATGCTGATGCCGCTGATCGACAAAACGGTCCGCAGGCCACCATCGCGAAGATTGTTGATCGACAGCGGCGTTCGCATGATGAATGAGCAAAGAGGTTAATACTTACTAGATCGAATCGACTCGCCGGGTTCGGGCCAATTCATTCACCTCGCGTGACGCTCCGCCCGCAGTTAACAAAACCGCTCAATCGGCCTTCAACGCTCCGGGAGAGAGTTCGATTTCGACTTCAACCTGCAAGTTGACCAGCTTGGAAGCAACTGTCGAATCATCGAGCTGAATCGAGACCGTGCCGGTTCGGCGATCGACCTTGGCAAACGGATTTGGATCGCTCAATGACGGCGGGCCGATCATGACCCCCTTGGCGATCACAGTGCCCACCAATGACTTGCCCAAAGCCGGTGAAGTGATCCGCGCCCGCAGGGGCGACGAGGAATCGACGTTCACCCGGCGCAAAAACTGGTCACTGACCTCCGCCACGCAGTGCATGTCGGACGTATCGCCAATTACCATGACAGGTTTGTTCGTCACCGAATCCCCCTCGCGAACGATGATGTCTAGGATTGTCGCCGTCGGCAACGGCGATTTAATCTCCGTCATGTCGAATGCCCGTTGCGCCATGTCCACGGCGGCATCCAGCGTCGAGGTCGGGACAACTTGGCTGGCGTTGGCGATCGAGCTTTCAATGGTTTCAATGTTATTGCGTGCTGCCTGTTGGGCACGAGCGGCGCTCTTTCGAGCCAGCTCGACTTCGAGTTCGGCCTGCTTAATTTTTAGCTGTAACGTCTGAACAACCAACCGCTGCTTTTCTAGATCCGCATCATTAAGCAAATCTTGGGTTCTAGGGTTCGACGCGATGGACTCTAACCGCGTAAGCATCGCCTTGTTTGAGTGACACTGTTGCCGCAACAGTTCAATTTTTTGCTCTTCGGTCGCGATTCTCTCCTCGGCAGACTCAGCTTCCGCCAACGCGAGTTTGCTGGCGCGAAGCTTGTACTGGCCCTGGTCTTCCTCAAACCGAGCCTTGTTCAGCGCGTCGTCGCGGCGAGCCTGAGCAAGTTTCAGATCTTGCTGACGCAGGTCGCGACTCTGCAGGGTGACCAGCACTTCGCCTTCGGTCACTTCATCACCAACCGATTTTTCGGTTAACGAGGAAACGCGTGAACCGACGGGAGCAACAATTCGAATCAATCCAGAGGCGGGTTCGAGTTTTCCTTGGCAACGAAGCGTTTGGCCAAGTGCCAGTTCATCGTTGTCCTCCTGTTGGTCCAAACGAACGGCCGTGGTCCGGCGGACGGGGCCATCATCCTCGCGTGATCCTCCGTTCGTCGCGTACCAGCCCGCGAAGGCGATACCCAATAATAGAAAAATTAACAAACCTGCACGCATCGCTCGCTCGTTGTCGCCGAAATCTGCGATCCAAAAACAATCGGGGAAAGGTCGAACCCCACGTCACGACCTTGTTGTCTAGCTTAGTCCAAAATGGAGCGTGATTCACCAACGATTGGAAAAATCACGGCTGGTTAAAAGCCACGCAGAGCGATATTCCTGACCGATCACGCGACACACGCTTTGTAACGATTGTGCGTACGGAGATCATCGGCTTAGGGTCGCCGCCACGATCATCGAAGCGATCGATGGTCGGCTACCGTCCGAGCGTTCCTTGAGCGGCCCTTAGTTTCACGCGTCCGATCTCGCACGCGATCGCCGCGGCAACACGCTCAGAACGGGCTTCTTGCAAGCTCGCGAGATTCTTTGCCTTGTCTACGTAGGCTTGCTTCGCATCCACCTGTTTGCTGGCGACCAGTTGCTCGGCCCGATCCATCAATGCCTGAACGTTTTCGTTGGCGATCGTCAGCGATTCATAGTTCGACTGTACTTCCAACATCGCAGCAGCGGCCTCCGCCCGCGCCTGACGTTTCCTGACAGCCAACATTTCCTGCGCTTGCTGGCGGCGGCCGTGTGATGAATTATCGGGCAACTCGGCGACGCGAATGTTCTCAATGATCTGCTGACGCAAAAACCGTTTTCTCAAAGGCTGGTTTGCCAGTTTCACGCCCAAGCGTTGATCAAGCTGGCTCAGCCAATACTCGGCGCCGACACCCGACGCCAGCGCGGACTCGGCCGACTGAATCCCCGGACGATTGTTTTCGGCGGTCGCCAGTTCCGAGTTCACATCGAAGTCGGGCCGCTCGCAACTCAGGTCGTACACGGGCTGAAAGATCACAAGCTGAGCATCGGGCTCGTTGATCAGTTCATTCAGCGTGTACGTAAGTTGCTGCTGAACGGTCGAGAGTTTTGATTCCAGTCGGTGAAGCTCCAGTTGAACCTCGGTCAATTGATGTTTGCTGCTGGCCGTTGCGAAACCAGCCTCGTCCGCTGCCACGACGGTTTCTTGAAAATCGGCCAGCTTCTCGCGCGATTCATCCAACAGCTCTGACTGTAACGCAACTTGAACCAAGCCGAGAAATGCTTCCGCCGCCTCCGCGGCCGACTTGATCCGCTGCTCATCTGCTTCGCCAGCCAAGATCCGATCCAGCGCCGTGCGTTGACAGCAGTCTCCCGTTTGGCAGCCGAGCAGATGTCGCTCGTGGTCAATCGCGTTCCCCAGCGCCGAATTCTGGCTGGCTAAGTGGATGACTTCGTCTAGTTCGATCGCCAATGTTCCGTCGGCTGCGATCTGAGAAACCAGCGAGACTTTCGCCTGAGCGTATTCTTCGATTGCTTTAAAACTGGACGAGACGCCTACGTTCTCAGACTTGGTGGAAACCGCCAGCGGAGTTCGGGGTGACGCGAATGGAGGACAGCACTTTCTCTTAGCCGGTTGCCGCCAGCAACACCCGCTGCTGACAACGCAGGCGATCGCGATCAGCATCAGGATTGGCTGTCGAAGAACCATAGCGAACGGCCGGAAAACGCGAATACACTCGAACGCGGCGCACGAACGCTCGTGCCGCTTCGTTCGAATTATCGTGCCAGCCAGCACGGCCAGTTCAACGCACATAGCCCGAATGACCCGCTTTTCGACCGAGCAACACGCGCCAGCCGCATAGCCCGTAAACTTTAACGCGAGTCTGACAGCGAGTTCGTAGGGCTCGTCGGGGCGCCGCTCAAGTACGCCGCGCCGATGGCCAAGAGCAATGCCAGCAGCAAGCAGGCTCCGTTGGCCGATGTCGCGATTTGCCAAACAGTACCGTCAGTCGCAAGCCCCAAACGCTCGCCGATCGAGCGGGTGGATAGATAATTGGCTGCTGGTACAGCTAGGCAGACGACGATCGTCCACCGCACGACGCTAGACATCCGTTCCCGGCCAATGGTATGGAAAAAGGCAAGGCCGATCCACGGCACGACAATCAAGAGGCTGTCGTAGGAATGGTGATAGATCGAAACGAGAATCGTGAGGCAAATGATTAGGCCACTCAATCCCGTCGCGCCCCGGTTTTCCTCTCTAGTCGCGAGACGCCTAATAGCCAACCCCGGGACAACCAACATCACCAACATCGAGAGCAAGTAGACCAAGTCATTGGGCTGCCAGTGCATCAGTTTCGAAACGACACCGACCGAATCCAGTCGCGTCCATGTGTTCATAGGAATTTCAGTCGGATCATTATGCAAGGCCATACGCCCTTCGTTGATTCCGGATAAAACCTCCAGCGGGCTACTATGAAACGCCAACCATCCGAGCCCAACCAGCCCACCCACGGTGCACAACACAATCCCGCGCACGACCGCAGCCACGTTTCCTCGGAACAACATTAAAACAATCAGCGGCAGAATGTAGGTCGGCTTGCCTGAAGCGAGGAGCATTCCAACACCCGCCAGCCACGGACGAGTTTCAGCAAAGTGCACCGCAAGGACGGTCCCGATCACCAACTCGAGTGTAAAGTAGCCCGTGAATAAGGTGATGTGCCCCGGCCGACTTAACACCAGTGCCGCCATCAACAAAACCCCAAGCCCCACGTGGTTTCGCGGCGGGACTCCTGAACAATAAAGCCCAAGCCAAACGAGTAGCCCCAACAGCACGCAGTTGAACATGAAAAAAGCCACGTCGGCCGTCAGCACATCAAGATACGTAAACGGCAAGTGCCAAATAAACAACACGGGCGAGTACAAAGGCGACGATCGACTGAGTTCGTAAACCTCTGCGGCTTCGAGTGAATATGGGTTAACACCATCTCGAAACGCCATGGACGGAAAATAGGTTCCGTTGTGGAAATCGCTATGGCCCCGGTTCTGCCAGTCGAACACTCGGGCTGGAACAGAGTACTGGCGATAAACTCGATAACCTGTCAGCCCGACGCCGATGAGCAACAGCAGCAGCAAACCAATGATCGCTGCGGGTTGATTCAATGTGCTTCGCCACGACGAACCCAGCGAGCGGCGACCGGCCCGTGTTTCGTTAAACTTCGGCGATTGGTGTTTTGATTGCGTGGAATCCGTCATGGCGTCCAGCATAATCACACGGGCCAAACTTCCAACTGGCACGAGCAATTCAATCAGCGCACAAGCCATACAATCCGTACAACCAGGTTCACCGACCCGAGGAACCGAGGCAAGCCGTGTTTCAGCGCCGACCGTAGGAAGTGTCTTCCAAAAATTGCTTTTGCAGCTCGACCGCCTTGGCGACCACGTCCTCCCACGGTTCAACGTACTCGATCGGGTCGCGCCGCCCGAATTTATGAAACGCCAACACGCGTTCGACGTCGGAACCGGTCAGCCCGTGAGAGCGCCCCTGCTCGTCGGGTTGATAACTGGTGATCGTGTTGGCGAACACCGTGTCAAAATCTAATCCCAGCTTGTCAATCGACTGCGCTGCGTCCTGTAAAATGGACAGCTTGTCACCGTTCAAGTACGGCAGATGCAAATGCACTTTGTCGCTGTCCCAGTTTCCGATCTTAAACGCTTCAAAAATGGATTCGTAAAACGCTGGACGGCAATCAGGATAAATCGCGTGATCGCCACTGTGCACGCCCAAACAAAAGTCGACGTTGGCATTCTCGCGAGTAGCAATCGACAAGGCGTAGCTGTAACAGATGGAAGCAAAAATCGCGTTGCGGTTCGGCACGACCGTTTGCTTCATGTTCTCTTGCTCGTAGTGCCCCGTCGGCACCGTCCAGTTTGAATCCGTCAAAGCGCTGTGCAGCAGGTCACCCAAGTCGGAGAGATCCACCGTCCGCCAATCGAGCTGAACGTCGTTTTCCTTAAGGTAAGTCACGTTTCGATTCAATCGCTCCAGTTCGATTCGATGCTTTTGGCCGTAATCGAAGCTAATTCCGTACACGCGACGCCCCTCGGCCAACAGTCGTAGTAGCAAGCCGGTCGAATCCATGCCGCCGCTCAGACAGACCACTGCTCGATTGGGTTTGGACATCAGTTTCTCTTTCTGGGTCATTCGGGTCGCAAAATATCGAGCGGATTAAACCAACCGGCACTGGCTGGCACATCGCACTGCATCCGCCATAATAGCGGGTCCGGACGACAACGACGATGGACCTTCGACCAAACGAATATGGCTCGCAACGAACAACTGATTCGCCAGCACAAGATCCTGCAAATCCTTGAACGGGTTCGCTACGGCAAAACCATCAAAGAACTGTCGGATGACATCTGCGACGAACTGGGCATTAGCGCCGTTCATCCTCGCACGCTCAAACGAGACCTCGACGCGCTGCAATCGGCCGGGATCGATGTTGCCCAACACGAAACGCAGCGTGGCAAAGTGTGGAAGCTCGGACCGCTGGCAAAAACGGCCACAAAGATCAGCTTTTCTGCTTCTGAATTGATCGCGTTATCGGTGGGTCGCGATTTGATGCACCCGCTGGCGGGGACTCCGTTCTGGATGGGGATCGAATCGTTCTGGAAAAAGATCCAAGACGAAATTCCCGACAGCGTGTTCACTCACTATGAAAAATTTCGCAAAACCCTGCGTGTGCTGGGCGTGCCGACCAAGTCGTATGAGAAACAACATGGCATTATCAAGACGCTCAACCGCGGCGTTCTCGAGCACCGAGTCATCGAGGCGAAATACGCCAGCACGGGCAAGCCACCAAAGGTTCGCCGGATCGAGCCTTACACGTTGGTGCTGTTCAGCAGCAGTCTGTACGTAATCGCGGCCGCTTGCGAAGACAAAGACCCCGTCGAACGAATTCGAACCTTCAAGCTGGATCGGTTCGAATCGGCAACGCTTACGGACGACTACTTCAAGGTTCCTGGAGACCTAGATCTAGACGAACACGTTGGACAGGCGCTCGGAATGTTCGTCAGGAATACAAAACGCCGCTTTCGGATTCGGATTTCGGCTGCCGCCGCACGATGGGTGACCGAAGAGCCATGGCACCCAGATCAAACGATCAAAAAGAAAGCCGACGGGCAAATCGAACTGACGGTGAACGCCGGTCATGACCTATCCATCATCCCGCGAGTGCTCAGCCTCGGATCTGACGCCGAAATTCTCTCGCCCGCCTCGGCGCGAAAAACAATGGCCGCAATCGTATCTGAACTTTCCAAAATGTATTAACCCAACGAAATCAAGATGAGCGCAGCCGATCAGCACGACTCCGAATCGCCTCACGTCAGTGGACGACTGGCTCGGCTGCACACCTTTAGCCTGCTGGGCATCAAAGCGATGCCGGTCGAGGTTGAAGTTGATGTTTCGGTGCGGTCGTCACCTAAAACGATTTTGGTGGGGCTGCCCGAGGCCGCGGTTCGCGAGAGCATTCATCGCTGCGAGCGGGCGATGGCCAATTCTGGGTTCCAGCGTCCGTTCGATCGAGTCGTGATTAACCTCGCCCCGGCGGAGCTGCCCAAGCAAGCCGCTTCGTTTGATCTGCCCATTACGCTGGGGATTCTGATTGGCAGTAATCAGTTCCAATCCGATCGCCTGGACGATTATGCGGCCGTTGGCGAACTAGCGTTAGAGGGAACGATGCGTCCGGCCAAAGGGGTTTTGTCGATGGCCATCGCCGCACGAGAAATGGGGCTCAAGGGGATCGTGGTCCCGGCACAAAACGCAGCGGAAGCCGCCGTCGTCGAGGAGCTAGACGTAATCGCCGTCCACTCGCTGACCGAAGCCGCCGCGTTCTTTAGCGGGAACTTGGACATCGAACCGATTCCGTCACGGATCGAAGAGCTGTTCGACGAGTTCTCTCGATACGAAATCGACTTCGCCGACGTGCGTGGACAGGAACTGGCAAAACGAGCGATCACGGTCGCGGCGGCAGGTTCGCACAATTTGCTGATGCTTGGGCCACCCGGAAGTGGCAAGACGATGCTGGCCAAACGAGTGCCAACCGTGTTGCCTCACCTGTCGCCCGACGAGTCGATCGAGACGACGCGAATTTACAGTAGTGTCGGTCGGCTGGAACCGGGACAGCCGCTGATGGCCACTCGACCGTTCCGCAGCCCGCACCACACGATCAGCGAGCCGGGGCTAGTCGGCGGTGGCAGCAACCCTATGCCGGGTGAGATCAGCATGGCTCACAACGGCGTGCTGTTCCTCGACGAATTGCCCGAGTTCAATCGCCGCACGCTAGAGGTTCTACGCCAACCGCTCGAGGACCGGATCGTCACGATCAGCCGCGCGTTAACGTCCACCACGTTTCCGTGCGACTTCATGATGCTCGCCGCGTTGAATCCGTGCCCGTGCGGCTATCGCAGCGATCCGCGTCGGGATTGCAACTGCACGCCGCCGCAAATCGAACGTTACATGGGCAAGGTCAGCGGCCCGCTGCTGGATCGAATCGACATTCACGTCGAAGTTCCCGCGGCTGAGTTTAAAGAACTCGCATCCAAGGAGCAGGGGACCTCTAGCGAAACGATTCGCAAAGAGGTCATCTCGGCAAGGGCGATGCAGGCAGAACGCTTTCAGGACGCGAACATCATGTACAACGCGCAGATGTCCAGCAAACAAATTCGCCAGTATTGCGTTCTGGATGACGAGAGTATGAATC